>JBALTK010000029.1:0-26357 GCA_036964385.1 Sulfitobacter sp. | reverse complement strand
GGCCGTGATGTATCAGGCCCTGAATATGTAGGTGCGTGGGCCAAGCTTGAGTTGGCACGGCAGGAATATGATTACGCAACAGCAGGCTATGATGCGATCATTGCACCGACTGCGCCGATACTCCCCCCAAACCTTGCGCGTCTGATCGCCGAGCCTGAGTATTACGTTACCGAGAACCTTATGGCTCTGCGCAATACACGTATCGGCAATCTGTTAGGTTTGTGCGCGCTGACCTTGCCGACAGGCACACCAAGTTGCGGTTTGATGCTCATGGCAGCTCCTGATTTTGACAATGCATTGCTGCGGCTGGGCGCTGCCGCTGAGGCGGCCCTCGCTTAAGAGACCAAAAAGCCACAAGCAGCGCATATACATTGGAATTTTCCTAGACGCCGGAGCACGATTTAAGCTACCTTAGACGAAACGGGGCGATAACGATCCCGATCCGAGGCAGTTTTGATGAATTTTCCTGAGCGGTTTTCGAACCTTCCAGCTCATGCGTGGCCCCGTCTGCGTGCACTTCTTGATGTGCATGAGGGAGGAGGCCCGCTGATCCAGATGACCATAGGCGAGCCGAAACATGCGTTTCCGGCTTGGGTCACTGACGTGATTGTAAAAAATGCCGCTGGTTTTAACAGCTATCCACCTAATGATGGCTCGCCCGAATTGCGTGGCGCGATTGCTGCATGGGTGAACCGTCGCTACGGCGTACCTGTGGATGCAGATACCCAAGTCATGGCGCTGAACGGAACACGTGAGGGACTTTATAACGCTGTTGTCGCCCTTTGCCCTGAGACGAAGAACGGCCAGAAGCCTGCAATCCTGATGCCGAACCCGTTTTATCAGGTCTATATGATTGGCGCGATTTCGGGAGCAGCCGATCCCGTTATGGTCAACGCGACTGAGGCCACCGGTCATCTGCCGGACTTCCACGCGGTTGATGCTGAAACGCTGGACCGTACGGTCGCCGTCTATGTCTGTTCCCCCGCGAACCCGCAGGGTGCCGTTGCTAGCCGCGACTATTGGGAAGCGCTGATCCATCTGGCCGAAAAACACGACTTCTTCATCTTCGCGGATGAATGCTACTCCGAGATTTACCGCAACACGCCTCCCGTTGGCGCATTGCAGGTCGCCCATGAATTAGGGGCCGACCTCAACCGTGTCGTGATTTTCCACAGCTTGAGCAAGCGCTCGAACTTGCCTGGTCTGCGTTCAGGCTTTTGCGCTTCTGGTGCAGACACGATGCGCGAGATCAAACAATTGCGGAATTACGCAGGCGCACCTTTGCCTTTGCCCCTTCAGGCGGCATCGGCAGCCGTTTGGAATGACGAGGCACACGTGATTGAGAGCCGTGCGATGTATGCGGAGAAATTCGAGATCGCGGATCGGATCTTTGGCAATGTGGCAGGATATATCAGCCCCGAAGCTGGATTCTTCCTATGGTTGCCCGTTGAGGACGATGAGGAAGCAGCTGTGAAGCTGTGGCGCGAAACTGGTGTGAAGGTACTACCAGGTGGCTACCTTGCCCAAGACGTGGCGGGCGTCGAGAACCCCGGCAAAAAATACATAAGAGCTGCCTTAGTGGCGCCAAAAGAAGAGACAGAACGGGGCCTTCAGGCCATCCGTGATTGTCTTTATGCGGTTTAAGAGGGACGAGTTAATGGCATATCAGACACGACAGCGCGAGCCGCTGCTCGACAGCAACACAGCAGAAGCGATTGAAAAGCGCGGCAAGGAATTGCTGGGTATCGCACTTGTGGTGCTCGGCGTGATGGCTGCCATGATGATTGCGAGCTACACCCCCGATGATCCTAACTGGATGCTCGCCACCGATGCGCCTGCCCAAAATTGGCTGGGCCGAATGGGTGCCTCCCTTGCCGCCCCATTGTTCATGATCGTCGGCTGGGGCGCGTGGGGCTTGGCCGTGGTGTTGCTGGTCTGGGGTGTTCGCTTTGCGATCCACCGTGGTCAGGAACGCGCCATGGGACGTCTGATCTTTGCACCAATTGCTGTCGCTCTCGGCGCGATTTATGCGGCAACTCTGACACCGGGTGCTGAATGGCTGCAAACCCATAGCTTTGGATTGGGTGGCTTGTTTGGCGACACAATCATGGGCGTGATCCTGACGGTGCTGCCGATTGGATCTACCTTCACAGTCAAGTTGATGTCGTTCCTCATGGGGATCGGCATTCTTGCTTTGGGTGCATTTGTGCTCGGCTTTACCAAAACGGAGCTCACCCGTTTTGGCCGCTTCCTGCTGGTCGGTACGATTATGGTGTATGCCACGTTGATGAATATTCTTGGCCGTAGTGCGGGTGGCGCGGTTGCCGCGGCACAAGGGTTGCAAGCCAAACAAGCAGTGCGCCGCGAGCAGCGCCGCGCTGATCAAGCACAGGCAGACGCCTATGCCGCAGAGTACGCACAGGCCGAAGCACAAGTGGCCCCTGCCGCAGCCCGCATGCCACGCCTGATCGCAAGCCGTAATGTTGCACCTGCGCCTGCGCCAGAATACGAAGCCGAACCGCAATATGATGCGACGCCTGAGCCTGAAGCAAAGGCAAGCCTGCTGGCACGTATGCCCGGTCTGATCAAACGTCCAGATGCAATGCCAGAGCCTGAATTGGTCGAGACAGCGCACCAGCCCGTGCTGGAGCAAGCGCCGAGCGAAGAGCGCATCAAAACCAAGATTTCCGACATCATCAAAAACCGCGTGCGCACAACGAACGCGATCCACGTCCCAACCACGGCACCGCTGACACGTGGGCGGGGTCGCGGGCCTGATCCGTTGCTACTCAACACCACCCGTCCAGAGCCGCCCTTGACTGCACGCGTCACAAATGCGCCTGCACCTGCAGCTCCAGTTGTGACGCCTGTGACCGCCCGCGCCATCCCGACTGCGCCCCCCGCACCTGTCTACGCGGACGCTGCCCCGATGGAGAGCTATGACGCGCCGATTGAAGAGTATGACACGCTCACCGAGCCTTTTGCTGCGGACGAAGTTAACATATTTGTAGAGCCGGAAATGGCTGAGGAGGCGGTGCCAGAGCAACCAGCAGCCGTCGCATTCTCAGCTCCTAAAATTCCTGTGCCAGAGCCAAAGCGTGTAGTTATGCCAATGACCCGCAAGGCCGTGCCGCAGAGCAAACAAGCCAAGGCCGAAGCGCAGCCTGTACTTGCCTTTGAAGAGAGCCACCCCGGTTTTGAGCTGCCACCGCTGAGCCTTTTGGAGTCAGCCGACGACTCACCGCGCCAACAACTCAGTGATGAAGCACTGGAAGAAAATGCGCGCATGCTAGAATCCGTGCTCGATGATTATGGCGTGAAGGGCGAGATCGTTGCTGTGCGTCCTGGTCCAGTTGTCACTATGTATGAGCTTGAGCCTGCGCCGGGTCTGAAAGCGTCCCGTGTGATCGGTCTTGCTGACGATATCGCCCGCTCCATGGCGGCGCTCTCGGCGCGTGTCTCGACTGTTCCGGGTCGTAGCGTGATTGGTATCGAACTCCCCAACGAGAACCGTGAAAAGGTTGTATTGCGTGAAATTCTTTCCTCGCGTGATTTTGGTGATGGAAACCAGAACCTGCCACTCGCCCTCGGGAAAGACATCGGTGGGGAGCCTGTTGTGGCCAACCTCGCGAAGATGCCTCACCTGTTGATCGCGGGTACAACTGGTTCAGGTAAATCTGTTGCGATCAACACGATGATCCTGTCGCTGCTGTATAAACTCAGCCCTGAAGAATGCCGCATGATCATGATCGATCCCAAGATGCTGGAACTCAGCGTCTATGACGGCATCCCGCATCTGCTGTCCCCTGTTGTGACAGACCCCAAGAAGGCGCTCGTCGCGCTGAAATGGACCGTCGGCGAGATGGAAGATCGTTATCGCAAGATGTCGAAAATGGGCGTGCGTAACATCGAAGGCTACAATGGCCGCGTCAAGGAGGCGCTGGCCAAAGGCGAGATGTTCTCGCGTACTGTTCAGACAGGCTTTGATGACGACACAGGCGAGCCGATCTTCGAGACGGAAGAGAACAAGCCCGAAAAGCTGCCCTATATCGTTGTGATCGTGGACGAGATGGCCGACCTGATGATGGTTGCCGGTAAAGAGATCGAAGCCTGCATCCAGCGTCTGGCGCAGATGGCGCGGGCCTCCGGTATCCACCTCATTATGGCGACACAGCGTCCATCGGTCGATGTGATCACCGGTACGATCAAAGCGAACTTCCCCACGCGGATTTCTTTCCAAGTGACCAGCAAAATCGACAGCCGCACCATCCTTGGTGAGATGGGCGCAGAACAACTGCTGGGTATGGGTGACATGCTTTATATGGCGGGTGGGTCCAAAGTTGTGCGTTGCCATGGGCCGTTTGTGAGCGATGAGGAGGTTGAGGAGATTGTTAACCACCTCAAGCAATTCGGTGAGCCCGAGTATGTTTCCGGTGTTGTTGAGGGCCCGCCCGAAGACAAAGAGAATGATATCGATACCGTGCTGGGCCTCAACACTGGCGGCAATACAGATAGCGAAGATGCGCTCTATGACACGGCCGTAGCGATTGTGACCAAAGACCGCAAATGCTCCACCTCCTATATCCAACGCAAACTCGCGATCGGCTATAACAAAGCCGCCCGTCTGGTTGAGCAAATGGAGGACGAAGGCCTCGTCTCTTCTGCGAACCACGTAGGTAAGCGCGAGATACTTGTGCCAGAACAGGGCTAACCTCACCCACTGGCACGCTCGTAAAATGGCCTCCTTTCTCAGAAGGGGGCCATTTTCTATTTTGGGGTGGCGTAACCTCGCTCAGGTGTGGGGAAATTGCGCTTGAACTGGTCAATGCGCGTGGTTGATATCGCATATCAACGGGTGTGTGCCTATGTTGGGGCAACCTAAGTATTAAAAGACAGGATCATCACATGCGATTTCTCAAGACGATTACGCTCACTGCTGCGCTGGCATTTGCCGCAACAGGAGCCATGGCGGAAAAACTGCCGCTGGGAAAAATCAGCAGCTACCTCAATGGCATGACCACCGCCCAAGGAGAGTTTACCCAGATCAACGGGGATGGAACGATCTCTACGGGGACTATCTATATCAAACGCCCCGGTCGTGTGCGTTTCGAGTACAACGCGCCTGATACAGGACTTGTCGTCGCTGGGTCGAATACGGTTGTGATTTATGACAAGAAATCCAATCAGGCCCCTGAGACTTATCCGCTGTCACGCACGCCATTGTCGATCATTCTGGCGCGCAACGTGAACTTGTCTCAGGCCAAGATGGTGACGGGCCATTCCTATGATGGCACTGCTACGACTGTCACGGCGCAAGATCCCGAAAACCCCCAGTACGGCAACATCCAGATGAAGTTCACAGGCCCCAACCCTGAACTGCGTCAGTGGATCATTAACGACGGGAACGGGAGCCAGACGACGGTCATCTTGGGTGAATTGAAAAAGGGTGGCACCCTCGCGAACAAGCTGTTCGATGTGGGCAGCCCCGGTTCGGTGAACCGATAATAGAGAGCTATCAGCGCGCTGTTATTGGCGCGCTGAACGCCACAGCAACAGCGCTGCAATAAGGGCTGGCACGGTTTGAATCATCATGATGCGAGGTGAGATTGTGACCGCACCGACCACGCCCGCCGCCATGATAAACAGCAAAAAGCAGGTCCCGATCTTACGCTGCCATTCCCGGTCTGCGATGAGCAATGCCCAGATCAAACCCGCGACCAAGAAAGCGTTGTATATACCCTGATTGGCCGCGAGAACTGTTGTCTGACCGAACAATTCTGGCGGAAACGTAGAGAACACGCGTGGTCCTGTAGCCTCCCAAGCGAACATCTCAAAATAGGCAATGTACGCGTGCAGTGCTGCGATAACACCCATTAGAACGCGCGCAATCATCAGCACAGCATCTTCTCCTTAATAAGCCTGTACAGCACTAGGCCGTGTTGCAGGCCTTTACCGTAATCTACAGGCCGCAATTTGGTCGCGGTACATAAACGAACGCGCTTCTACCTTGCCCGCTACACCGACAAGCCATGGCTTACTGTTGTAGCTGGCCCTGTTAAAGCCGGTGTGCCCCTCGTGATAGGCAAGATACTGGTTGCGCGCATCGTGCAGCGCGATGTTGTTCCGCTCGCGGCTGATGTTCATGTACCAACCCATAAAGTCCGTGGCGTCCGTGATCTTGTCACGTTTCGCACCGTTGCGGCGCTCAGCGGCGCGGTACTCATCCCACGTCGCATCAAGTGCCTGACCATAGCCGAACGCACTGGACTGACGGCCCATCGGGATCACACCCAGCACATAGCGGAAAGGGGTGCGGGCATCGCCGACGAACTTGCTTTCTTGATGGATGGTGGCCATCTGAACGTGAACAGGGATGCCCCATTTCCGTTCGGTCGCTTTGAACGCTTTGTGATAGTCGGGGCGCTGTTTGAGAATCGTACACGCGTTATCCAGATCCCGCGGAGGGGTCGTGGAGGAGCCGCCACAGCTTGCCAGCAGTAGCACGATAATCATAGCGCGAAGGGGAGTTTTCATCTGCCTATCGCCTCAAGTTAGTTTATTATATTTTGCCATAGCTTAGCCTAAGCATTTTTGTTTTTACAGCAAAAATCTACAGTAAAACGGCCAAAAGAAGCGGTAATGCGCCGACCGAGATGAGGGTGGAAACAACAACCATCCCCGCTACTGACTGGGCATCGGCACCGTATTTTTCCGCCAATAAATAGGAGGCTACAGCAACGGGCGTCGCGATTTGTAGGACCAGAACACCAAAGGCAACACGGTCGAGTTCGAAGGCCCATCCCGCTGCCCACGCGATCCCCACGCAGAGTGCCAGCTTGAGAATAGAAAGAGCAACGGCCCGACCGATTCCCCCTGGTGTGAGGCGTGCCACAGCGACACCCAATGTGATCAGCATCAGCGGGATAGCCATTTGCCCGATCAGCTCCAGCGTGTTGGTGAGAAAGAGCGGTGTCTGCCAGTCCTGCCATAAATAGAGACCACCCAAAAGCGTAGCCCAGACCAGTGGTTCGCGCAGCACTTTACTAAAGCTACCAGCCCCCGCGACCAGCCAGACACCAAAGGTAAATGCCCAAATCGCCATGATCGCGAATACAATTACTGCATAGCTAAGCCCCTCATCTCCAAAGGCAAAAAGGGCCAACGGCAGACCCAAGTTGCCCGTGTTTCCAAAGATCATGGGGGCGGCATAGGTGCGCCTGCTCAGGCCTGCGATACGCACCAACACGAGTGCCACAAGCGTCACCCCTGCATAGGCCGCAATCGAGGCAAGAGAGAGCGCTGTTAGGGCGGCTGGGTCGATGTCGGTCTGCATGAGCGCAGTGAAGATCAAGCAAGGTACCGCGAGCGTGGTGGCCAGTTGTGTCACAAAATTGATACGGTATTCGTACCCCAGCTTCACCCAAGCAAAACCGACTGCCGCAAGCAGGAATACGGGCGCGACGATTTCTAAAACGGTGAGTGTCAAGTTCACAGACTGTTTCCTTCAAGTAAGCGGCAAGTGTTGGACAAAATGTACTTGTTTCAAGTATGAACCAAGAGTAGGGAGCGCATTGCAATGATTAGAACGCGCGCAAAATATCATCTGGGACAAGTGGTCCGCCATAAAAAACACCCCTTTCGCGGGGTGATTTTTGACGTGGACCCAGAGTTTGCAAATACCGAAGAGTGGTATGAGTCGATTCCAGAGGAGAGCCGCCCGATCAAGGGGCAGCCGTTTTATCACCTGCTCGCCGAGAACGATCAAAGCTATTATGTGGCTTATGTGTCTGAACAGAATCTGGTTGCGGATTATAGCGGAGAACCCGTCGATCATCCTGATATTCCTGACCTGTTCGGCCCGTTCGAGAACGGCACCTATCCGCTGCATTTCCAACTGAATTAATTGGGGGGTGCCATGCGTGCACCTGCCGTACACCCCCCGTACACCGTGTTGGCGCTGTTAGTATCCCAGCGCGCAGCCGTCTTTGCGGGGGTCTGACGCCCCTTCGAGCACACCGCTTTCGTGGATTTTTATCGCCTGTGCGCCGCCGATTGCCGTCTTGGGAATCGCAACAGTGTGGCCCAATTCCGACAGCTCGGCGCGGACGGCATTGGAATAGCCGCGCTCGACATTGAGAGTGCCATTGTCGGTGAAGGCGCGTGGCGCATCGATTGCGGCCTGCGGGTCCATCCCGAAATCGGTGAGGTTGGAGGCGAATCGTGCGTGGCCGCAACACTGGTATGCGCCGCCCATCACGCCGAATGGCATGACCACACGGCCTGCCTGACGGATCATGCCGGGTATGATGGTGTGCATCGGACGCTTGCCGCCTTTGAGCTCGTTCGGGTGGCCTTCCTCAAGCGTGAAGCCAGCACCGCGGTTTTGCATCAGCAGGCCGAATTTGTCGGAGGCGATGCCAGAACCGAAGCCGTGGAAGATCGAATAAATCAGCGAGACGGACATGCCGTCGCCATCAACTACGGTAATATAGATCGTGTCCTTATGTACGGCCTCCGAGATCGCCGCAGCACTTTGCATCGCCTTTGTCGGGTCGATCAGTGCAGCCAGCTTTTTCGCGGTGTCCATCTCAAGCATGTAATCGGCGCGGGTGGCATAGTCGGCGTCGGCAAGGAAGCGGTTGCGCGCATCATAGGCGAGCTTGGTTGCTTCGGCCTCAATGTGCACGCGCTGCGCGCCCAGTGGGTCCATGCCTGCCATGTCGAACTGGGACAGGATGTTGAGCATTAACAGGGCAGTTGCACCTTGGCCGTTCGGCGGATGCTCAACCACTTCGAGGTCTTTGTAGGTGCCAGAAATTGGGGTGGTTGGCGTGCAAGAAACTGCTGCGAAATCCTCAGCTGTGTGTTTGCCGCCCATCGCATTTAGTACGCTCAGCATGTCTTCGGCGACTTCGCCTGTATAGAAAGCGTCGCGTCCGCCTTTTGCGATGCGGCGGAGGACTTCGGCCTGACCGGGTGCGCGGAAAATATCGCCCGCTTTGGGTGCTTTGCCGCCCATGAGGTACGCGTCGCGTGCCGACCCTTGCAGCGTGTCTGCGTCATTTGCCCAGTCAAAAGCAACGCGCGGTGCAACAACGACACCCTCATCCGCGTACCGAATCGCGGGGGCGAGAACAGCATCAAGGCCAAGTTTTCCAACCTTTTCGGAGAGATAGCAGAAAGCATCAATCGCACCGGGAACGGTGACGGCGTGAGCGGTGTGGAGTGGGACGGTTTTCTCACCCGCATCGCGCAATTGCGCAGCATCCAGAGCGGCAGGTGCGCGGCCTGATCCGTTGAGCGCGTGCACCTTGTCACTGCCGCCCTCGGACCAGAGGACAAAGCAATCACCGCCGATACCGGTCATTTGCGGCTCGCAGATGCCCAGCAAGACAGCTCCAGCAATTGCGGCATCCATGGCATTGCCGCCGCGCTCAAGCACATCAATCGCGGCTTTTGCGCCCAAAGGGTGGGAGGTGGCGCACATACCACCCGTGGCAAGCACAGGGGAACGGCCGGGAAATTGGAAATCACGCATTGGGGGAGCCTCACATAATCAAACAGTTGTCGTAAGCCTAGTGCGGATTGGCGAGGGTGCCAATGCGAATGGTTGATACTGTTCGGGGGAGGTTAGTGCTCCGGCGTCGCGTACTGGGTGGGGGCAATAAAACGCGACACCGGAGGAAGCTATATGCAGCTACAGGGAATGGTATGATGGTGAAGCGTGGCAGAAATGTGATGGGGAAAGGGCATGTTTAAGGAACAGCCTTTTAGTGGAGCGTTCTGGAATTAGAGCCCGACAGGCAGGTGCAAGCTCAGATGGTTTGACGCGCCAATGCGTGCATAGCTGACATTGGTTGCGAGGGTATGGATCATGTACCAGCCGAATCCACCCTCGGGCATGTCACAGATGCTGACATCAAGGTTCGGCGTTTTAGCAACTGGTGTTGCGCCATCTGGCATCGGCGCACCACGGTCAATCACTGTCACGTGCAGGCCTGCGGCGCTATGGTGTCCGCGAATTTCGATTTTTGTTGGATTTGGTGAGTCAGCCAAAGCATGCTCCACCACGTTGTTGAGGGCCTCCGCCAATACCAATTCGACCGTACCCATGTCGTCGGCAGTGAGGTGTAGCGGTGCAAGACATGCCATTGCCTGCGCCAACCCGTTGCGCACAGCTTCCTCCGTTCCAGCAATGGAGACGGAAAAGGGGGGGAGGTCAGACAAGCATATCACTCCGTCGTCGCCCGTTCATGCCCGCAGCTTTGTCAGGGCAGCCTCAACAGTCGGAAAGACCCCGAACACCGAATCCATGCGGGTCAGGCGAAACACCTTGTCCACGGTCGGGGTGAGCCCAGCGAGAATGAGTTTACGGTCGGGGGCGAGGTTTTTCATCGCTGCGACAATCGCGCCAAGGCCGCTCGAATCAATGAAATGGACATGGTTGAGATCAAGGACAACCGTGTCAGTCCCGCCATCTGTTGCGTCGCGCATCCGGTCCTTGAACGCCAATGCCACGGCGGCATCAATGCGCGGTTCCTGTACGGTCACGATCTGGAGGCCGGGTTCTGTTGAGCTGGTAAGTTCCATGATATATTCCTGTAAGGATTACGTGCTCTCCTCTGCTAATGCCAAATGGCTAAGAAGTTGTAAGCACCTCAAAATAGGAGAGCGGAAATGCACAAAGTGGTTATTACAGGTGCGTCACGCACGCCAATGGGCGGATTTCAGGGCGTGTTTTCGGACATGACGGCGGCGCAATTGGGCGGTGCAGCGATTCGCGCCGCGTTGGACGGTGCTGGTTCCGCAGTCGTTGAGGAAGTGCTGATGGGCTGTGTTTTGCCCGCAGGTCAGGGTCAGGCACCCGCGCGTCAGGCGGGATTTGCCGCAGGGCTGGGCGAGGAAGTGCCCGCGACGACACTGAACAAGATGTGCGGTAGCGGTATGAAGGCCGCGATGATCGGGTTTGACCAGATTGCCCTTGGACATACAGGCGTGATGGTTGCGGGCGGTATGGAGAGCATGACGAATGCGCCTTACGTGCTGCCGAAAATGCGCGGCGGTGCGCGGTTGGGTCATGCGGCTGTGATTGACCATATGTTCCTCGACGGGTTGGAAGACGCCTATGACAAGGGCCGTCTGATGGGCACGTTCGCCGAAGATTGTGCAGAGACGTTCCAATTCACCCGTCAGGTTCAGGACGATTATGCACTGGCTTCTCTAAGCCGCGCGTTGGAAGCGCAGGAAAGCGGTGCGTTTGCTGACGAGATCGCATCTGTTGCTGTGACATCCCGCAGAGTGACAACAACAGTGGATGCGGACGAGCAACCCAAGAGCGCGCGCCCCGACAAGATCCCGCAACTCAAACCAGCCTTCCGCGACGGCGGGACGGTGACGGCAGCGAACTCTTCTTCGATCTCCGATGGAGCCGCGGCCCTTATCTTAGCGTCAGAAGAGGCGGCCAAAGCACAGGGCTTGATGATTCGGGCGCAGATCATGGGTCACGCAAGCCACGCGCAAGCGCCAGGTTTGTTCACAACCGCGCCAGTACCAGCCGCGCAAAAGCTGCTCAAGCAGATCGGGTGGAGCAAAGATGATGTGGATCTGTGGGAGGTGAACGAAGCCTTTGCCGTGGTTCCGCTCGCCTTCATGCACGAAATGGGAATCGACCACTCAAAAGTAAACGTCAACGGTGGTGCCTGTGCGCTGGGCCATCCTATCGGTGCGTCAGGTGCACGGATCATGGTGACGCTGCTCAACGCCCTTGAAAAACGGGGCCTGAAACGCGGCGTTGCGGCCATCTGCATCGGTGGTGGCGAAGGTACTGCGATCGCAATTGAACGCATCTGATCGCATCTCAAATTTGCCCTGAAATTTTAGCCTGAAAGAAGCAGTATGCCTCTCGACTACGAATATCTCTCCAAAACCATTGCGGCCCTAACGGAGGGCGAGGACGACGCCGTTGCACTTATGGCGACTGTCGCTTGCGAAGTGCACCACAGCGATGACCGCTTTGACTGGACAGGGTTCTACCGAGTGACGGGCCCGCACATGCTCAAGATCGGGCCGTATCAGGGTGGCCATGGCTGTCTGGTGATCCCGTTCAGTCGTGGTGTCTGCGGCGCGGCAGCGCGCACGGGGGAAGTGCAGCTGGTCCCTGATGTGGAGGCGTTCGAGGGGCATATTGCCTGTGCCAGCTCGACGCGGTCTGAATTGGTGCTGCCTGTGTTCGGTGGGCAGGGCCAGCTTTTGGGTGTGTTCGACATTGATAGCGATCAACCGGACGCTTTTACCCAAGCGGATGCGGATGCGATGACGGATATCCTGAAAACGACATTTGATGCCGTGAAATAATACTAGATTTTTTCACGGACCTCTGACAGGGTTTTGACAGAACCATAGCTCGGGAGAGGGGTTATGGGGTCTGCCTTGTCCTTTTTTGTCAGAGGTCCCATGCGCCACGATTTGCCCGATACCCATCTTACGCTTGGTGCGGACCTGCGTGCGTTGCGCCGTGCGCGGGGCGTTACGCTGGCGCAAATGGCGCAGGCGATGGGGCGTTCTGTTGGATGGCTTAGTCAGGTGGAGCGGGACAAATCGGAGCCGTCGATTACCGATTTGCGGCAGATGGCGGCGCAATTTGACGTGCCTGTGTCGATTCTGTTTCGCCATTCTGCGGCCCCTGCTGATGAGGCAGGATTTGTTGTGCGCAGCGGCGCGCGGCGGCCCATTGGTTCTTCGGTGGCAGGGTTGGTTGAGGAGTTGCTGTCGCCCGACCTCACTGATGATTTTGAGATGGTGCATTCGACCTTTGCGCCGCACAGCCGGATCAAGGACGTGGTGCAGCGTCCGACCCAAGAGGTCGGCTATGTTATCTCTGGCACCTTGGAAATCGAGATTGCAGGCAAGGTCCACTCTCTGAGCGCTGGTGACAGTTTTCGCGTGCGTGGTGAGCCGTTTCGTTGGGCCAACCGCACCGCTGATCCCGTTGTGGCGATCTGGGTCATCGCCCCGCCTGTGTACTGATGGCGGTCTGTTTCAACACCTACGATGTGCTGCTGGGCAACGCGCTCGCGCTAGTTAATGAAGGGGTATCTGATGAATAACGGTTCATGTCTGTGCGGTGGTGTCCGCTACACTTTAAGCGGTGAGTTGCGCCCGTCAGTGGCGTGCCATTGCGTGCAGTGTCGTAAAACCTCGGGGCACTATGTCTCGGCCACTCAGGTGCTTCCTGCGCAACTCGACATTACCGACAGTACTACTTTGCAGTGGTACCAATCCTCCGCCAAGGCAGAGCGCGGGTTTTGCAACACCTGTGGATCGTCGCTGTTTTGGCGTCACGCAGACGACGGGGGCGCGGTGTCGGTCATGTCTGGCACGCTGGACGGGGCCACGGGAATTACAACGAGCAAACACATCTTCGTCGCCGATAAGGGCGACTACTACGACATTGCGGATGGCCTTCCGCAACACCAGCAATAATGGAGCAAGCTTATGTCTGATTTTCCTACCACGGCCCGCGTGGTCATTATTGGTGGCGGCGTCGTCGGTACCTCTACTTTGTACCATCTGGCCAAGGCGGGTTGGAAAGACTGTGTGTTGGTGGAGAAGAACGAACTCACCGCAGGTTCGACGTGGCATGCGGCGGGGAACTGTCCGAATTTTTCAAGCTCGTGGGCGGTGATGAACATGCAGCGCTACGGGTTGGAGATGTACCGTACCTTGGGTGCGGATGTGGATTACCCGATGAACTACCACGTCACGGGTTCCTTGCGTCTGGCGCATAGCAAAGAGCGGATGATGGAATTTGAACGGGTGGCGTCGATGGGGGCGTATCAGGGTCTGGATATGGGGATGCTCACCCCTGCGGAGCTGAAAGAGTACCACCCGTTTTTGGAGACGCATGACCTTGAGGGGGGCATGTGGGACCCTCTGGATGGTGACATTGATCCAGCACAGCTAACTCAGGCCTTGGCCAAAGGAGCGCGGGAAGCAGGCGGGCGGATTGAACGGTTTGCGCCTGTTGTGGGTATTGACCGTGATGGGGATGAATGGATCGTGAAGACGGAGAAGGGCGATATCCGTTGTGAGAAAGTCGTCAACTGTGCGGGATACTATGCGCAGCGTGTGGGCGAGATGTTCAAGCCGTTTGGCGGGCGCACTGTGCCGATGGTCACCATGTCCCACCAGTATTTCCTGACAGAGCCGATTGCTGAGTTGGAGGCGTGGACCAAAGAGAAAGGGCACAAGGTGCCTTTGGTGCGGGACGTCGATATTTCCTACTATTTGCGGCAGGATAAGAACGGTCTGAACCTCGGGCCTTATGAGCGGAACTGTCAGGCGGCGTGGGTCACGCCCGAAGACCCTATGCCTGAGGATTTCTCCTTCCAGCTTTATCCTGATGATCTGGACCGTCTGGAGTTTTATATCGAAGACGCCATGGCGCGGGTGCCGATCCTTGGCACTGCTGGTGTGGGGCGCAATATCAACGGGCCGATCCCTTACGCGCCTGATGGTTTGCCGATGATTGGGCCGATGCCGGGGGTGAAGAACGCCTATGAGGGGCACTCGTTCACCTTTGGGATCGCGCAGGGTGGCGGTGCGGGTAAGGTGCTATCGGAATGGATTATGTATGGCGAGACGGAGCTGGATATGTGGGCCACCGATCCGCGCCGCTATACCGATTACACCGATCATGATCACTGCTTGGCCAAGGCGCTGGAGACCTATGGCTATGAATACGCCATGCACTTCCCGCACCACGAATGGCCTGCGGGGCGCGACAAAAAGCTGTCAGCGGTGGATGATAAGGTTCGTGCGCTGGGCGGTCAGATGGGGGCGTACAACGGCTGGGAGCGCGCCAACTGGTTTGCGCAGGACGGCGATGATGTCTCCGAGGAAAGCACGCAGACGTGGGATCGCGCGGGGCCATGGGCCGTGCGGATCAAGGAAGAGGTCGAAGCGGTACGGGATGGCGTAGGCGTCTTGGACCTCCCCGGTTTCTCACGCTTTAACCTGTCGGGTGCTGGCGCTGCGGAATATCTAAGGGGCCGCATCACGGGCGGATTGCCTAAGGTCGGACGCATGAACCTTGCGTATTTCGCTGACAGTCGTGGGCGGATTTTGACAGAGATGTCGATCCTGCGGCATGGCGAAGACGCGTTTACCTTGATCACGGCGGCGACGGCGCAGTGGCATGACTTTGACGTTTTGAACAACGGATTGCCCGAGGGGCTGAGCCTGTCGGATCACACGACCGAGGTTTCTGCGTTGATTGTGAGTGGCCCGAAATCGCGTGCGCTGTTCGAGGAGATTGGCACGGATGCCGATCTGACAGCTACGTGGTTGTCGATCCAGCAAGCGACCGTAGCTGGCATCAAATGCATGCTCGCGCGGGTGTCTTTTGCTGGTGAATTGGGTTGGGAAATCCATGCGCCTATGGCGGATATTCCGGCACTATATGACGCGGTGACAGGGGCGGGGGCCAAGCCGTTTGGCATGTACGCGCTGAACTCAATGCGGATCGAAAAAGGGTACCGTGCGTGGAAGGGCGATCTGTCTACCGACTATACGCTGTTGGAGGCAGGGCTGGAGCGTTGGGTCAAGCTCGATAAACCACAAGATTACACGGGTAAGGCGGCGCTGATTGCGCAGGCCAAGGACGGCGTGAAGAAACGCTTTGTCACCATGATCGTCGAGGCGGGGGATCAGGACGCGCCGTACATGTCCACGGTCTATCACGATGGCAAAGTCGTGGGCGAGACGACCAGTGGTGACTGGGGTCACCGCGTCGGCAAATCTATCGCGCTGGGCACCATTCGTGCCGATCTGGCGATTGAGGGAACGGAGTTGGAAATCAATATTTTCGGGCGTATGTGCAAGGCAATTGTACAAGCGGATCGTCCATTGTGGGATCCTGAAAATGAAAGACTACGCGCATGACAAACATCACTCTTCTGGACGGCTCTATCGGTCAGGAACTGGTTAAACGGGACAAGGGACCTGCGACGAACCTGTGGTCTACCAGCGTGATGATGGAAAAGCCCGAATTGGTGCGCGGCGTTCATGACGATTATTTCGCCGCTGGTGCGTCTGTTGCCACGACGAACACCTACGCGGTGCATTTGAACCGTTTGGAGCGTGCTGGCATTGCCGAGAAGCAGGGCGAGCTGATGAGCATTGGTGTCGACCAAGCGGTTGCTGCGCGTGATGCGCATGGCAGTGGCCGCGTAGCGGGGGCGATGGGGCCGCTGCTCGCGACCTACCGGCCCGACCTGCAACCAGACGTAGGAATGGCGACAGAGCAATTTGCGCAGCACATTCGTCTGCTGGGTGACCGCATTGATTTTCTGTTGGCCGAGACTGTTTGCTCGCTTCAGGAGGCGGAAGGAATTTTTCAGGGCTACGCCGCGTCCGGCTCGACCAAGCCGCTTTGGATGGCCTTCTCTGTCGATGATCAGGATGGCACCAAGCTGCGCTCTGGTGAGCCGCTGTTTGTCGTGACCGAGATGCTCAACCACTACCGCCCTGCCGCCGTGCTACTCAACTGCTCCATGCCTGAGGCGATTACGCAGGGGTTACCGATGTTGACCGATTGCGGGCTGCCGTTTGGCGGCTATGCCAACGGGTTCACGATGATCACCGACGACTTCAAAAAGGAAGCGCCGACCGTTGATGCGCTGAGTGCGCGCACGGACCTTACGCCTGATGCCTATGCGGATTTCGTTATGGATTGGGTCGGTGCGGGGGCCACGATTGTCGGTGGTTGTTGCGAAGTCGGTCCTGACCATATTGCTGAAATTGCCCGACGTCTGAAGGACGCGGGTCACACCATCGTCTAGAAAGGTCACCCTATGGCTGCTGTTCCTGCGCATGCGCGTGTTGTTATCATCGGGGGCGGCGTTATCGGCTGTTCCGTTGCCTATCACCTGACAAAACTGGGGTGGAAAGACGTGGTGCTGCTGGAACGTAAGCAGCTCACGTCAGGCACGACATGGCATGCAGCGGGGCTGATCGCGCAGCTGCGGGCGACGGCGAACATGACCAAGCTCGCGAAGTATTCTCAAGAGCTTTACGGCAACCTTGAGGCCGAGACGGGTGTGGCCACCGGGTTCAAGCGCTGCGGGTCGATCACAGTAGCGCTGACGGAGGAACGACGCGAGGAGATTTTCCGTCAGGCTGCGATGGCGCGGGCCTTTGGTGTGGATGTTGAGGAGATATCGCCTGCCGAAGTGAAGGAGCGTTATGCGCATCTCAACATCGAGGGTGTGACGGGCGGCGTTTATCTGGACAAGGACGGGCAAGGCGATCCGGCGAATATCGCGCTGGCGCTGGCCAAGGGTGCGCGGCAGCGTGGCGGTATGGTGATCGAGCGGACGGCGGTGACAGGTGTTACCCGCGAGGGCCGCCGCGTCACTGGTGTTGACTGGCAGCAGGGTGAGGAGACGGGGCATATCACCGCCGATATGGTGGTGAACTGTGCGGGTATGTGGGGCCATACAGTGGGCAAGATGACAGGCACAAATGTGCCGCTGCACGCGTGTGAGCATTTCTACATCGTAACCGAAGCCATCGCTGGTTTGACACAAATGCCTGTGCTTCGCGTGCCGGATGAATGTGCGTATTATAAAGAAGACGCAGGCAAGATTTTGCTGGGCGCGTTTGAGCCGACTGCAAAGCCTTGGGCGATGGACGGGATTCCCGCCGACTTTGAATTTGATCAGCTGCCTGAGGACTTTGACCACTTCGAGCCGATTTTGGAGCATGCGGTCAACCGGATGCCGATGCTGGCCGAGGCGGGAATCCATACTTTCTTTAACGGACCTGAATCGTTCACCCCCGATGATGCCTACCATCTGGGGTTAGCGCCCGAGATGGACAATGTCTGGGTCGCGGCGGGGTTTAACTCGATCGGTATCCAATCGGCGGGCGGTGCTGGTATGGCGCTGGCGCAGTGGATGGACGAGGGGCAAAAGCCGTTTGATCTGGGCGATGTGGATATCAGTCGCATGCAGCAGTTTCAGGGGAACAAGACGTATCTATTCGAGCGGAGCAAAGAGACGCTTGGCCTGCTTTATGCCGATCATTTCCCTTTCCGTCAGAAGGCCACCGCGCGCGGTGTGCGGCGTACGCCGTTCCACGGACATCTATTGGAGCGTGGCGCTGTGATGGGTGAGCTTGCTGGCT
The DNA here is from genome assembly GCA_036964385.1 of Sulfitobacter sp. Classification (GTDB taxonomy): domain Bacteria; phylum Pseudomonadota; class Alphaproteobacteria; order Rhodobacterales; family Rhodobacteraceae; genus Sulfitobacter. Next base: position 8,171 of record JBALTK010000029.1, on the reverse strand, counting down.
GGGAGCGCGCCAACTGGTTTGCGAATGAAGGGCAGGAACGGGAATATAAGTACAGCTGGCAGCGGCAAAATTTCTTTGACAACGTCGCCGCCGAGCATAAGGCAGTGCGGGAAAATGTCGGCATGTATGACATGTCGTCCTTTGGTAAAATTCGTGTCGAAGGGCGCGATGCCGAAGCCTTTATGAACTATGTGGGCGGCGGCGATTACTCGGTGCCTGTGGGCAAGATTGTGTACACCCAGTTCCTCAACACGCGGGGCGGCATCGAGGCGGATGTGACAGTGACGCGGATGAGTGAGCATGCCTATCTGGTGGTCACCCCCGCGGCGACGCGTCTGGCAGACGAGACATGGCTGCGCCGCAATCAGGGTGACTTTAACGTGGTCATTACCGACGTGACGGCGGGCGAAGGTGTGCTGGCCGTGATGGGGCCGAAAGCGCGTGCGCTGCTGCAAACCGTCTCGCCCAATGACTTTAGCAATGATGTGAACCCGTTCGGCACGGCGCAGGAGATCGAGATTGGCATGGGTCTGGCTCGCGTTCATCGCGTGACTTACGTGGGTGAGCTTGGCTGGGAAATCTATGTGAGTGCCGATCAGGCTCCCCATGTGTTCGAGACACTGGCCGATGCGGGGCAGGACTTTGACCTGAAGCTGTGCGGGATGCACATGATGGATAGTTGTCGCATCGAAAAGGGTTTCCGTCACTTTGGCCACGACATCACGTCGGAGGATCATGTGCTGGAAGCAGGGCTTGGTTTTGCCGTGAAGACCAACAAGCCAAACTTTATCGGGCGCGAAGCGGTGCTGGAGAAAAAGGAAGCGGGGCTGAACGCGCGGATGGTGCAATTCAAGCTCACCGATCCCGGGCCGCTGCTATATCACAACGAGCCTATTGTGCGGGATGGCGAGATTGTGGGCTACCTTAGCTCCGGCTCTTACGGGCATCATCTGGGCGGGGCGATGGGCCTTGGCTATGTGCCGTGTAAGGGGGAGGCGCCCGCAGATGTGCTCGCCTCGACCTATGAGATTGACGTGATGGGAACGCGGGTGCGGGCAGAAGCATCGCTTAAGCCGATGTATGATCCCGCCTCCGAGCGGGTCAAAGTGTAGCGGTACAATTCAAGGCTTTCCCTTGCCCCCCTCCTTGCCCTAACGCTGGGGCAAGGAGACCGACATGCGCACACCCAACACGACCACGCCGACCACGGATCAGGACACGCCCCAAGGGCTGCTCTTTGCGGGTGGGGCATATGTGCTTTGGGGGTTTCTCCCTCTCTATATGAAGTTGCTGAGCCACATTCCCGTGGCGGAAGTGATCGCGCACCGCATCATCTGGTCCGTGCCTGTGGCCGCGATTGTGCTGATCCTGCTGGGACGCACCGCGACACTGCGTGCGGCGTTTCGCAATCCACGGATGCTGGCGATGGGGTGTGTCACGGCTACGTTGATCTCGCTGAATTGGGGGATTTACGTCTATGCGATTGTGACCGACCGCGCGCTGGATGCAGCGATTGGATATTACATCAACCCGTTGTTCAGTGTGTTTCTTGCGGCTGTGCTGCTGGGAGAAAAACTGCACCGGATGCAGTGGGTCGCTGTTGCGATTGTGACGGTGGCGGTGCTGGTGCTGGTCCTTGATGCGGAGGAAACGCCATGGTTGGCTTTTGGTATGATGCTGACATGGGGGTTCTACGCGCTTGCAAAGAAAAGTTTGCCGATCGGTCCGAACCAAGGGTTCTTGATGGAGGTGCTGTTGTTGCTGCCGCCCGCACTGGCCTATGCAGTCTATATGGGCAGTACAGGTAGCGCGAAGTTTCTGGGCGATAATCCAACCGACACATGGCTGCTGCTGGGCTGTGGCCTCGTAACCGCCGTGCCGCTGTTGTGTTATGCCAACGGGGCCAAGCTGCTGCGCCTGTCCACCATTGGCATCCTTCAGTATATCGCGCCTACGATGATTATGCTGAACGCAGTGTTCATCTTTGGCGAGCCGTTTGGCCGTGCCCGTGCAATCGCATTGCCGTTGATCTGGATCGCGTTGATCATCTACACCGTCTCGATGGTGCGGCAAATGCGGGCAAAACGGGCCTTAGCTTAGCGCGGATTTGTGCTTCATGAACGAGGGGTCTTTCGAGACGCGCTCGTTCATTGCTGCTCTGAGCGCACCGATGGTTTTGTAGGGGCGCATGACAACTTCGAATGTCTGCATCAGACCTTTGTCGTTGAGGGTAATCAGATCAACGCCGACACAGTCGAGCCCTTCGATCTTGCACTGGAATTCCAGCGCCCAATCATTGTCCGATCCCATGACGCGGCGATATTCAAAATCGGTGAATACTTCGTTCACGTGACCTAGCACAGCGGCCACAGCATCGCGGCCATTCCATGTAGCCCAATATGTTGGTGGTTGGAATGTGATGTCTTCGGCCATGAGTGCGGGAACGCCGCTGTGATTATTTGCGAGGACGAGATCGTGGAATTTCTGAATGGTTGGGTGCATGTTGGTTCTCCTATTTGCACACAGCGTGGCATGGGACGGGTTGAAAACCTACCCTGCACATGGGACTGAGGCGGCTATGGACGCAACGTATAATCCCCCGATGGACCCGCTTGAGGTCCTGCACCTCGACCACGAAGTTATTCTGGTCGACAAGCCCGCTGGCCTTCTTTCTGTACCTGGCAAAGGTCCCGAGCTTGAGGACTGCTTGCTCACCCGTATTCAGGTGGCATTTCCCGATGCGTTGCTGGTTCACCGGTTGGACCGCGATACCTCTGGTGTGATGATCTTTGCGCTAACCCGTCACGCGCAGCGACACCTTAACCTGCAATTTGAAAAGCGGATGACGAAGAAGACCTACATCGCGCGAGTCTGGGGTGTGCCTGAGGAAAAGAAGGGTACGATTGACCTGCCGCTTATCGTTGACTGGCCTAACCGCCCGCGCCAAATGGTCTGCCACGAGACGGGCAAACCCGCGCAAACGGACTGGCGTATGGTCAAGGACGAAGGCGGTACGGCCCGTATACGCTTGTCGCCTCATACAGGCCGTAGCCACCAACTCCGCGTTCATATGCTGAGCCTTGGGCATCCAATCTTGGGTGACCCGTTTTATGCGGAAGGGGCGGCAAGAGACTTCCCGCGCATGATGCTGCACTCGGAGGAGTTGCGGTTCAAACATCCCGATGGCGGCCAATCGACCCGCATCCGCAGCAAGGCACCGTTTTAAGACCTGTTAGGGTTGGTTGGGCCAATCGCGTGCAGAACTTGTGAAAACGAAAGAGGGCCCCCCGAAAGCAGCCCTCTTCTTATTTAGATAACCGTGTGAAGGTTTTTTATTCGGCAGCCCAGCCAGAGACAGCTTTGACTTCGAGGAATTCCTCAAGGCCGAAAACACCGCCTTCGCGACCGTTGCCCGACTGCTTGTAGCCACCAAAGGGTGAGCCTTGGGCAAAGCCTTGGCCGTTTGTCTCGACCATGCCCGAGCGCAAGCGGCGCGCCACGCGGCGACGTTTTTCAACGTCTGCCGTTTGGACGTAGTTGGTCAGGCCGTAAGGTGTGTCGTTGGCGATGGCGATCGCTTCCTCTTCAGTCTCGAAGGGGATGATCGACAGGACGGGGCCAAAGACCTCTTCGCGCGCGATGGTCATCGTGTTGTCGACGTCCGCAAAGACAGTCGGCTTGACGTAGTAGCCGCGGTTCAGGCCATCGGGACGGCCAAGGCCACCAGCGGTGAGGCGTGCTTCGGCCATGCCTTTTTCGATCAGGCCTTGGATTTTGTTGTACTGCGCCTCGGAGACGACGGGACCGATCTGTTTGCCTTCCTCGGACGCGGGACCAACGCGGGTGTTGGTGGCGACTTCGGATGCGGAAGCAACCGCTTCGTCATAGCGCGACTTGTGAACCAGCATACGGGTTGGTGCGTTGCAGGACTGGCCCGAGTTGCGGAAGCAGCGGATTGCACCCTGCTTGGCGGCTGATGGATCGGCGTCTTCAAAGATGATGTTGGCGCCTTTGCCACCCAGTTCCAGCGAGACGCGTTTGAGCGTATCTGCGGCCGCTTTGGAGATTGCGATGCCTGCACGGGTGGAGCCTGTGAAGCTGACCATGTCGACTTCGGGGTGGGAGGAGAGCTGGCTACCAACACCGGGACCGTCGCCGTTCACGAGGTTGAACACGCCTGCTGGGAAGCCTGCTTCGTCAATGAATTCGGCGAACAGGAGACCTGAGAGCGGCGCAATCTCGGAAGGCTTCAGCACGACTGTGTTGCCTGTGGCCAGCGCTGGGATCACTTTTAGGATGATCTGGTTCATCGGCCAGTTCCATGGGGTGATCAGAGCGCAAACGCCGATTGGCTCGAGCAGTGTTTTCTCTGTCGCGGTGAAGTCGCGCTCGAACGAGAAATCCTTGAATGCGTTGAGGAAGCCACCGATGTGCCAGCTGCCTGCGCCAACCTGTTGTTGGCGGCTCAGCAGGATGGGTGCGCCCATTTCCATGGACATCGCTTGGGCCATTTCTTCTTGGCGCGCGTCATAGATCTCGGCCAGCTTCTGGATCAGGGCTGTACGCTCTTCCTTGGAGGTCTGGGACCAGCTGTCGAAGGCAGCGCGTGCGGCGTTCACGGCGGCGTCTGTGTCGGACTGGTCACCCAGTGAGATAACTGCGCACTGCTCTTCAGTAGACGGGTCAATGACGGCAAAGTCGTTGGCGGCAGCTGGGGCAACCCACGCGCCGTTGATGTAAAAATTACGTTTCTCTAGCATGGTAATGCTCCTTAGATGAGATTTGTCGGCACTGTGGCACTGCGGCTTGCTACCTGCAAGATGGGGGATGAAACTTGATCTGCGAATGCCTAGGTTGAGGATAGTCTAATATTAATGGAGGACGCTGAGATGAGTTTGCGTATTAACGACACGATCCCTGATCTGACGGTTGAAACAGACCAAGGCACGATCAGCTTGCACGATTTTGTGGGCGATAGCTGGGCGATTTTGTTCTCGCACCCCAAGGATTTCACGCCTGTGTGCACGACTGAATTCGGGGCTGTTGCGCAGCTATCGGAAGAATGGGCAAAGCGCGGAACCAAGGTTTTGGGTATCTCTGTTGATGGTGTCGAGGACCATAAAAAGTGGAAAGCGGATATCGAAACCGTAGGTGGCGCTAAGGCGGGTTTCCCGATTGTAGCTGACACGGACCTCACGCTGTCGAAGGCGTTTGATATGCTGCCAGCAGAGGCCTATCTGCCCGACGGGCGCACGCCTGCGGACAGTGCCACGGTGCGTTCCGTATTCATCATCGGACCTGACAAGAAGCTGAAATTGTCGATGACGTACCCGATGACAGTGGGCCGTAACTTTGCCGAAGTGCTGCGGGCGCTCGACGGTTTGCAGACTTCTGCGGGTCAGGGCGTTGCCACGCCTGCGAACTGGAATGTGGGGGATGATGTGATCATCCCGACATCGGTATCGGATGCAGATGCCACGTCGAAATTCGGTAAGTTCACAACAGTGCTTCCGTATCTGCGTATGGCTAAATTGCCGAACTAAGCGATCCTTGAGGTCACTGCGATGCGGTGACCTCAACCTTTTTGACGCAGAGCGCGAAGATAGCTCTCGATATCATTTCCCATTACCGCATGCAGTGTCTCGGCCGTCTCAGTGGGGTTGTCTGTCGCGTGAACGGATGTTTGGGTTTCTGGGTCACTTTGCGCTTTGCGCAGGACGGACCTCACCTCACGCTTGATCAATACATCGGTGTTCAGGATATGAGGATAGCGTTTTGCGATCTTCTCGGCTGACATGCCATCGGGGAGGGGGCCACGCGCAGGCCGTTCACGGCAGACTATGATGTCGGTAGGCAGGATCGGGTCAACGTGGCTTTTTTCGTACCAGTTACCGCCGCGTGTGAGCCGCGAGAGAGACGTGACTTCGGTCTCAGTCAGAACGCGTGTGTCGAGGACATCAAAGCGTGTCGAAATCATCTCGACGGCAACAGCTTGGTTCTGTGGCACGCGGGATTGCGAGCGCAGGACGAAGACGTAGATGTCGGGAACTTGATCCACGAGAGGTTGGAGCAGGGCTTGATCGTGCTTCATCAGTGCGCGCAAGACAGCGTGCTTGCGCGGCCAGCGGACCATGAGATCGAGCGGCATGTTCCAGCGATGAGCGCGTAGAAGTTCGTGCACGGAGAGCAGGGTCGGATTTGTGCCAAGTTCGATACCTGCACGCTCTGCTAGGCGCACAAGCTCTGCCAGATAGTCACGAGCCGGATCGGCGTTGGGTGCTACACCTTCGAGGCCTGTGGCGACCCCGCATTCGACACCTTTGTGATAGACCAGATGGTAGGCAAAGGAGAAGAAAGCGTCTTCAATGCAGGGGACATAGAACGGGTAGTCTTCTTGGACGCGGCGCTCAAGAATGCCAGCGGCGAGGGCGGGAGTGAGGTAAGGCATGCCTGCATAGGCGCTGCCGCGTTCACCGTTTATGGAATAGAAATCCAATTTTGCACGGCCGGGACGGTCAGAGGCTGCGCGGTAAATTTTTGAAATGACATGTCGCCCGATCAAGTGATCTACGTCGTGAGAGTAGGCCGCATCGCTAGCGCCCTCGAATGGCACATCGTCGGCCCATCTGAGGACGCAGTAGGGAACGTTTTCTGCGTTCATCGCAGCATAAAACCCATGCACATCGCCCACTTTGAACCGCACTGTTTTATGCATGCGGCGCGCCCTGAACAGGCGCAGGCGGTTTACTATTCGGGCGGAAAGCTGGTTCAGCATCAGATTGCCACCGCTGTGAGCGCCAAACGCTGCTTTACCTTGGCACGGTTGGGCAGCAAGGCGCGTGTGCGAGCGACGAACAGGTCCGCTTCTTGCGCGGTCAATTTCGCATGCTCCGCCACGGTGGGCAGCCAGTCAGCGGCGAGTTCTGTGCGATACGTCTCTGGGCCGAGGCGGATGAAATAGGCGGTGAGATATTCCAGCAGCCATGGCGCGCGGGGGGGCACGAAATTTGCGTATTGCCAGTCGATGATCTTAAGCATCCCTGTCTTTTGGTCCAACATGATATTCTCGTCCCGCAGATCAATGTGATTGGTCCCCCGCTCGAACATATCGATCAGAACAGGGGTCGCGTAGCGTGCGACCTGAACATAGGAGAGCTGGTCCGCATGATAGAGACTGCGCAGATCGGTATAGCCATCTAGGCACTGTTGAACGATGCCTGAACAGCAGACAAGTCCCATGCGCCGCTTCTCGATAAAGCACAAAGGCTCTGGCACGGATACGCCGAGCTCTTTTGCGCGTACAGTGTTGCAGAACTCGCGGTAGGCGTATTTCGGATGGCGCAGTTTCGAGCCGATGAAGCTGAGCGGGAAGAGCTTGATCACCACAGGCTCTGTGTCTGTGGGTGTGCGGTATATGAAGCGTTGGCGCGCTTCCTTGAGCAGCGTTTGGGAGGCTTTGAGTACCGGTGCGGCAAAGTCGGTTTGGGACTGGAGCAGCGACAGGTTGCGGAACTCTGGCTTCGCCCAAAAGAACTTAGTCCCGTCAGGGGCTGTGTCGCATGTCAGATGGGTCAGTCCATCGGGATATTTTTGTGTATTGGTCATTGTGAACTCACCCGTGGAATTACGGGAAAGTTCCAGCTTTGATGTATCAAGTCAACGCCCGAGTGGGGGTGCAAATACGTTGATTAGTGAAGGACTACGCGGGTTCCATTTGGAACGCGGTTGTAGAGGTCAATCACATGCTCATTGATCATACGCACGCAGCCGTTAGAGACACGCGCCGCAACTGTTTGCGGCTTTGGCGTGCCGTGGATGCGCAGGTACGTGTCGCGGTCACCGCTGTAGAGGTAGAGCGCACGTGCGCCCAGCGGATTGTTGCCGCCGCCCTTCATGCCTGCGGCGTGCTGGGCATAGATATGCGGCTCACGGCGGATCATTGCAGGTGTCGGGGTCCAGCTTGGCCATTCTGCCTTACGGCGGATGCGGAATGTGCCGGATTTATAGCGGCCTGCAGTGCCGATCCCAACGGAATAGCGGATCGCTTTGCCATCGGGCAGCGTCCAGTAGAGCGCGAAATGGCCTGGATCGACATGGATCTCGTTAGGGCGAAAGCGCTCTTTGATATCCACCATGCGGGGGCGCAAATGATTTGGCACCTGATAAGCAGC
>JBALTK010000028.1:0-26371 GCA_036964385.1 Sulfitobacter sp. | reverse complement strand
AGATCCGCTCTACTGCGACCGAAAGCTTCGGGACGATCAATGCCGAAAACCTCAAACGTGCCCATGCGCTGATTGAAAGCGGCAAGGCCAAAGGCAAAATCACATTGGAAGGTTTCTGAGATGCAGGTGCGCAGGCTTGATCACGTCAACATTCAAACCACCCAAGTTGAAAACATGGCGGCTTGGTATCGCGATATTTTAGGCATGCGCACCGGCCCGCGTCCGGATTTTCCATTTCCGGGCGCGTGGCTTTATGCGGGCGATACGGCCGTGATCCATCTTGTGGGGCAAAGGGGCGACCCTGCGGTTGGCTCCGAAGTGAAGTTGAAGCTCGAACACTTCGCACTGACCGCGACAGACTACGTGGCATTTGAAGAAACTCTAAGCAAAGAGTCCATTCCACATCAACGGTTCGTGTTGGATACGGTCGGGCTTATACAATTCCATCTGCGCGACCCCGATGGCAACCACATCCACATCGATTTCACGACGGACGAATGACAGCTCAGATGCTGCGCTGGTTACCAACGTCCGCTTGAGAGAAGCTGCACTGCGGCGTGGCGTCCAATCGTAAATGGCCGCTCTGGGCCGTTCGTGTCGATCGACATAAGGGGCGGAAACCGGACCTTCGCTGCGGGTGAAAACTAAACTGAGAAACTTGTTGAAAGCGGACGCTCGGGGCTACGACCCGTTTTTTTCAACCATGCGCAGCGACGGTCGGCAGTGAGACCTCATTGACACTATTCAGCGTTGCGGCAATGTGCCTGCGAGAGTCAAATTGGATGGACGCAAACTTGAAAAAGATCAAAAACCGCACCTTCGGTGTCGTCGGTTTGGGCAACTTCGGGAGCTCCGTTGCAAAGGAGCTGCAGCGTTTCGGCAACCACGTCATAGGCATCGACATCTCTGAAGCCCGCGTCGCCAACCTTGCTGATACCCTGTCGCAAGCTATGATCGTAGATGCGCGTGACGATGCAGCACTGCGCGATGCTGGTTTTGGTGACTGTGATACCGCTGTGGTCGCGATGGGCTCCGACTTGGAGGCCAGCGTTCTATCGGCAATGAATCTTAAACTTGTTGGCGTCCAAGTCGTCTGGGCGAAGGCCACGACCAAGACTCATCACAGAATTCTAAAAAAACTCGGCGTGGACAGGATCATTCACCCGGAGGTCGAAATCGGTCAGCACATCGCGCAAATCTTGCACAACCCGCTTATGCGAGACTATGTGAGCCTCGGTAACGGCTATCATGTCGTGAACTTTCGCATCCCTGAGAGCCTCGAAGGCCGGAGCCTGAACGAATTGCCGCATGACAAGGCATACAATCTTCGCTGTATCGGGGTCATGCGGGGCACAGAATTCATCGGTCAGGATGGAGCGGAGTGCAAGTTACAGCGCGATGATCTGCTTCTGTTGTTGGGGCAGCGCAAGGACCTGCACAGTTTCGCAGCCAGTCTCTGATGATGGACGCACGTTTCAAGAACCGCCTCAGCTGTAAAAAGGCGCTGCGGATGCCGCCGCCTGCGCTCTTGTCCCTTTACTACATGGCTTCCATCATCCTGGGCGCGATCCTTCTCTGGTTGCCCATATCACATCACGGTGACATCGGCCTGAGCGAAGCATTGTTCACCTCGACTTCAGCGGTGACCGTCACCGGCCTTGCGCTTGCCGATACTGGGGCCGCCTTCACCGTATTTGGCCAAGCGGTCATAGCTACGCTCATTCAGCTTGGCGGTCTCGGCCTTATGACCTTTGCGGTGTTGTTGCTTGGGGCACTGGGCATCTCGGTGGGCATGCCACAGCGGTTAGTCCTGCGTGAAGATTTGAACCAGACCTCCCTGTCCAACCTCACCTATATCACCCGCATGATCCTGATCATCGCCGTTGCGTGCGAGGCGATTGGTGCCGCTCTGTTGGCCCTGGTATTTGTTCCAGAGTTTGGCTGGTCAGGTTTGTGGCAGGCGATCTTTCATTCAATATCAGCCTTCAACAATGCCGGTTTTGCCCTGCATCCCGACAGCCTTTCGCAATGGGTCGGAAACCCGATTATTAATTTGGTGATCCCTGCACTTTTCATCCTGGGCGGGCTTGGCTTCATCGTGGTGGGCGATGTTTACAGAACACGAAATTGGCGCAAACTGACCCTACATTCTAAGCTAATGCTTGTGGGCACCGCCGTTCTTATCACTTGGGGCAGCGTAATGTTCGGCCTCTTGGAATGGCAAAACCCGGAAACCCTGGGCCACCTGAGTGCCGCTGACAAATTGTGGGCCAGCTGGTTCCAAGGCACGACGCCGCGCACTGCCGGATTTAACACAATTGATACCGGCGGGATGCATGACAGTACGTCGATGTTGACAATGACACTGATGCTGGTTGGCGGAGGCAGCACCTCGACAGCTGGAGGGATCAAGGTCACCACGCTATTCGTCCTGCTCCTCGCAACGGCTGCCTTCTTTCGGCGTCAGACCACGTTGCACGCTTTTGGTAGGTCCCTGGGGGTGGATGAGGTCATGAAGGTCCTTGCGCTCACCACCATTTCCATGCTGCTCGTCCTGACGGGAATCTTCGTGATGTTGATCAACCACGACGGCCAATTTATCGACCTCGCATTCGAAGTCACCTCCGCCTTTGGAACAGTGGGTCTGTCTCGCGGGATCACGGGCGAGCTTGATGGCATTGGGCGAGGTATAATAATGACGATCATGTTTGTCGGACGGGTCGGACCTCTGGCGATCGGCTTCTTCTTCGCCACTCGTAGCGTTCCAAAGGTAAAGTATCCAGCAGGACAGATCTACCTGGGTTGAGGGACAATTGATCTTAATCGCGGATTTTTATCCCGAAATAAATACCTCTGCCGTCGATGCGACCGATGTCTTTGTCCGCAGCAGACCTTTAACCTGTGGTCATTTCCGTAGTTTTTACGTGGCGTTTCCGGGTTTGGGGCTTTGCCAGCCTTTAAGGCTCCACTACTAAATTACGCAGACGCATTGGCAAATTATTCAGCAGTAGGGCAGGTTCCGAAATGATTTCATACACCGTCGAAAGCGATGTTGCCGTCCTCAGAATGGACGATGGCAAACTCAACGTTGTAAACCCGACATTCATCAAAGCGATGAACAAGGCTTTGGATCAGGCCGAAGCCGACAAGGCCAAAGCGCTGGTGCTTGAGGGGCGCGACACGGTTTTCTCTGCGGGGTTTGATCTTAAGGAATTTGCAAAAGGGCAGGATCAAGCCAGGGTACAGGTGCGCGATGGCTTTGCGATGCTCATCCGCATGCTTGATTTTCCGCGCCCGATTGTCGCCGCGTGCAACGGACATGGGATCGGCATGGGGATATTCCTTTTGATGGTGTGCGATTATCGTGTAGGCGCCGAGGGGCCGTATAAGTACAGCATGCCAGAAAGCCGCATTGGCATGGACCTTGGTGAACTGCTGATTGCGCTGGCAAAGTCCCGTATTTCTCCAAAGTACCTGACACGCATGGCCGTTTTGTCAGAAGACTTGGATGTACAAACTGCGATGGACGCAGGCGTGCTGGATGAGATTGTCGATGCACCAGAAGTCCACAGCCGTGCGATGGAAATCGCTTCCGGCTTGGCGGCGATGCCGGTAGTCTTTGGCAAGAACAAAAGAGAGATTAAGGCCGCCGAGTTGAGCGATATGAGAGCTGCATTGAAGGTCTTGGGCGGTTGATATCGCAATACATGGAGATGCTCGTTTTCTCATCGGCCGCACATTAGTCTAAAAGACATACACATAAGTACTTACGGAATTTGAGGGCGATATCACCGTATTGTGGGCGATTTCTTCTTTGTTCGGAACCGCATTTTAAGGGCTTTTCTGTCGTGCAAACGCAGCGGAGGTTGGCAATAAGCCGACTTTACAGATTTTCTGTGTCGCAGCGAACGTCTGGTGTCGACTCTCCTCAAAATGCCCAATCTCGTCTTTATAAACGCAAAGCTACTGCGATCCATAGCGGCAGTGTTATACAACTCAACAGCGTAGATTGCGCAATCAGCATAGAGGGCGCTCGACGGTCCGCGCCGAAAGCACCCGCCAGAATATGTGCCGCGGATGCCGTCGGTAGCGCTGCAAAGACGATCATTAAAGCTACAAGCGCTGCATCGTCGGTCAAATGCGGTGCCACGATCCATACGGCAAATGGTAAAATCAATAGCTTGATTGCGTTCAACCCGCCACAGAGCCTGTCCAGACGGAGGACCGCCTTCCAATCCATCGTAGCGCCTATGGACAAAAGTGCCATGGGCACAGCTGCCTCAGACAGGCCTGACAGGGCTTGCACGGGGACTTCCGGCAAGGCGATACCGGATAGACCTACAGAAATACCAGCAAGACTGGCCAGCAGGAAGGGGTTGGTGGCGATGGCGGTTAGCCGTGATTTCCACCCACCGCGTCCGCGAGACAACGCCCCGACCGCCAAGACATTCGCCACCGGAACGGCGAGGCCAATTGCGACAGACATTAATCCGGAAACAGCAGCGGGCATTGCGGACGCCGCAACAAAGGCAATTGCCGTGTTGAAACGCCATGCGGTCTGCCATGTCCCTGCGAAGTCCAGAAAAGACGCGGGTCCCCAAGAGCGCAAAAGGAGTCCCAAGCCAAATCCCAACCCCATGACGGTCCAGACACCAACACCGACTGACGCGATCTCTGAGATGGCAATCGGGCGCACAGATGCAGATACGAACAGGAGAGCGGGAAAAAGCAGAAGAAAGTTCAGGCGATCGATGCCAGCCCAGATGTCAGGTGCTATCCGTTTGCTGATCACCCCACCCAGCCCAATAAGGATGAGGTCAGGCAGCAGCGACAGGACGATGGAGAGCAGGTTATCCATGTCTGAGTCCACTATTCAGCCGCAGTGCAAAAACGTTCAAGCTTTTATGAACATATGAAGGCATCACGGCAGGCATCCTCGGCTGGTGTTAAGTCTCGAATATGCGCATAGTATCCCATATAGAAATAACTACCGGTTATAGCGAGGGCGGGATGACTTTGGATGACGTGCCCGTATTGGCACTGCGTGCTTTGCCGGAAATTGTGCAAAGTGGCAGCATATCTGCATCGGCCCGAAAACTCGGTGTCTCACAGCCTGCAGTCAGCAAAGCGATTGCGCAGCTGGAAGATCATCTCGGTGTCGCAGTGCTGCGTCGTGGCAGGATGCCTCTTCTTTTGACCGAAGAAGGGATGGCGCTTTCGCGATACGTCGAACGTGATGTGCTGTTGCGCAAACAAGCCTTTGATGACGTCTCCAACGCACGCAGGCTGCGGAAAGGAATTGTGCGGATCGGGTCGTTTGGTGCCTCGGCCTCGACACATCTTTTGCCGCGTTTGATCGCAGATTTGCGCCGCCTAAATTCTGGCATCGAAGTCGAGATACATGAGGTGCCAGACCTCGACGTCCTTGCCGCGTTACGCGCAGGGACGGTCGATATGGGTGTCGTTGTTGACCCGGCAGATGATCTGGAAACGGTCCCTGCCGGGACTGACAAACTGGTCGCGCTGGTATCTGACGCCCACCCGTTGGCAGGAAAAACATGTGTCGATCCTGATGAGTTAGCGACACTCCCATTCATCATGACCAAGGGCGGCAGCGAACCCTTGGTTCGGGCGTGGTTCGCACAGGGTGATCAGGTGCCAGACATCCGGCATACGGTGCAGCAGATTACATCAATCCTTTCTCTTGTCCGAATAGGGCTTGGTGTATCGATTATTGCTGAGCGCGCCTTGCCCGAAACCCATGCGAACGTCTGCGTCATTCCCCTAACTCCAAATGCCCCGCGCGCCGTTTACTTCGCACGCATGCGAGGGGATGTTCGGTCCGCAGCCGTCGGTGCCCTTTGGGACGTTGTAGAGAAACGTGATTGTTGATTTATTCGAGCGTTCAGAAGGTTCGTATCACACCCTACTGACTCTCCCAAAAAGGGCCGTTTGTTGAACGGTTCGCCGAACTGGACATTGGCGTTATCGCAGCGGACTGGCGCTTCGTCCGCATTGCCGTCATCGGCCTCGCCAAAATGCTGCGCTCCATTACCAATGTCCGGTTTGGGGACGCTGCGGCGACGCGTAGCAAGGTTCGGTCAATGCCTCCTTCGGGCCGTCAAGAGCAGCGTTTAAAGAGCCAACCATAGGTTCAGTTTTTCAACGCTTGTTGATGAAATCGTGGAGATGCTTAGGCCCGTATCCGATGGGGCCGGCCAGAAACCTGCGTATTTTGGCAGATTAGTAGGAAGATACGAACGCGGGACATCTTCTGCACTCCTCGTGACGTAGGTGTGTACTCCATCGACGAACGTTATCAGCGCGATCCCATGTTCTGCCGCATATTCGATAGCGCCACGCTGAAACCCAGATGTTGAGAAGATGATACCTTTATGCGAGCCAGTCTCCTGTATTTTGCCCTTAAGGATCATGACCACATCACGCTCCACTGAACGCTTTAGTTTTTTGCATTCTACCAGCACTGCTATCTCGGCATCGCCAAAAACTTTGAACCTCGCCACAGCATCGATGACGTATTCGCCCGCGCTGCCAGGCAACGTCTCAAGGTGCTGAACGGAAAAGCTTTTGAGCTGATTTTCAGTGGCCCTGAGCCATGAAACAACCTGTTTTTCGTATTCTACAGGGGTAACTTCAATTGGGTTGCTTGGTTCCCAAGGCATTTCTCTCATCATGATGCTACTTTCCTGCTGCCTGGTCACCATCCAGCATATTTTGGCCTTCGCCGCAATGAACGTCCGCTTTGGCGCGATGCACTGCAGCATCGCAGTTGGTTTGCAGGCGGCGGCTTTGGGCCGTTCGTGTCGGTCCACACCATGGGCGGGAACCAGAACTTCGCTGCGATTTTCACTAATGTCGGCTGAGCGCAGAAGGTAACCTTTGCAAAGTTACGCGGACGGCCCAGAGTCCCCCTTGGAGCCATCCGTATTAAATGTCTTCTTTGCTCACATATCCAAGCTCGTATGGATCGGCGGTAGGTGTTTTTGTTTGGAGTATCCCTCTGTTACGCCAAACCTAAATCTCGCCAAATACCCGCAGCACTATCCCATTGTCATATTTGAATGACTCGGCAATCATGTCGCGCACAACTTTGTAAAATTGGCGTTGATAAGGTTGCACCTGTAACCACAACATCAAAGTCCCAGACAAACCCAGTCTGACAGGTCAGATCCAACCCGTTCTTTGTGCTATCTATAACCAGTATGCTATTTTTGCCGCAATTGGCGATAGCTTTGCGTGCAGATACTTCGTCAGAATTATAATCCATTACTCTGCCGGTCTCCGACAGGCCGCCGCAGCTGAACACGGCATAATCCACATTGAATTTAGAAAAGAATTCAAATGCAGGCGTCCCAATCATATCCAGGTCGCGCATTCGGACAGCACCGCCGGAAAGCTCAATTGCAACGCCGGGGGCATGTTGCAAGGCGCAGACCGCATGGATGCTGTTGGAGGCCACAAATAGGTCCTTGTGCGAGGCCAGAAAACGCGCACATGTCTCTACTGTCGTGCCGGTGCCCAATGCCAAACGCGCGCCATCTGGGATCAAGTTCTTTACTGCTAAAGCGATGCGTTGCTTTTCTTGCCGCGCGATCCCTTTGCGCGGCAGATAGCCGATGTTTTCGCTTTGTTGGCGCAGCCGCACGGTGCCATTGCGCCGCTGTACCAAGCCGGCCTCATCCAGATCCCGTAGATCTGCGCGGATCGTTTGAACAGAGACATCAAGTTCGAACGAAAGATCCATAGCCGAAAGCATATCATTTTCTGACAATAGCGAGATGATCGTATCTCTTCGCTGGGTAACATCCCTTTGCACGGCAGTTTCCTTTGAGAAAATATCAATTTTTCCACAGGTTAGGAAACTCGGCTGCGCGCTGCAATATAAATAAAACCTTCAAGTAACTGTTACAAAACTGTCAAGTTTCTCAGCGATAAGGCGACTCGTAAAATGCTTTCGTTCGAAAGACAAACCTCCAGGAGAGCCCCATGAAGTCCGTCCTCACATCCACCGCTTTTGCGCTCTTGGCCAGCACAGCCATGGCCGACACGATCACCCTTTACACCTCGCAACCCAATGCTGACGCGCAGCGCACGGTTGATGCCTTTATGGCAGCCAACCCCGGCACCGAAGTCGATTGGGTGCGTGATGGCACGACCAAGCTGATGGCACGCCTGCGCGCCGAGATCGAAGCCGGTAACCCGCAGCCTGACGTGCTTTTGATCGCAGACACCGTAACCCTTGAAGGCATGGCGCAACAGGGCCTGCTGAATGCCTATAGCTCCCCCGAAGCCGAGAACTACGACGCAGCCCTCTTCTCACCCGAGGGGTATTACTACTCCACCAAGCTGATCACGACCGGTCTTGTTTACAATACCGGCGTTGAAACAGCACCGACATCTTGGGGCGACCTGTCTGACGCCTCCATCAAGGGGCAGATCGCAATGCCATCACCGCTGTATTCCGGTGCCGCGCTGATCCACCTTGCCACGCTCACAAGCAACGACAGCTTGGGCTGGGACTACTACGAAGGCCTTGCCGCCAACGGCGCGCGCGCACAGGGCGGCAATGGTGGTACGTTCAAGGCCGTCGCCTCGGGTGAAAAACCCTACGGCATGGTCGTGGACTTCCTCGCGATCCGCAACAAGGCCGATGGGTCGCCAGTAGAGTTCGTTTTCCCTAAAGAAGGCGTCTCCTATGTGACTGAGCCGGTTGCGATCTTGTCCTCTGCCAAGAACGTTGCGGGCGCAGAGAAGTTTGTCGACTTCTTGCTGAGCGAAGACGGTCAGGACCTGGTTCTGGATATGGGCTATATCCCGGCGCGCGACGGCATGGGTGTCCCTGCAGGTTTCCCTGCGCGCGATGACATCAAGTTGATGGCCTTTGATCCGGCTGAAGCGCTCGCAAACGCAGATGCCAACAAGGCCAAATTCTCAGAGCTTTTCGGCGCTGAGTGATGTTTGCCGCACAAAACAACGGAGGCAGCCGGTCCGAGGCCCGGCTGCTCTCTGCTATTCTGGTCGTGGCAATCTGTCTGACGCTTGCACCAGTGTTGCGTCTTTTTGTTGAGGGCGTCACGTATCAAGGGAACCCCAGCCTTACCCTGATGCGCGATGTGCTGGCGCAGCCCTCAACCTTGAGCGCGCTTAAACATTCGTTGATCACGGCTGGTTTTGGCACTTTGGTATCTTTGGTGCTGGGATCTGCTTTTGCATTCCTCGTGGCGCTGACAGACCTGAGGGCCAAAGCGGCACTGGTTTTCTGCCTGATGATCCCGATGATGATCCCGCCGCAGATTACCGCGTTGTCTTGGGTCCAGATTATGGGGCCTTCGTCTGCTCTGTTGAAAACGCTGGGCATCGCACCCCCGCTTGGGGCTCCGCAGCCGCTCTATTCGCCTGAGGGAATTATTTTTCTTCTGGGCATCCAGCATATGTCGATCATTTTTCTGACGTTGCGCGCTGGCCTGCGGTCTGTCCCCCAAGACGTTGTTGAGGCCGCCCGCATCAGCGGTGCAAAAGGGTTGCGCGTATGGTGGCAAGTGGTGCTGCCGCTGACCCTGCCCAGTCTGGGTGCCGGTACGGCAATCACGTTTGTGACCGCCCTTGGCAATTTTGGCATTCCGGCGATGTTGGGCATTCCGGCAGGCTATGCGACGTTGCCGACGCTCGTGTATCAAAAGCTGGCGGGAATGGGGACGACGGTCTTGGCCGAAGTTTCGGTTCTGGCAATGTTAATCGGGGCTGTGGCGGTTGCTGGTATTTTATTGCAGCGCCTCTTCCAGACCCGTCAGAAGCTACACCTTGTCGGCAGCACATCCCGCCCCTTAGTTCTGCCGCTGGGTAAGGCACGCCTGCCTGTTGAAATCCTTCTGTGGGCGGTGGTTTCTGCAATCCTTGTCCTGCCGATGTTCGGCCTTTTGGCCACCTCCTTGATACCTGCCTATGGGGTGCCGCTGCGTCTGGATACGGTCAGCCTCGCGTCGTGGCAGGAGGTGCTTTTCCGGCAACCCTCAACATCACGCGCGTTTACCAACTCATTCGGGCTGGCGATGGGCGCATCCTTGGTGCTTGTCGTGATTTGCCTGCCCCTTGCGTGGCTGATGGAGAGGCGCAAAACGCGGCTTGCGCGCCTATTCGATAGCCTGCTTGATTTGCCCTACGCGCTGCCGGGGGTGGTTTTGTCAATTGCTATGATCTTGCTATTGATCAAACTGCCGTTCACAGATGCCACGCTTTACGGCACGATCTGGATTATTTTTCTGGCCTATATCGCGCGCTTCTTTGCGGTCATGTTCCGTCCGGTTCAGGCCAGCCTTAAGCAGTTTGATCCGGCGATGGACGAAGCAGCGCAATCGGTTGGTGCTTCGCTTTACCGGCGTTTGCGTGATGTGATCTTTCCGCTTTCGGCACCTGCCGCGGCGGCGGGGGCGATCCTTGTATTTCTAACAGCGTTTAACGAACTCACGGTGTCTGCGCTTTTGTGGTCCTCGGGCACCGAGACGCTTGGCGTGGTGATTTTCAATCTCGATGACAGCGGCGAAACCAGCATGGCCAGCGCATTGGCGATGACCATCGTGCTTGTCGTCATCGTCCTCATGGCGCTGATCCAATTGTTATCACGCCGCTTTCCCAAAGGAGTTGTCCCATGGCAGACATAGACCTGTCCTGCGTTGGCAAGACATTCGCAGGCACGCCTGCGCTACAAGACATTACAACGCGGTTTGACGACGGCGAATTTATTGCGCTTTTGGGGCCATCGGGCTGTGGCAAAACCACGCTTTTGCGGATCTTGGCAGGCTTTGAAGCACCCAGCCACGGACGCCTGCGCATCGGGACGCGCGAAATGGCCAACGCCCAGACGGGCGCGAACCGGCCCCCCGAAGCGCGCAACATCGGGTTTGTGTTCCAGTCCTACGCGCTTTGGCCGCATATGTCTGTGCGGCGCAATGTATCCTACCCGCTTGAGATCCGAAAACTATCCAAGGCAGAAATCGCAAAACAGACCGATGCCGCCTTGGCCTCAACCGGGCTGGTGGACTATGCGGATCGTATGCCCTCTGATCTTTCGGGGGGTCAAAGACAGCGTGTCGCTTTGGCCCGTTGCCTTGTCTCGGACCCCTGCGCGGTCCTGCTGGATGAGCCTTTGGCCAACCTTGATGTGGCACTGCGCGCCACGATGCAGGGCGTCTTTACCGACTTCCACAGGCGTACCGGCGCCACGATGGTTTATGTGACCCATGATCAGGCCGAAGCCATGGCAATGGCCGACAGGATTGCCGTCATGGATCAAGGGCGCATTCAGCAGTTCGATACCCCGCAGACCCTTTATGAGCGTCCCAAAAACCGCTTTGTCGCAGAATTCGTCGGACGCGGCGCAGTGGTGCCGGTGCAAGAGGTCAAACCCGGCGGAAATGCGCAACAGGCGCGCATTCTGGGGGCCGAGGTTACAGTGCAATCCGCAAGCCAAGAGGCACAGGTCAGCCATGTTTGCCTGCGCCCCGAAAACCTGACTATTACAGAGACTGGAGATCTGCGCAGCAAAGTCGCGCGGGTCACCTATGTGGGCGGTAAATACCTGTTGGAAGCGGTGACCGACTGCGGTGCACGCCTGTTTGCCGAAACCCGCGCCCGTTTCGAGGTTGGCACCCAATTGGGCCTTACAATTACAACTCCTTGGGCTTTTTTGGAGGACTAAATGCAAAGCATACGTTTACTTTCCGGCATCGGGGACAAAGGCCCCGCATGCATCCAGCTGACCTTGGATGATCGGATTTGGCTGCTTGATTGCGGCTTTGGCCCCGAGGCTAACGCGCATTTCGATCCCCTCTGGCTGGAGGGGGCCGAGGCGGTGTTCATCACCCATGACCACATTGATCATATCGGCGGGGCCTCTTATGCTGTTGAGGCAGGGTTGCCCATATATGCCACGGCGCAAACGGCCAAGGCACTTCCCCCTGCCGCTAAAGTGCATCTGTTGCCCGAACGAGGTCAGACGGTGATCGATGGCGTAACACTGACCACCGGCCGCAATGGGCACGCGATGGGCGGTGTTTGGTTCCACTTCGATCTGGGAGAAGGGTTCTACTATTCTGGTGATTGGTCTGAGGAATCTGATTGGTTTTCCTTCGATGCGCCGCCTCCGGCTGCGACAGCCATTTTGGATTGCTCTTATCATTTGGATGATGTCCCGCAATCTCAGCGCCTTGAGGCGATGCATGCCCTGTTGGACAGGGTGCAGGGTCAGGTGCTTTTGCCTGTGCCCCCGTCTGGCCGTGCAGGTGAGATGGCACTGCATCTGATCCGACGCTACGGACCTGAAAGTGTAATGCTTGACCCTGAGTGCCAAGATACGCTGCGCGCCGCGCTGAGCAGTGGCAATGTCAGTGCCACTGCCCAAGAAATCGCTCCGCTTCTGGACCGTGGCCCGATGGAGCAAGCGCGTTTCCTTATCTGCGATACACCCAACGCCGACGGTGGTGCCGCTTGGGGGTATGTGCGGGCTTGGCATGAAAGCGGCCGTTTGGGGCGCGATGCCCATGTTGTATTCACAGGCCATATGACGGCCCATGCGCGTGGCATTTGCAGTGTTCCGGGCGGCTATTTCCAACGTTGGAACGTGCATCCCCCCCTGCGCGATCAGGTGAAGATGCTAAAGCGCCTTGGCGCAAAGCGCTTTGCCCCCGCTTTTTGCACCCATCCTGAGGATTACCTTGTTGAAGGGTTGGATGCCGAGGTGTTCTTTCACGATCGGGTGCGTTTATGAACACGCCCCCTTTGCCATCTCAAGACTTTTGCCTGATCCGGCACGGAGAGACGACCGCCAACGCAGATGCGATCATCGCGGGTGTCACGGATGTTCAGCTGACCCAGCTGGGCCGCGATCAGGCGCGCGCGCTGTCTCACACGACATGGCCAGAGCAAATCGCGATCTACGCCAGCCCGATGTCACGGGCGCAAGACACTGCACGCCTTGCCTTTCCAGGCCAGCATTTCAAGCTGCACAACGGATTAAGAGAACGCGACTGGGGCGTGTTTGAGGGGAAACCACTGACTGAACAGCCTCTCCGAGAAGATACGCCGGATCAAGGCGAAAGCTGGTCCGGTATGATAATGCGAGTGCACACCGCGATTACAGAAATTTGCGCGGCCTCGCAGGGAAAACTACCGGTTCTTGTTTGTCATTCAGGCATCATTCGTGCGGCGCGCATCCTTTGGACAACCGGCGACGCGGGGCAGCGCGCCCCCAATGCGACACCGCTCTTATTCGAACAAACAGACAGTAAAATGATGGAGAAGCCCCTATGACCCAACCAGCACCTACCCCATGTGTGGTATTCGACGTCGATGGTACACTTGCTGAATTCGATGCAGACCGTCTTGGCCATCTTGTGCACGGTGTTGAAAAACACTGGGATGAGTTTCACCATGCCATGGCTGATGCCGCGTTGATTGCACCAATTGCGAAACTTATGCGCCGGCTGAAAGAAAGCGGGGAGACCATCGTGATCTGTTCCGGGCGGCCAAAAGGCTGGGCCGAACACACGATTGCATGGCTTCACAAACATGACCTGCCCTTCGACGGTATATATTTGCGGGCAATGGATCAGGACAGTGCCAGCGACCCAGAAGTAAAGCGCAGTGCGCTGAACGAAATGAAAGCAGATGGCTTCAAGCCTTGGCTGGTAATTGATGACCGCACTTCGGTCGTCGAGGCTTGGCGCAACGAAGGGCTCGTTTGCCTCCAATGTGCACCAGGGGATTTCTGACCAGACATTGTTGATATTAAACAGCAGTCTGACACGTTGACGGACGTGAAGAGAGCATTATGCCGAGAGTATGTGCAAAGCACGGGATTTCAATCAGAGGCGCAGGCCAGCAGCTCGGTGAGATGCGTGATTTCGTTGGTGGTTACAGCGCTGTCCGGCACGTCGGTGATGGCTATAGCTTTAGAGAATATACGCGCGGAAACCGTAAACAGGGGCCTTCTGTCATATCTTCTGATGAACTCCCTGAGGGGGTTAATTTCCCTGAGGCGCTGCGCTGAAACCCGCTCTCTCAGAAAACCTTCACTGAACGTCGAAAATCCTCACCTTTTGAGGGGCTACTTTGAAAACTCTCACCTTTTGATCATTTACTTAGACAATCGTCACCCGTTGACTTTGAATTCTGCACTGAGTTTTGGTTCTCTGGGGACATGAGTCATTTCATATCTTCAGAGTATGCTTGGATCACACCGCCCGTTCGCATCTTACCAGGCTTTCGCGCAATTTTCGTAGCTCTTGCGGGCCTTCAATACAGCTCTGTCTCATATCCGGACAGCGCGGAGCAAAGAGACAGCCTTGACGCGCTGCAAAGGGGTCCGCTGCTGCTGCGCCCAGCTTTTGTTCGGGCAGACCAGCTTGTGGGTCCGGCAGCAAGGTCGCGGCAAGGAGAGCGCGGGTATAAGGGTGGCAGGCATCCGCGAAGAGCGCATCTGTCGCGGCTTCTTCAATCTTCTGTCCGAGATACATGACAGCCACGTGGTCAGCCAGATGCTCAACCACGGCAAGGTTATGACTAACGAACACCATTGTAAGGCCAAGCTCTCTCTTGAGCGATAGCAATAGGTTAATGATCTGCGCCTGCACCGAGACATCGAGAGCCGAGGTCGGCTCGTCACAGATCAAAACGCGCGGTCCGAGGATAACCGCGCGTGCGATAGCGACCCGCTGCCTTTGCCCGCCGGAGAGTTCGCCAGGATATGCATCAGCTAACCGTGAGGGCAGTCCAACCAGATCGAGCATCCGCTTGACCTCTACATCGACATTCGTGCCGCCATGCAATCGCAGCGGCTGACCAACCAGAGTCTGGATACGTTTGACTGGGTTGAGTGAGGCATTGGGGTTCTGAAACACGGGCTGTATCAACCGCACGCGGTCGGCCACGGGCATGGCACCGATCTTCTGGCCCGCGATCTCGACCTCACCGCGATCGGGCTGCAACAGTCCCAGCATGATGCTGACCGCCGTGCTTTTGCCGCAACCAGATTCCCCGACGAGACCAAGCGTTTCGCCTTCGGCCACCTCAAGCGACAGGTCGTTCACGGCCACCAGTTCTTCGGTCGGAGCGAACATGCCACGGCGCAGGTGGTAGGTTTTGCGAATATCGGTCATGCGGATCATCGGGATCGGTACGCTCATGCTACCACCTCCGCCGCTTTGACACATTCAACGAACTGCCCCTGTCCGGCGCTTATGCGTGGCACCGGATCGTGAGCGCACTCTGGTCCGGCAATGGCGCAGCGGTCGCGAAAGGCGCAGCCTTGCATCGTTCCTATCAGGCCCGGGACCCGCCCTGGAATGGCGGGCAATTCACTGCCGCGCGGGGTGACACCTGGTACCGGGATCGCGGCGAGCAGCCCCTTGGTATATGGGTGACGCGGCGTGGCAAACAGGTCAACGGCGGGCGCGCGTTCCGCAATACGTCCGGCGTACATCACCGCAACATCGTTCGCGATGGCCGCAACCACGCCCAGATCATGAGTAATCAGCAATAGAGACAGGCCAAGATCGGCCTGCAATTCGCCCAGAAGCGTCAGGATCTGGGCTTGAATGGTTACGTCCAGTGCTGTCGTCGGCTCGTCTGCGATCAGCAGTCTGGGCCTTCCCATCAGTGCCGAGGCGATCATGATGCGCTGGCGTTGCCCACCAGAGAACCCATGTGGATATTGCGTCAGCCGCGCCGCCGGATTCGCGATTCCCACGCGGTCAAGCATCTCGATTGCGCGGGCGTCGGCCTCTTTCCGGCTCAACTTTTCGTGGCGCATGACGCCTTCGGTCAGTTGTCGCCCGATGGTAAGCGTCGGATTTAGCGCGCTGGTCGGGTCCTGAAAGATCATCGCCACATCACGTCCGCGCAGCTTTGCCAGCTTGGCGTCGGTTTTGGTCGTCAGGTCCTGCCCCGCCATCTCGAACCGGTCGCTCGTGACCTTGGCGTAGCGCGGCAGCAGCCCCATAATCGAGGTCGCCGTCAGCGATTTGCCGCAGCCCGACTCGCCTACAAGGCAGAGCGTCTCTCCCTTGGCGATCTGTAGATCGACACCCCGAACCGCGTTCAGCATGCCACGATCGGTGGGGATCGACACCTTCAGGTTACGAATATCAAGGATCATCTCGGTCATTTTCGTGCAGGCCCCGTTATATCGCGCATTCCATCGCCAAAAAGGTTCACCGCCAGTACCAGCAGGCAGAGCGCAGATCCAGGCAGAGCGATCAGCCAGGGATCAAAGAGAATATTGTCGCGGCCTTCGGAAATCATCAGCCCCCAGCTTGGCGTCGGCGGGCGTACGCCCAGCCCGAGGAAGGACAATGCCGCCTCCAGCAGGATCACGTTTGCGACCTCCAACGAGACGACGACAAGGATCGTGGCGCGCATGTTGGGCAAAATTTCGAGAAACAGGATGCGCGTCCGGCTGGCTCCGATGGCCCGCAGGCCCATAATGAACTCCTGGTGTCGCAGGCTTTGAGCGGCGGCGCGGGTGACGACGGCGAACCGGTCCCACAGAAGCAGGCCCAAAACCGTAATCAGCGTGGTTAGCGACGCGCCACCCAGCGCTACAGCCGCAAGTGCGACCAGGACGATGGGCAATGACAGCCGCGTTGTGATAGCGAAGCTGATAACCAAGTCGATCCAACCGCCGAAAAACCCCGCAATCAGGCCAAGAGTGATACCGATAGTGCCAGAGACAAGGATCACCCCCAGCCCGACACCCAGCGACACTCGTGCGCCATAGATCATGCGAGACAGGTAATCGCGTCCGAGGTGATCGGTCCCAAGAAGGTGTTCCGGCACCGAACGATCATGCCAGAAGGGTGGCAGCAGTCGGCGGGTCAAGTCCTGCGCAATCGGGTCATGCGGCGCGAGCAGCGGCGCAAGCAAAGCGATCAGGATGATAACTGCCAAAAGTGTGCCGCCGATCAGCGCGCCTGTATTGCCCCGCAACTTACGCCATACAGACGGGCGGGCGGTTTCGATGTTGACGTCGGACATCAGGAGCCCCCCCTCAGGCGCGGATCCAGCACCGCGTTCAGAATATCGGCCAACGTGGTCAAGACCACGTAAAGCAGCGACAGGATCAGGATGATCGCCTGCACCACCGGCAAGTCACTGCGCAGAAGAGATTCCCAAGCCAGTCGACCCAGCCCGTTCAGTGCGAAGACGCTCTCGATCACGATGGAGCCGGACAGAAGCTGCCCCAATTGCACCGCTGCCAACGACACCAGCGGCAGCACCGCATTGCGCAAAGCGTGGCGTGAAATCACGAGGCGCATCGGCAGCCCCTTGGCCTTGGCCGCCCGGACGTAATCCGTGGCCAGCACATCGATCATGCCCGAGCGCGTGATGCGCATGAGTTCGGGGATGGCGTAGTAGCTCAACACGATCACGGGCAGGATGTAACCCTGCCATGTGTCCGCGCCCGAAATAGGGACCCAGCCATACCAGACACCAAAGACCACGATGGCCATCAAGCCCAACCAGAAGCTCGGGATTGCCTGCCCAGACACGGCGATCACCAGCGCGATGCGGTCGATCCAACCGTTCGGCCTTAGCGCCGCCGCGACACCCAAGGGCACCGCGATCACTAAAGCGACGAGGAATGAGATAAAGCCGAGCGTCAGCGTGACGCCGGCACGGTTGCCGATGATCTCGGTCACCGGCACATTGAAATAGATGCTCTGCCCCAGATTTCCGGTCAAAGCGCTGCCGATCCAGTCGAGGTATTGAACAACCAATGGTCGGTCAAAGCCATAAGCCACGCGGATCGCTTCGGCATCCTCGGCGCGGCCACCAGAGCCCGCGATGGCAATCGCAGGGTCGCCCGAAACGAACATCAGACCAAAGCTCAGCGCGGACACGGTCAGACAGACCAAGAGCGCCACGAGCAGACGTTTAGAGATGAAAGAGAGCATAGGTCTTTCCGTTATTGGGGCCGGACGGCAGGGAGAGGACCGTCCGACCCGTTACGTTGGTAGGCGCAGCTTATTTCCAGCTGGCGGCCCACCAACGGGCGAACTCATCCGGGTGCGGAGTGAAGTTCAGATCGTCAGACAGGCCATAGTTGACGTTGAAGTTGTACATCGGCATCCAATAGGCTTCCTCTGCAATCTTCTTGACGGCCATGGAGTAGTTCTCGGCCCGCACGGCGCGATCTGATGCAGTGTCTGCCTCGGTCAGCCAAGCTGCCAGTTCAGCGTCCTGCACAAGGTCATCCGCACCTCCGCCAAAGAAGTTCGACAGGATAAATGCTGTGTCACCGATCCCGTAGCTGCCCCAGTTTGAGAAGAACGCTGGAAGTTCTTTGGCGCGCCACTTGCCGATACCCGAGGAATACTGCTGCTCGTTAAGCTCCAGAGTCACTCCGACATTGGCAAGGTCTGCTGCCACGGCTTCGGCAGTCGGGCGGGGCATGGCGGCGAATACCATTTCCATCTTGAAGCCGTCCTCGTAGCCAGCCTCGGCCAGCAAAGCTTTGGCTTTTTCAGGGTCGTATTCATAGGCCGTGACATCCTGTTCACAGCCAAACTGCGCTGGGTTGCATGGGGTGTTGAGAACCTCAGAGGCACCGCCTGCGAAAGCGTCCACAATCGCGCCTCGGTTGGTGGCATGGATCAGCGCCTGACGCACACGTTTGTCCGCAATCGGTGTGTCGCCGTCCATCGCCTCAGGCGCGAAACCGACATAGCCTATACGCATGATCGGCGCGCTTATGATCTGCACCCGGCCTTCAAGGCGCGATGATTGATCCGGAGGAATACGCCAGATCCAGTCCAGCGAACCGGACATCAGCTCGGCGTATTGTGTGTTCATCTCGGGTATGGTGCGAACGGAGATCTTGTCGATGGTGGCGCCGGATTTGGGGCTGCCTTCATAGTGATCCTCAAAGCGCTCCATCTCGTAACGGATGCCCGGTTCCTGGCTGATCAGCTTGTAAGGGCCGGTTCCAATGGGGGTGGCGGACATACCGGCGGACCCGTTCTCGGCAAAGAAGGCGTGCGGATAGATAGGTAGCGCATCGGCCAGCATCTCGACGGCACCGGCAAAGGGCTTGGACATGTTGATGCGGACTTTGTAATCGTCCAGCTTCTCGACGCTGTCGATCCAGTCTACAGAGATTGAATAACGGGTGCCGTACTCAGGGGTGATCACGGTGTTGAGCGTTTCAACCACGTCATCGGCGGTAAAGTCCGCACCGTTGTGGAACTTGACCCCTTGGCGAAGGGTGAATTCCATCGTCAACGGGCCAGTGAATTCCCAGGATTCCGCCAGCGCCGGTACGATCTCGCCGGTGTCGAGGTTCTTATAGAGCAGCCCGTCATAGATGTGCCGCGCGAGGATCAGGCCCTGACGACCGGCAATCTTGTAGGTATCGAGCGGCTCTGGCTCGGCGGCGAAGGCGACGTTGAGCGTGTTGGACGCCTTGTCAGCAAGTGCGGGTGTGCCCAGTGCCAGCGCAGTGCTGGCAGCAAGGGCGGCCAAAGAAGTGAGGCCTTTTATGGAAAATGTCTGTGTCATGGATCTCTCTCTGTCAGTTGAGTGAAGGGAAGATGTGTTGCGCCGGTTTTCCGGTTCTAAGCGGGTTGTTTTGCACTCCGCGTTATTTCGGCCAATGTCTCGCCAGCGCGCAGTCGTTCGAGGATTGTTTTCTCGTCCTCCTGCATTTTGCGGGCGCGCGCGGCGTGGGTCGCGGCCTGATCTTTGTCGAGCACGGCAACCCCGTTTTCGTCGGCCAGAATGATATCGCCGGGCCGGACGGAGACGCCGCCACAGCCCACGGTCACATTGAAGTCGCCGCCAAGCCCGCGCGGCTTGGTGGTGATTGGTGACCGGCCACGGCACCAGACTGGAAAGTCTTCTTGTTCTATGGCGGAGCGGTCGGTGACAAAGCCGTCGATTACGGCCCCCACCACGCCGCGAGCCTTAGCGGCTGCGGTCGTGACCGCGCCCCAACAGGCATGGCGAAGATCGCCGCAACGGTCGATGACGATGACCTGTCCGGGTTTTGCTGCGGACAGTGCCTCGGTCAGCATCGCGCCATCGTCGCCGAGCATACGCACAGTCAGGGCGGGGCCAAAGACAGTTCGACCAGGCAACAGGCCCTGTAGCGCAGGTGACATGAAGCCCGATTCAAGAAAATGCCCCAGCGTTGCTGTTTCGATGTCCGAAAGGTCGAATTGAGATGTCATGCCCTGTCCTGTCGCCTGATTTGTAGGAAAAGGATGGCGGCGGGACAGCGGTAGGGTCAAATAGCCGGAGGTTATGGTAAGCATAACCTCCGGGTCGAAAGCGGCGCTCAGATCGCTGCGGTGACGATGAATTCCACCTTGTAGTCCGGCGTCGCCAACTTGGCTTCACCACAAGCACGCGCTGCCGGATTGGCAGGATCGACCCACGCATCGTAGACCGCGTTCATTTCTTGGAAATCGGCCATGTCGGCCAGCCAGATAATGACCTGCAAAAGCTTGGATTTATCGCTGCCTGCCTCTGCCAGTAGGCGGTCGACGGCATCCAGACAATCTTGGGTCTGGGTCGCGACATCGGCACCTGCGGTGCCAACTTGACCGGCGAGGTAAACAGTGTTGTTGTGAATGACGACTTGGCTCATGCGTGGGCCCGAGTGCAAACGTGTGATGCTCATGTTTTTCGCTTCCTGATTAAATGAGTGGCAAGTTTAACCGAACGCGGGCAATGCGCACAGACAGCGCATCATAGCCACCGTCGATTTCAAGTATCGATATTGACTATATGTCCAGTGATGAAAAATAGGGCATTCTAAATCTAATCAAACAAGAAATTCTAAATCTAATCAAACAAGAAAATGATCATCAGCATGAACGCTCTGCCGCAACCCGACCTAAACTGGAACCTGCTGCGCATGTTTTACATGATTGCGAAGGAGGAGAGCATCACAAAGGCTGCCAAACGGCTCGGCCTAAGCCAGCCCTCAGTCAGCAATGCGCTGCAAAAACTGGAAGCACAGCTTGGTTGCCAGCTGGTCTTCCGCGACAGCCGCCACTTCGAACTGACAACGCGTGGCGACAAGATATTCCAAGAATGCCGTGACATCTTTCATAGCGCTGGACGGATCAATCTTTTGGTCCGTGATGCCGAAGAGGAAGAACGCGGGCAAGTTCGGTATCAGATCATCAGCAATCTGGTGTCTCCCATGCTGGACGAGTTGCTGCGGCTTTATCATCAGCGATATCCTTCTGTGGCCTTTCAAAGCGAGGTCCAGAACAGCCAAGCCATCGTGCGTTCGATCCAACAGGGTCGTGGTACGATCGGATTTTGTCTGCTGGCCAAGCCTCTGGTCAACCTGCCCTCGATACGATTGTTTCGAGAAGAATTTTATGTGTTTTGCGGCGCCGAGCATCCGCTGTTTGGGCAGGAGAGCGTCGCGCTCCGCGACCTTCAGCGTGAGCCCTTCATCAGCTTCGCCTGCGCCACAGAAGGTATGGGGCTGGAACCGATGTCGGTCTTGCGCGAAGGAACAAGGCTGGGCAACCGCATCAACGGTTTGAGTACCAACATCGAAGAGGTTCGAAGAATGATCGTGGCCGGGATGGGAATTGGTATCCTGCCCCTGATGACCGCGCAGGACGACATCAAGCGCGGCGACCTGTGGCCGATCAAGATCACGGATGAAACGATCGGTGCCGATGTCTATCTGGTTCACGCCCCGAGAGAAAAACTATCTCCCTCGGAGCAGAAGTTCGTAAATATTGCGCAGGAGCTTCTGGCGATTTACCCCGATATGGTGTGATCGCGCGCCATATTGGCTGCCGCCAGATCCTGAAGCGCCATACCGGCGGATTTGAACGCGGTTCGGGCATTCTCATCGCTGCGGCCGGGATGCGCGCCCTGACACAATTCGGCAAGATCGGCGCGGATGTGATCAGGCGAAATCCGCCCCGCCTCCAGCGGTTGGGCAAGGTCCCCCGCAAGCGACGCCCCTGCCCGCAGATCAACGAAAACCTCGCCCTGCATGATTGCCTGATCGTCGCTTTCGCGCATGTCCCCCTTGAATGCACCGATCAGGTCGAGGTGGCTGCCGGGCTTGAGCCATTCGCCATAGATGATGGGCCTTGTAGATGCGGTAACTGTGCTGATCACATCTGCCGCGCGGCACGCTACTTCAAGGTCGTCTACTGCCTGAGCAGGCAGGCCCTGTGTCCTGAGCGCTTCGGCAACAGCCGATGCTTTATCGCTGCTGCGCCCCCAGATTAAAACCGAGGTGTATGACCGCACCGCACAATGCGCCGCTGCCACGGCGAGGGAAAGTTGCCCCGTGCCGACGATTACTAAATTGCGGGCTTCCTTGCGTGCGAGGAAATCCGCCGCCAGTGCCGACGCCGCCGCCGTGCGCCGCGCGGTCAATGTATCTCCATCCAGCGCCGCCTGCATCTGGCCAGTCTCACCATCAAACAGCAGGTAACCCGCGTTGATTGTCGGGCGGCCCTTCGCGGCGTTGTCAGGTAAAAAGGTCACCACCTTGACGCCAATGCTTTCACCCGGAACCCAGGCGGGCATGATAAGAAGCGATGCTTCGCTGCCGTCCGGCTGTTGGATGGTCAGAACCTGTCGGTCAGGTGCCTGCACCGCATTGCTCCGGTACCAGTCGCGCAACTGCCCGATTAGTTCGGGCCAATTCAGCGCGGCTTCAAGCGCCTCATGTCCGATCAATTGGCTCATCGATCGGCCCGTTTGACGACGGCATGCAGCAGAATATTGAGACCAGCGACGAAATCCTCTGGTGTGCAGCTTTCTTCATTGTTGTGCGTGATGCCGTTTTCGCAAGGCGCAAAGATCATCGCGGTTGGGCAATGGGTGGCAAGGAAATAAGCGTCATGGCCCGCTTGGCTTTCAATATCACGCCAGTTGAAATCCATGCGGATAGCCTCGTCGCGGATACCGTCGATCATTTCGTGGTCAAAAATGTCGCCGCCCCATTCCCATTCATCCTCGATCTGCGCCTCACAGCCACAGCGCGCGGCGGATTCGAACAGGGCTCTGCGCATTTTTTCCGCCATTGCACGGGTAGTGATCAGGTCGGGGTGGCGCACATCACAGACCGCTTCGGCGGTATCGGACAGTATCCCCGGTTTGTTTGGCCAAGCGGTCAGCCGCGCAGCGGTGGCCTTGCCGTCAAGCACCGCAAAATCCCAGCCGATGTCATCGACGGCGGTCAGCCAGCGCGCGCCCGCCGCAAGTGCGTTCTTGCGCAGGTCCATCGGTGTTGGCCCTGTGTGCGCTGTCTGCCCCTTAAACGATGCCCGCATTCCGCGCACCGGATAGCCGCCGGTGACAATGCCAACCTGCCGCTTCTCTGCATCAAGGATCGGCCCTTGTTCAATATGCAATTCAAAATAGGCGTCAATCTCGCCGGCCTTGCAGGCACGTTCGCCGTTGTAACCGATCCGTTCCAGCTCATCACCGAAACGCGCGCCATCGTCGCCGATCAGGTCATGCACCCAGTTGATGTCATATTTGCCAACGAAACAGCCCGAAGCGACCATCGGCGGAGAGAATCTCGCGCCTTCCTCGTTTGTCCAGTCGACCACCACGATGGGGCGTTTCGTGACATGGCCCGTATCGTTCAAGCTACGGATTACTTCCAGTCCGCCCAGGACGCCGGCTATTCCGTCAAAACGTCCACCGTTGATTTGGGTGTCAAGGTGACTGCCGATCAGGATCGGCGGTAGATCGTTGTCAGTGCCGTCGCGGCGACCAAAGATGTTGCCCGCGGCGTCCACTTCGACGCTGAGTCCGGCCTGTTCGCACCACGACCGGAACAGATCGCGTATATCACGGTCAGCATCGCCAAGCGTCAGGCGCGACAACCCGCCAGGACGGCCTTTGCCGATCTCGGCAGAGGCTTCGATGGTGGACCAGAAGCGGTCAAGGTCGACACGGGTATCGGGGGTAAGCGGCATGGGAATCTTCTTTCTTTCAAGGACTGGGATCAAAACAGGATGCCCGGAAGTTCGGTAATCAGTGCGGGGAAGAGGACGAGAAGCAGCAGTACGCCGACCATCACGCCAAGGAAGGGCATCAGGTATTTGAACGACGCGCTAAGCGGTATTTCACCAACCCTGCAGGCTGCCATAAGGTCGATGCCCAAAGGAGGCGTATTGGCACCAATGGCCAGGTTTATAGTCAACAGGATGCCGAAATAGACCGGGTCGATGCCGTAGTGGCCAAGGATCGGTAGGAACACCGGCGCAAGGATCAGGATGATCGCGATGCTCTCCATGAAGGTGCCGAGAATTAACAGTACCGCCATCATCATCAAGAGCGCCACGGTGCCACTTTCGGTGGTCTGTGTGATGCCGTTGACCGCCATCTGCGGCACCTGTTCGGCAGCAAGGATCCAACCAAAAACCGAGGCTGAAGCGATCACAAGCAGGATCACACCAGTCATCTCGGTGGTCTCACGCAGTAACCGCATCAACGTGGAAAGCGATAGCGCGCGATAAACAAACACCCCGATGAATAGCGCATATGCAACACCGATCCCGGCAGCCTCTGTCGGAGTGAAGATGCCAAGGCGAATACCGCCGACGATTATAATCGGCGCCAGCATGGCAAGGATTGACCCCTTGGCGGCGCGCCCCAGCTCCCCCCAAGAGAATGGCTCACCACCCTGCCAGCCGTGGCGGCGGGAAATCCACCAAGCGACAAGTATAAGACCAAGACCCAGCAGGATACCGGGCAGGATCGCGGCAACAAAAAGCTGGCCGATCGAACTGTTGGTGGCGGTGCCGTAAACGATCAGCACGATTGACGGTGGAATGACGGTACCAAGTGAGCCAGCACAGCCCAGTGCCGAGGCCGAAAAGCCGGGCGCATAACCCTGATCCTTCATCGCGGGTAGCATCATCGTGCCGATGGCTACCACGTCGGCTACCCCCGAACCCGAGAGCGAGCCGAACATCATGCAGGCGATGATCATCACCATCGCCAACCCGCCGGTGCGCCGCCCGATCAACGCTGAACACAGTGCGATGATTCGAGGTGCAAGACCGCCATGGACCATGAGCAAACCCGCCAACAGGAACAGCGGAATCGCCAGCAGCGTAAAGCTGTTGATGCCCGCGACGGCGCGCTGCGCCACCACCATCATCGGTGCGGCATCGGCGATCAGCAGATAGAACATCGAAGACAGGCCCAGTGCGACTGCGATGGGTGCATCCAGCAGCACCAGCCCCACAAAAACCACAATAAGCAAAACAAGCGCGAGGCTCATGCGCGGCCCCCTTTCAGGATTAGGCCCAGGAGCGCAAACCCGCAGCAGACCGGTAATGAGAGGTAAAACAGCCCGACAGGCAGTGACAAAGCAGTGGTCTGGTGCGACCAAGTAATCTGGGTCAGCTTCCAACCGGTCCAGACGAACACCACAAGAAAAGTAAAACTCGCCAGCCACGCCAAAACAGCAAATGCTCGGCGCAGTAGCGCGGGCATCGTTACCAGATCAAGCAGCCCGGCGCGAAAGTGCGAGCCGCGCACAAAGCCCGAAATCGTGCCTACAAATGTCAGCCAGACCAGCGCCATACGCGGCAATTCCTCGGCCCAACGGGGGGTAGAGGAGAACAGGTAGCGCGAGATGACCACATAGACCACCATCGCCGCAAACCCCGCCACCAATGCCGCCCCGACCCAGCGCGCCGCGCGGTCGATAACAGTGGCCGCGCGCAGCGACCCTTTCCCAAGTGTCATGGCTTCAGAAATCCTTCTGGTCCGCGGCAAAGCATGCATTCGTCGCAATAGGCCGCGACAACCACCCATTCGTCAGAAATCACCTCGACCGTGTGGTCCAGACCGGGGGGCAGCCTCACAGCAGTGCCTTCGGTCATATGATATTCCTCGCCCCCCGCCCGCAGGATCGCCTCGCCTTTCAGCGTCAGAGTTACCTCGTCGCGGGGATGGTTGTGGGCGGTGGATTTCGCGCCTTTTTTGCCAGTGGTCACGGAGAGCTTGATAAAGCCTTCACCGCGGGCAGCAGGTGAAAACAGTACCTTCTGGGTGAAGTCGTAAAGTTGCACCGGCTCTACCGATGCAACTTCTGTTATTTCAGGGCGCAGAGTCATTTGCGGTAGGTGTTCAAGATGGTCAGAAGCTCTTCACCGTAAACGTCCTTCTGGCTTTCCCAAATCGGCTCGACCGCTGCGATAAAGGCCGCTTTGTCGACCTCGTTGAACTGCATGCCTTTTTCTTCAAGCTGGGCGATCAACTGGTCATTGGCGGCAGCAACCATGTCGCGTTGTTTCAGGCCCCAAGACGTGGCCGCTTCCATGACGATGGCCTGATCTTCGGC
>JBALTK010000027.1:9906-26408 GCA_036964385.1 Sulfitobacter sp. | reverse complement strand
CCCCCAGAGCGACGACTGCCGCGAAAAAAGCTAACGTGCCAGCTCAGCCAACGAACGCTGCAATGGGGCCGAATGTTTGCGGTGGCCAGATTCGTCTGTCGGGCCTCATGACTGACCATAGAACAGCCACCTGCGTCAGGCCGCTGATCAACAGCGCCACGCATAAAAGCACGGTTTGCGCCAAATTCATTCCAATCCTCCAGCGTCATCTGCGGCAACCAGCCGTTCGATAACCGTTATGCGGGTTGAAGCGCGCCCATCACCCGAACACGGATAAATGGGCTAAGTGAAATCACAATGATACCTACCGAGAACAGGCACCAGATTGCGGGTTGTTCATTGAGATTTGTCGTCAGCATGAAGGCCATAAATGGGCCAATCAAAAGGTGGAAAAGCACAAAGCGCCACGCACCATACCAAAGTGGTAGGGCAAAGACGGCAATGAAATAGGCCGGGAAATAGAAATTGATAGGCAGATATGAGCCGCCCCATTCCGTCAAGCCGTTCAGTGGCAAGATCCAGCCAATGTGCCAGTCGCCCGAGATCAGGCATGTTTGCAGGGCGCACATTGGCGAGCCGGGTGTGCAGGATCCAAATGCCTCCAGCGGAACCAGTTTCAGCAGCATAAACCCGGTGGCGATTGCAGCAAGCCCATACACACTGCGCCTTTGCCAGTCGGGAACCGCGGCTGGCGCGATAGCCATAGCAAAGGCGTTGATGAATAAAGGCTGAAACGCAATATGCAGATAGGAGAGCGTCGTGATCGATATGTTGGCAGGGTTGGAACATTCATCCACGACCGCGTATCCGGCGGCCTGCAACCCCTCCATCAGGGTAAAAAAGGCAAGCGTAACCCAGATCGCCTTCGGCTCACCTCGCGTCGCAGTCGCCAAAACCGCCGCGCTGCCAACTGCCACCATTGCTAACGAAGCCGTTGCACTCCAACACATGATGAACGCTCCTTGTTGTCTTTATTGAGGGTAAAGCTTTTCCAGCCGCTGCATCCCCTTTGAAGCGGCGCATTTCGTCGGACTGGGCATCCGCCGCATCGCCTTCGAGGTTTAACGAAGGCTAGCCGCCTTTGTGCGGTGCCAGCGTGACCTCGGCGCCTGCGTCACTCGACACATAGTATTGCATAGTGCGACGTCAGAACCATCAAGACATTCATGTTGTGCTTTCCTTATTCTCAATTATTTTTTTGGGACCCACATGAATGACCCGCTTGCCAAAGCTTTCACCACGAAGCAGGCC
Organism: Sulfitobacter sp.; assembly: GCA_036964385.1. Lineage (GTDB taxonomy): Bacteria > Pseudomonadota > Alphaproteobacteria > Rhodobacterales > Rhodobacteraceae > Sulfitobacter. Next base: position 25,157 of record JBALTK010000027.1, on the reverse strand, counting down.
GATGAACGCACGCGGTGCCGCGTCCAGTCCTTCAATCACCTCTTCTCGGTAGTGTATTTTGCCCGCCGCCAGCCAATCGGCCATCGCTGCGGCAAACTCTGGGTAAAGGTGTCCGAAATCTTGAAAGATGATAAAGCCACGCATGATCATGCGCTTGCGCAGGATCTGGCCCATCAACCAGCCCATCCGGTCTGGTCCTGTTGGCAAAGCGGTGGCATTGTACCCCGACACGAGGCCACAAACCGGAATGCGAGCGCTGGTATTGAGCAGCGGCAAAACCGCGTCAAACACCGCCCCGCCAACATTCTCGAAATAGATATCGATACCCTTGGGTGACGCTGCCTTTAGCTTATCGGCAAACCTATCTGATTTATGGTCGATACAGGCATCAAATCCCAAATCTTTGACCGCATAGGCACATTTATCCGGCCCGCCTGCGATCCCCACGACATGGCATCCCATAAGCTTGGCAATCTGCCCGACCGTTGCGCCCACCGGTCCGGTTGCAGCCGCGACACACACCGTTTCGCCAGATTTTGGCATCCCGATCTGCGTCAGACCCGCCCAGGCCGTAAATCCTGGCATGCCCATAATCCCCAATGCCCATGACGGATGCGCAAGATCAGGGCCAAGGACTGTGACACCCTCGCCATCCGACACCGCGAAATCTTGCCAGCCGTTGAAACTCAACACCCAATCACCCGCGCTGAACCCATCAAGATGGGACACGACGACTTGTGCGACGGTGCCACCTTCCATCACTGCACCCAAAGCGACTGGTGCCGCGTATGAGGGCGCATCGCTCATCCGACCTCGCATATAGGGGTCAAGCGACAAATACTCTGTGCGAAGCAACATCTGGCCCGACGAAGGCTTTGGTATGGCGCTGGTTTCAAGGCGCAGGGTGTCCTCGTTGGGTTCGCCCTTTGGCCGTTCGGCCAGTACGAGTTGGCGGTTGATCGTCAGGGATTGGGACATGGAATTTCCTTTCGGTTATGTAGTGCCAAGCGAGCGGCAAAGATGGATCGGTTCAGCGCACGAATGCGGCGCACTGACAGATTTGGTAGATATGCCTCAAGCTTGCGAAACATTTCTTTTTGCCTCTCGAATTTGGTAAGAAGGAGATGTTCAGTGCAACGCTTCCAGCGCCAGCGCGATGCCTTGGCCACCACCGATGCAAAGAGTAACTACGCCGCGCTTCACACCGTCGCGCCGCATTGAATGCAGAAGCCGCGTGGTCAGGACCGCGCCAGTTGCGCCAATCGGGTGGCCATGTGCGATGGCACCGCCTTCGACATTGACGATATCCTCTGCCAACCCCAACTCGCGTGTTACTGCGATAGCGATGGCGGCGAAAGCCTCGTTGATCTCGATGCGCTCAATGTCGCCGAGCTTCCAGTTGGCCCGTTCGAGCGCCTGTTTCACAGCCGGGATCGGACCTAACCCGAACATGCCGGGTTCCACAGCGCCAACCCCATAGGACACCAACCGCGCCATCGGCTCCAGCTTGTGCCTCTCGGCCCAACCGCGCTCTGCTACGATCATCGCCGCGGCACCGCTGTTCAGCCCCGGCGCATTACCCGCCGTGATAGTGCCGTCCTTGCGAAAGGCGGGCCTCAACTTTCCAAGACTCTCCATCGTCGTGTCAGGGCGATTGTGTTCGTCTTTGTCGAAACTGCTCGATCCCTTATGGCTGGGTCGTTCGACCGCGACGATTTCTTCGCTGAACTTGTCAGCCGCTTGGGCTTCTGAAAACCGCTTTTGCGACCTTTCCGCCCAGCGATCCTGATCCTCGCGGGTGATCTGAAGCGCCTTCACAAGATCTTCGGTGTGCCATCCGGAATGCTCGCCCGAGAAAGCGTCATTCAGCCCATCGTGCAAAATGCTGTCGTAAAGTTGAGCAGTGCCGAGCCGGTATCCCCAGCGACCACCCATTGCCATATAGGGTGCCATGTCCATATTCTCGGTGCCGCCCGCCAGTGTGCAGTTCAGCATTCCTGCCATGATTTCCTGTGCTGCTGATGCTACGGACTGCGCGCCGGAGCCGCAAACGCGGTTGACGGTCATAGCCGGCACGTCGACAGGAACGCCGCCGTTGACGGCGCATTGCCGGGCCGGATTCATCTTGTTACCAGCCTGAACGACGTTGCCCATCACAACACTTTGCAGATGTGCAAGGTCAAGCTTTGAACGTGCCAGCACTGCCTTGATAGCGGTGGCACCCAGATCTGTCGCGGGCGTCGCTTTCAGAGCGCCACCATAGGTTCCGATTGCGGTGCGTACGGGACTGCACAGAACGACTTCGTTAAGTTTCATTGTTCTTGCTCCAAAGCTGTTCCGATTGCGTGTTTGGTCAGGGCGAGGAACGACGATGCGCCGGTCATAGTCTCAGGCCGCCGTCGATCTCCAATATCCGTCCGTTGAAATAGTCGTTTTCCAGAATGAAAAGTGCGCCACGGGCGATCTCTTCCGGCTTGCCAAACCGACCTGCGGGGATCGTCGAGGTGATCCGCGACTGGATTTCGGGAGGGATGGCGGCCACCATATTCGTGTCACAAAACCCGGGCGCGATGCCCGCAGCGCGGATATTGTAGCGCGCGAGTTCCTTGGCCCAGGTCACCGTCATCGCAGCGATGCCCGCCTTCGCGGCGGTGTAATTGCTTTGTCCGATGTTACCGGCGCGCGAAATGCTGGAGATGTTGATGATCACGCCACCTTTGCCGCTTTCGATCATCTGTACCGCAGCCTCGCGCCCGCACAGGAAGACGGCTGTCAAATCTACGGCGATCACCTTGTTGAAATCGGACAGCGACATCTTCCGGACGACTTTGCCGTCCTTGGCCTTCACCAGCAGGTCGTCATTGGTGACGCCCGCATTGTTGATCAAGGCACCCACTGCGCCGAAGTCCGCCCTGATAGACGCGAACAGGGCCTCAACGGCCGCTTCGTCCGTGACATCCACGGCGTATCCCTTCGCCTCGCCTCCGGCCGCAATGCAAAGCTGGACAGCCTCATCGAGGCTGTCCATTTGCAGATCGACAAGGGCCAATTTGGCACCGCGCCGCGCGATTTCCCGAGCCATTTCCCGGCCCAACCCTTGGGCGGCGCCAGTAATGACGACTGTCTTACCATTCAGATCCATCGTGTGCCTCTCTTGTGCCAGTTCTATTCCGAGCCCCCGTGCCTCTCTTGGCCACAGCGACTATTGGCAGTTTGGATTCAGGTCCTCCTGTTTGGTCGGACCTTAGCTTCACCGGATACGTCCGCGTTCGTCATGACCTGCTGTCCGAGAGTGGTGATCTTGGCGACGTGACTTTGATAGTCCTCGGTCGCCCTTTTTGCGTAATCGGTGCAGGCTTCGGCCATGTCGCTCGGATTGGTGCAGGTCCCGAGCCGATGAAACAGGTTCGCGTCCTGCTTGAAGCGGTCAGACAGGAATGTCATCCCGTGCTGTTGCAGTTCCAGCCAGCCCGCTGCGGGATTGCCGCCAGAGACTGAAGCGTTGCTCGCTCTTGCGGTAAATGCCTGCATCATTGCAGTCGGATCAAAGTTGGAAAACGCCAACGGCGCAGGGGCGGTAGCGGAGTTTTGGTTTGCTTGTGTCATGATTGTCCTCCTTGAACTCATGAAGTTGTGTCGTTTTACCCTGTCCAAGCTGAGCAGAACTGACGCAGATTAGTCTGCTCCTCTCTTTCCATCTCTTCTCCATTGATGGGCGGAATACAGCCTGCTTGCGTGCCTGTTTCCCTACGGGTGACTTCAATATTTGAGTGCTGTGCACTGGGTCTTGTCACTCAACCAACACCGGTGTCGCAGCAAAGAAAGGTAGTTGTCCCACGCGATGATGCTGTCAATTAAGTCGGCGATCGCGCGTTCAGTTTCCCTTCGGTTCGATCCTACAGTCCTACCGGAGTCGATCCCAAGCTTTGCGAAAGCCAAACGTCATAAGGAACATCTGGGAAACCTTGATAGAGTCAAAACGCTTAGGCTTGTGATCGAAACCCGCTGGCCTAGTGCTTCAGTCTTCTCCAACTTCACTGGACGCCGAGATGTTTTTTGCGACAAAGGCCGATTCGTCCATGCGGGAGACGAGACTGAGATCAGAAAGTCCGCAGAAAATTGGACGAAATAGGTCGAAATTCTGCGACCCCAATCCGTATTTCTCACAACACCCGGCAGGCCGGCGGTCGTCACCAATCCAGCTAAAAGGGCTATATAGATGGCAATCTGGGCACTTTCGCCAAACTTGACTCAGCCCTAACGGGGCTGCTTCCGCACCGCTGCCCGGTCAAGCCCACCTTGTTTGGTCGGTGGGCTTCGCTCAGCGTCTATTCTAGGAACGAGTTGATGCAATGCCTGCAATACTTGACCAACAGTGACGTCCTTGCCAAGAGCCATACCTTCCTCTTCCGCGACGCTGATTTCACTCGCGTCATATTCCCATCGGCGTAGAATCTCGATCTTTTGAGTTTCCGAGAGAGCGGGATCCGTCAGGACATCATTTGGCGTTTCATATTCGGTTGCCGGGTCAAGAAGCGCGCGGGAAATACGGTCATTGTTAGTCATTGTTGATGTCCAATAATAATGAGAATTGCTTGACCGATGCCGCCGCCGATGAGGTGGGCCTGTCTTTCGCGCGAATTGGCCATCACTTGGCAGCGCTTGGAACCGCTTGGGCGGGCACAGGTGTATCGGAGGGTGCGTGCATGTCGATTTTAGCCGGGCTTTCGGCATCGAGGAGTTTGCGCGCCCGAGCGACGTCGTCTTCTGCGCCGCGCGCCATCACAAGAAAGTTGTCAGCTTCCAGCGCGGTCTCGTAAGAGATCACGCTGTCCTTCGGGATGCCAAGACTGTAAAGCGCGGCTCCCAAGGCGCTGAAACCGCCCAATAGAGCAGCCCCCTCGAGCATAGAAACGGCCACCGTTGCCAGATAACCCAACACGACAACCTGACCCATGACGGGAACAGTCAGAACCATGCCGCCCAGAAACCAGCCCCAAAGGGCGCCCCAGAAAGCACCACGCTTGCCCCAGAACATGACCCGGTCACCGACGTTGTAAAAGCCGATGACTTTTTCGTCCGTGTGATAGCCTTTGCCGATGATGCTCAGGTCTGACAGGGCGAATCCTTCCGCCCCCAGCTTCCTGACCGCCCGTTCGGCGGCGGCGTGATCGGGAAATACGGCGATGGCATGGCTTGTCGGTTTCATCTCATGATCCTCGATGATCGATTGCGCCGCACAGGATTGTGGCGGCGTTGGTTTAGGGAGGTGTGCTAGAGCGTGGTCAGGCGCAGATAGGGGCGCACCTCGGTCCAGCCTTGCGGGAACATCTTTTCCGCCTCCTTGGTGTTGATCGATGTCGGGATGATGACCTGATCGCCCGGTGTCCAGTCAGCTGGCGTTGCGACGGTGTTCGCGTCGTCCGTCTGGAGCGCGTCGATCACCCGAAGGATTTCGTCAAAGTTGCGCCCCACATTCATCGGATAAGTCATCGTCAGACGGATCTTGCGCTCGGGATCGATGATGAAGACCGACCGCACCGCAGCCGTCGTGCTCTCATGGTCATGGATCATGTCGTAGAGTCGCGCTACGGTGCTGTCCGGGTCCGCGACGATGGGGAAGGTGACAAACGTGTCTTGCGTGTCGTTCACGTCATCGATCCATTTCAGATGCTCCGCGACCCCATCGGTTGACAGACCCAGGGGTTTAATATGGCGCTTGGCGAAGGCGTCTGCCAGTTGGGCTGTTCGGCCGATTTCGGTGGTACAAACCGGCGTGAAATCTCCGGGATGGCTAAAGAAAAACACCCAGTCCTTGCCAATCCAGTCATGAAATTGAATCGGGCCAGTTGATGTGTCCGAAGAAAAATCTGGAGCGGTGTCACCAATATGGAGGCTCATCTGGAGGGTTCCTTTCAAGGATTCGCAAACATGTTATTAAGGGGTTGATATCCCCATTTGTGTGACCCGCTGCTGATCGACATCAGTCTGGCGTCCGGCGTGGCGTGCTATTCAAAATACTTGGTATTTAGGAGAGTCCGATGGTTGCGCTTCCCTTTGACGATACTCGGATCGAGGCACTGGTGCTGCGGTTCAACGCCGTGACGGCAAAGGAGGGGACGGATATCTCCGATCTCGGCGGCAATGCCTCGGACGACGAGGTGACCGTGATGTTGCAGGAATCCCAAGGGGATCTGAGCCGCGACGAGATCACCGAGGAAATCGAAAGCATGAACGACGAACAGCAGGACGGACTTGTTGCGCTGTTCTGGATCGGTCGCGGCGATGCGGAACCAGAAGAATGGGAACAGACCAAGGCCCTCGCCCGGCAACAACACGAGGGGTTGATGAGCCGCTATCTGCTTGGACAGCCCGAGGTGGGAGAGTTTCTGTCAACAGGTCTGGAGAAGATGCTGGAGTTCGGGGTGGACTAAGGGCGTTGCTGCGCCGCGCCACAGCAGGCCATCAGGCAATAGTCACATCGTGAAACACGATCACTCGCTACTGAATATCAAAAGGAAAGACTCCATCATGACCAAGAAACCGCACGTTCTCGTCCTGGGGGGCAACTTTGCAGGGTTGGGCGCAGCACAAAAAATCCGCGAACATGCCGGAGAGGCCGTGGATATCACCGTCATCGATCGCAAGGCCTATCTGGATTACATCCCAAACATACCGCTTGAGATTTTCGAAGGGCGCGACCCTTCGGTGACCATGCACATGCCGCTGGTAGGCGCGCTGGCCCATGACGACATCCGCTTTGCGCAAGCGGAGGTCCTCGGCATCGATCTGGCTGCAAAAACGGTCGCGGTTGTGCCGGCGGAACGCCCCGGCGCGCCCGAGTATCAGCTGTCCTACGACAAGCTCGTGATCGCTCTTGGCGCGCGTCTGGCCTTTGACGACATCGAAGGCTTTGCCGAGCATGGGCACACCGTGACGGACGCCTTCCATGCCAACCGCTTCATCGATTACATGAAACACGGCTACAAGGGTGGGCGGATTGCCATCGGCTCAGCGCGGTTCGAGCAGGGAAAGAAGGGGCGCCCCGACTGGCTGCCCACGGCGCTGGCCGCCTGCGAAGGGCCGACCGTCGAAGTTGCGCTCGCGCTGGCATACTGGCTGGACCAGAACGGCAAGGGCGGCGCCCGCGATATCACGATGTTCACCCCGGCCGACCTGATTGCCGAGGATGCCGGTGAAAAGGTGGTGGCGGAGTTGCTCGACGTCGCAGGAAAGATGGGGTTTGGCTATCTCAACAAGACAGATGACATTCGTCGGATCACGTCCGAAGGTATCGAGTTCGACAATGGGCCAAGCCTCAAATGTGAGGTCAAGGTGATCTTTCCGAACTGGAAACCCCATACCTTTCTAAAGGGTATGCCAATTTCCGACGAGGTGGGTTTTGTCATCACAGGTATGGATATGCGAAGTCCCGACTACCCCGATGTTTTTGCCTGCGGTGATGCAGCGGCGATCACGGTGCCCAAATTAGGCGCCATCGGGCATCAGGAATGCGAAGTTGTCGGTCGTCAGATCGCCAAGGATGTCGGCGCGATGCAAGCTAGTGAGGCGGATGTCGGTTGGAAACCCGAAGTGTTGTGCATCGGTGACATGGGCGGCGGCAAAGCCTTTTATATTCACGCCGATTCATTCTTCGGCGGAGACATTCAGGAGTTGCGGATGGGTCGACTGCCTTATGCGCAAAAACTGATCTACAAGGAAATGTTCTTTCACAGCCATGGTAAGGTGCCGAACTGGGGTGTGCCATTGTCAAGCTGGGTGTCCGAACACATCAACGTCTGATGCTGCAACATGGGCCCGAAGCGGAACCCCTAGCGGTGCCGACGCCTTCCAGCGACCAAACCGGCTCAACTCTGGCGGATGAAGTCTGGACGCCGCTTTGGCTCGGCGTGGCACTGCTTCTTCTGGGAAGTGGTCTGTTGGGCACGCTTCTCGGAGTGCGCGCAGGGGTCGAAGGATTCACCACCGCCACGGTGGGCATCATCATGTCGGCCTACTTCTTAGGCTACCTTGCTGGATCGCGAATTGGCCCAATGTTCATTCACCGCGTCGGGCATATCCGCACCTACGCTGCCCTCGCAGCAATCGCCGCGGCGGCTGCTGGTTTGCACGCGATATTCGTTTCGCCGTTTACCTGGATCGTGTTGCGCGCCCTGACCGGAGTTTGCCTTGCGGGCCTCTACATCGTTATGGAGAGCTGGATCAATGCCAGCGCGACCAACCGGAATCGTGGGCACTTGCTGTCCATTTACATGATCGTCAACCTTGGAGGTCTTGCCTTGGGGCAGCAGCTTCTGAACTTGTTCGAACCAGCCGGATTTCAGTTGTTCATGCTGAGTTCGCTTCTGATCTCCCTTTCACTAGTTCCATTTGCACTTACCAATCGTACAGCACCCAAGGTGCCCGCATCGGCTCGCCTTGGTATGAGGGCGCTTCTGCACATTTCGCCCCTTGGGATCATCGGTTGCTTTGCTGTCGGTATGAGCAACGGCGCATTCTGGGGCATGGCACCAGTGTTTGCCCAGGCTGTTGGACTTTCTGTTGCCGACATCGCCATTTTCATGAGTGTCGTGATCCTCGGTGGCATCGCGGGTCAATGGCCCATCGGACGGCTGTCTGATCGACTGGATCGGCGTCTCGTGATTGCGGTCACGTGCATACTTTGCGCGACTTTGAGCGGCGCGATTTTCGTCTGGTCGAGGCAATCGGAACTGGTGCTCTTTTGTCTTGGCTTCCTGTTCGGTGGTTTTGCCCTGACACTCTATTCGTTATGTGTCGCGCATACTGACGACCATATGGATCAAACCGATCTGGTGGACGCGAGCGGCGCGTTATTGGGTGCCTTCGGCCTCGGTGCAATTTTAGGACCTGCTGTGTCGTCTCTGGTCATGACTGCCATCGGTCCAGAAGGCCTTTTCCTCTATATTGCAGTTGTAACGGTATGCTTGGGCGGCTTTGCGCTCTACCGCATTCTGACGCACGAGCCGACCCCAACCAAGCAGAAAAACAAGTTCGTCGCTGTGCCAGAAACGACGCCGATTGTACATGAACTGGACCCGAGAGTGGACAGATCTGTCTGACCGTGCCCCAAGTGGTTCTGTCGCAAATATTTTGAGGTTTAAAAGTCAGCAACCATTGGATGCAGTTATGCTGCGAGCGCTGCAAACTGCTTGAATGGTGAGACCCCGTTTTGACCCAGTTGGCCCTTGCGGATCATATGGGCTGTCTCAATTCTGGCCAGCGTGGATGCTGCCGAATGCAGCGCCTTGAAACCAAGCATGGGCCGGGTAATTCTTTTGATGAAACGGTGGTCCTGTTCAACGACATTGTTGAGATACTTGGATTGGACAATCTTGATAGTCTTTCCAGAACCGGTGAACTTGAGGATTACGTTTAGACTTTGCAAGCCAGCTAGATTGGCACCGCTCTTGTCGATTGCAATTCGATCTGGGGCACCGTTGGTGCCAACGGCACGCTTGAAAAACCTTCGCGCAGCGGCGGTATCGCGGCGCTCTGACAGCATGAAATCAAGGGTTTGGCCATCGCGGTCGACCGCACGGTAAAGATACGTCCACTTGCCGCGAACCTTGATGTAGGTTTCATCCATGCGCCAAGAAATGGCTGCCGGCCTATTTCTGGCTTGGGCATTTGCTGCGATCAGCGGCGAGAATTTCACTACCCAGCGGTTCAACGTGGCATGATCGATTTCGACGCCGCGTTCAGCCATGATCTCCTCAAGATCCCGATACGAGACACCGTAGCGGACATAGAAAAACACAGCGTAAAGGATCACGCTCTTAGGGAAGTGGTTCCCTTTGAAATCAATCGTCACGGTTAGGTGCTTGCTTTCAAAAACAAAACACATACCTACCACTCGCGAGCCAGTCTAACCAACCGCGCAAACTTTGCGACAGAACCGGTCTTTGTCATAAGGTGTCGTTGCGGGTCTCAAAATTGGTAAGCCTGGTGATCGTCACCTTGAGGCCTTGGCCTGTTAGTTAGCTTTGACTGCCCTTGCGAGCGGGCCGCACACTTAGCTCGAAAAAGCGCCCCTTTTGGATGAATTGTCGTAGTATCCGCCAAACCGCAAACCGCGCCTGCGTATCTGTTCATCATACTATTGGGCTTCGATCCTCCCGCCCTGATCCAGATTAGCGCGGGCAAGGTGTCAGTTTCTAAAGCAAAGGCGCAGCAGGAGACTTGACCCTGATTGGGACGCTCAAACTGAGTCCAGTCGAGCATGATCGACATCAGTGCAGCGCTTGGCTTGAGTGTTACTTTTAGAAATTCCTATGAGTAGGAGCCACCGATCGGTGCGCATCAGCGCTCGGGCCGATTTCACTAAGGAGACAGACATATGGGTACTTTAGACGTTCAATTTGAGAAATTTGAAAGCCAACTCGCCGAACGGAAGACGCAAGTTGCGAAGCTCGAAGCCAAAGCCGCTGGTGCAGCTGCCGAGGCAAAGCCCGCCTATTTGCGCGAGGTTGAAGAACTGAAGGAAAAATTCGCAAAGACCGAGAAGCAATACGACGATGCCCGCAACGCGCAAAAAGGCGCGTCGTCCGATGTCATGGATGGGCTGAAATCTGGTTGGCATGATCTTGGTGTTGCAGTTGGCAAGGCAATGGGCCGTTTTGGCTGATCATTGACCCACCGGTCCAGAGCAAATTGATGAGAAGGACAAGAACCTATGACCACCAGCACTAAGAGTAAGAGCATCGAGAACCTTCAAACCGCGCTGTCGATGGAATTGACAGCGATACAGCAATATCTTCTGCACACCCATGTTGTGGACGACTGGGGGCTTGATCGATTGGCCGAAAGGATGCGCGAAGAAATGAGCGAAGAACTAGGCCATGCAGGCCGCTTTATTGACCGGATTCTATTTCTCGAGGGAATGCCTAAGGTGCAAGCCAGCAAGGCGCCGATCCAAGCCCAAGATCTCGACGCGCTGTTTCGCGCTGATCTAATGGAGGAACGCGGCGCGGTGAAGTTCTACACGCAGGCAGCACAAGACGCAGCCAAGGACAATGACATCGGCACAAGCCGCTTGTTTGAGGACGTAGCGATCGAAGAGGAGGGTCACGTGGATTGGCTGACCCGTCAGATGAGCATGCTCGAGAAGATGGGGGAGCCTACTTACATGCTTTCGCAGATGGAAGATGGACAGGCAGCCTGACCAACGACAGCCGTTTCAATGCCCCGTTGAATACGAATGGTTGATACTGCGCCAAAATCAACCCAAATTTTCTGCCGCTTCCCATCTAATGAGCGATCCGGAGGGAAGGGGCGTTCCTCAGGCGGCTGCAAGAGGCTCTCCGCAAGGTGCTGCTTAGCCGGTCGTCTTGTCTAGAGTGTTATGCTTTTCGGCTGTCGTCGTAGCTGACGTCAGTATGTTCAACTCACCCGCTTTGACCAGAAACGAACGCATAGCCCACCAACACCGCAGCAGATCAGGGGCGTCATTAATCCGCGCGACCAAGAGAGGAAGCGATATGTCCGAACAAGATAATGGCCCAAAAGAGCAGGGACCATGGAACACCACAAAGAAGCGCGGCTCAACGGAGATTGATGCGTTGCTTCGCAAGGGTCGCGAACGGCTGAACGGCATGGTTCCGGGTGGGCCACCATCGGTAAAGGGCTTTGTAGTTTTTGGAGCAATCGCGTTCGCGGCAATGGGGGTCTGGACCTCCTATTATACCGTCCCAAGCGACTCTGTCGCCGTCGTTCAGCGTTTTGGAAAATACATATCAGAAGTTCCGCCCGGTCTGCATTTCAAGCTCCCGCTCGGAATAGATATCGCCACGCTTGCACCGGTAAAGCGCCAGTTGAAACAGGAGTTCGGCTTCTCTACGCCCGGTGCGACCGAGCCGTTCCAAAGCCCTGTTGACGGACGTCGCGAAACTGAGATGGTAACAGGCGACCTAAACGCAGCCCTTGTAGAATGGGTTGTGCAATTCCGGATATCCGAGCCTTTAAAGTTCCTGTTCGAGGTGCGCGAGCCGCGCGCGACGCTGCGCTACGTCTCGGAGTCCGTGATGCGTGAGGTTGTCGGTGACCGGACAGTAGACGAGGTCATCACAATTGGCCGTCAGGAGATCGAGAACGAAGCGCTTGTGAAAATGCAGGCGCTGGCGACAAAATATGCGATGGGCATCAGCATAGATCAGGTGCAGCTGAAAAACATCAACCCGCCAGAACCGGTTCAATCTTCTTTCAATGAGGTCAACCAGGCCCAGCAGGAAAAGGAGCGCCTGATCAACGAGGCGCGTCGGGAATACAACAAGGTTATCCCGCTGGCTGAAGGCGAAAAGGACCAGCGTATCCGTGAGGCCGATGGTTATCGGTTGAAAAGGGTCAACGAGGCGGAAGGCGACGCCGCGCGGTTCACAGCACTTTTTACCGAATATGAGGAGGCTCCAGAGGTCACGCGGCGGCGGATTTACATTGAGACCCTTCAGGCAGTTTTGCCCAAAGTTGGATCGAAGATCATCGTCGACGGACCCTCTAGCAGCATTCTGCCGCTTTTGAACCTTGACCGTCAACAGGAGGACCGTCCATGAAGATCGGATTAGGAATTCTTGCAGGGCTTGTTGTCGCTGCCTTTCTGACAGTTTCAAGCGCAGTCTACACTGTAGGTGAGGTTGAGCAGGCCATCATCACCCAATTTGGCAAACCCGTCGGTGAACCGATCACATCTGCCGGTTTGAAGGTGAAGCTGCCATTTGTTCAAACTGTCAACAGGATTGATAGCCGGGTTCTGGAGTGGGACGGCAACCCGTCCGACATGCCCACCAAGGACAAGCTCTATATCTCTGTCGATCTATTCGCGCGGTGGAAGATCACGGATCCCTTGCAGTATTTTCTACGTTTGCGCGATGAACGTAGTGCCGATTCCCGCCTTGACGACATTCTCGGCAGCGAGACCCGCAATGCCGTAGCCAAGCATGAACTCATTGAAATCATCCGGACGACCAAGGATCGAACGCCGTTGAGGGACACGCTTTTGACGGACGAAGAAATTGCTCAAGATATTGGTTCGCTGGTTCCGATCCATAAGGGGCGGGCCCTCGTGGAAAAAGAGATATTCGAAGCCGCTGCGGAGAAGGTCCGCGTTTTTGGCATTGAGCTTCTCGATATCCGGTTCAAGCGGATCAACTATAATGAAAGCGTGAGGCCAAAAATCTATGACCGCATGATTTCAGAACGACGTCAGATTGCCGAGCGTTTCCTATCCGAAGGGAACGGCGAAGCGGCGCGTATCCGCGGTAACCGTGAGCGGGATTTGAACAAGATCCAGTCCGAAGCCTACCGGGCGGTTGAGAAAATTCGCGGCGCGGCCGATGCCTTGGCAGCGCAGATTTATGCCAGCGCATACACGAGCGGCCCCAAAGCCGCCGAATTCTATGAGTTCACGCGGACTATGCAGGCCTACGGTGACATGATTTCCGATGACACAACGCTTGTTCTGACAACGGACAGCGACCTCTTTAAATTTTTGAGAGGAATGGAAGTTAGCACGTCCGTTGACTCCCAAACTGGTCCCCCTCTTGAGGCCAGCACCGTGGTCGACTGATGAAGCGGCAAAGCCTCAAGGAGGTCCCACGTGCTCAGGTGTCGTTGGCACGTCCTTCCACCCGTTTTGGCCGAAAACATCTTGGGCGACACGCTGATCTTCGCACTGCTCGCTTCACTTTGAATAAAGAAGGAAACCAAAAAATGACCGTATTCGCATCGCAAAACGCAAAAAGCACTGCGGACGCCTCGGAGGCTCCGGTACTGTACGCAATGACTGACATGCTGCGTTACAATGCCACCGCGTCGGACGTGCGTTTCTCCCTTAAGGAAATTTTTTTTGATGCCACGCAGGGCGTCTTACGATTTGTCGCTCTCGACGTTGGCGGGTGGTTTGATGATCTTGAGGTGGTTGTTTCCACGCTATTGATGGGTGATCCTGACGAAAGCACTCGCGAATGGACGGTTGCAATCAGTCCCGAAGCTATCAAGGCCGCGCCGGAATGGTCTGACCCTAAGATCTTGGGACACACGGCGATGCCGCAGATCATGGTTAGTCAGTTAGGCGGGGGCTTCGCTGGTTTAACCGCTCTTAATCAGTATTATGCGCAACACGATGGGGAGCCTCTTGGAAATCTCAAAGTGGATGGATTTGCGCGCCTTAGTGACTGGATTGGCTTGCCAGTTTTCGGTCAGGACGGCGAAGTTGGTACCCTGATTGACATCCTGTTCGACCCTAGGACCAGATCCCTCTCGCATCTAGTGATCGATACAGGGGGGACAATTTCTGCACAGCAAATGGTCGTCCCATATGATCGGCTGCTTCATCTGGCCAAGAGCGGCAGCCATTTGGTGATGGACGTTACTGAGAAACTACTACGCGAAGCGCCACCGCTCGAGCACTTTGACATGCTCAATCGTGCATGGTTGGACAAGCTGCGAGCCTATTATCAGCTGATGCCAAGGCTTTGAAGAGCGGCTAATCCCAACTTATGGCCAAATAGCCCGTAACTTGCGTCAGTCCGGGGCGTTTCTGATCGTGTTAGCAAAGCACCCTACGATGTTAGTCGGTTTGAGTATCTAGATGTGCGTCAATCCGTTCACGCGGGTGACCTTGGCTTATGCAATCCGCCACGGAAGCGGGAGTTGAAAGTACCGCCATGCTGATCCGTAGCCAGACATCACATGGCTGAACCCTGCCAGAAGGTAACGTCCCTCGGTCCCTTAGGATCGAAGGCAGAGTTCATGGCCACGTTGGCGACATCGCTGTTGGCGGGCTTTGACCCGCCAAAACAAGAAACTAAAGGAGGCACATTCTATACTGGGTTGCGACAAATCCCCTATCTTGCTGGAAAGCAAGGAGAACGGAAGATGGCCCACACGGAGTTAGGTTTGCGTGAGAGACGCACAATTGAAGACATGTTGAACGCAAAGATGTCGGTGGACAAGATCGCAGCCGAGATTGGCAGGCACCGCTCAACCGTGTTTCGTGAGATCAAGCGGAACCGATACGAGGATGCTGAACTTCCAAAGCTGAACGGATATTACGGAATGACTGCACAGAGGTCAGCCGTCGATCGGCGCGCGCGTCGGCGCAAGCTGGTGCGATTTGTTGAGTTGCGCGATGCCGTGATCAAGCAACTCAAGGCAGGATGGTCACCGGAACAAATTGCAGGTCGTTTGCAATTTGACGGCCAATCTTTGCGTGTCAG
>JBALTK010000027.1:0-9896 GCA_036964385.1 Sulfitobacter sp. | reverse complement strand
GCCACGAGACAATCTATGCCTACGTTTATGGCCCAGATGGTCAGTCCGAAGAACTCGCACGTCACCTTCCGCATCGCCGAAAGAAACGCCAGCCGCGACGCAGACGCACACCGCGCGGCCTTGTTTTTCCACCTGATCGGTCAATCCATGAGCGGCCAGACTACGTGAAGACCCGCAACACTTTTGGCGAATGGGAAGGCGATTTGATGATTTTCGAGCGGGCGCAGGGCAAGACGAATGTCGCCTCTCTCGTCGAGCGTAAGACGCGCTTTGCTGTATTATTCCGCAACAACGACCGCAGCACAACACACCTGATGAACAAGCTAATGGGCGTCATGGAACCCCTGCCCCAACCGGCCCGTAAATCAATCACTTTTGATCGCGGCATCGAATTCCGTGACTGGCGTAAGCTGAAGCCAGGGATCGGAACTGAGGCGTGGTTCTGCGACCCGCAGGCACCGTGGCAAAAGGGGTCTGTCGAGAACCTAAACAAACGCGCACGACGATATTTGCCACGCGATGCGCCTGTGGCCGCACTCTCAAATCGAGATATGAAGTCGATTTGTGACCGGTTAAACAGTACACCTAGAAAGTGCCTCGGATGGCGCACACCAACGGAAGCATTCAGAGAAGAACTAATGAAACTGAGATAGCGGATCCTGTCGCAACGTGCCTTGAGATTCCAATATTTAAGATTGCAATAATATACTAATGAAGACATGCTGTTCACACCCTACTCGATAGGATGCTTCACATGCTTCGCTCATTTCGAAAATACTCCATTTTGGTCGTACTTGTATTTGTTGGTTCGTCCGTAGGCCTTGCTAATCGTGTTCAGGCTCAAACTTACCAGATCGACTGCGCAATTTTACTGTGTCTGTCTGGCGGCTGGCCAGCGTCAGTTCCGTGCACCCGTGCACGCGCCGAATTCATCCGCCGGATAACGCCTTGGCCCGTTGAACCGCCATTGCAGATTTGGCGGTGCCCGATGGGCGCGTCCTATGATCCAGTTACCCCATCGGATAATCGAGGTCGTTTCTACGATATTTTGTTCACGAGTCCGGATCGTCAGCGACCGCTTTTGTCGCCTGCAACCCAACCTCTGCCTTCTGAAAATACCGTCTTAAATCTTGCCGGACCAAAGCCAAACCTGCTTCCGGAAGGATTTGCGATCCAATTGGTCCAAGGCCGCGCTGACATCGACATCAGCGGCCCTGAATTCAACTTCGTCCGCTCAATCCGCGTTTATGATGTCCGATATGCACGCCAAAACGAGTCCGGCCGCGACGGAGACTGCAACCGATCTGCTACCATTTACCTCGGCACCTATGGAATCCAAGGTGATTTTTCATGGGCTCGGTCTGCTCCAGCAGCTCTACCCGAGGCACATACTGGCCTTGAAAGATGGGGGTATAATTGCCCGAGTATTTACCATCGATCGGTCTTCGTTGATTGGCACGATTATGAAGGAAACTACGGCTTCGAACAGGTCAGCTACTGACGGTGCGTAAGGGTAATTCTGCAATATTTTGACCTAACAAGGCGCCTTGGTGCCCAGCAATTACCAGGTAACATATTGAACCTTTATGTGAATTTTATCAAATGGTAAAATTTCAGGTAACCTACTCTAAAGACATGACCCGCAACTGGTGACTCAAATTTAACCTCCCCGTCTAGTACACCGGCATCAATCGCTCATCTCACTTCCCAATTAATCGCCACAAAGGGCCGCGTACGTTTCCGACCCGGCCCTCCTCTGCGGCATCTTTAGGTGCTACTTGCTGCCTCGATCTGCGTCTTGCCCAGCATAAGCGTCCAGCAACATCTTGGTGTATTCAAGGGTGCTGAACGTGTGCTCCCCCAAACCAGGCCAAGCAAATGGTAACTTCCTCCAAGCCATCTACTGTTCCACTTCAATTCCGAGAAGCTCGGCCACAGCCAATGCCTGAATGGGATCTTTAGTTTCTGGCCACAGATCCTCATCAAACGTAATCCACACATCGTTGTTGTCTTCGTCGACGTCGATATCTGCAAACAATGCGCCCTCTCTTAGTTTACGAACAATGTGCTAGATATGACAAACGCGCCCGACCTAAGGCGGGGCGCGTTAATGATGATTCTAAGGGCTAGATTGTTAGGCAATACTCGCCTTTGCGGTATCGCGGGCTTTTGCAATCTCATCGTTAAGTGTACCGCGGGCTTGGGCCATTACGGCATCTCGGTGCGCGCCAAGCATGTCATCCTCACGGCGTGTTGAGGGTAGTATGGCGCCAATTAACGCACCAAGTCCAAGTGCAATAGCACCGACTGCCAATGGTTGATCATGCATGAATGTTTGTGATTTTTTGGTGGCTGCGCGGGCCTGTGCCTCAACCTTTTCCTGTGCGTGTACTGCCGCTTTGCGTGCATCAACTACGCGTTTACGTGCTTCTGGTGAGAGGGCATCCAACCCATCATTCAGTTTTTCGCGCAACCATGCAGCGCGGGGTGCGGTATCTTCGTGTGCCATGGCTATGGCCTCCTGTGTCATCTTTTCATCTGCTGCTGCCACGCGGTCATCGAAACCTGCATAGGCGGCATCTGTCGGGACGAGTGTTTGCGGCTTGCTGCGCGTTTCAGGGCGCGATCCAGTTCCAGTGAGCAGCAAGCTCAGTCCCGCACCAACCAATGCGAACGCGGCGGGGTTTTGCTTTGCCGCGGCCCATGCCTGATTGCCCAGATCTCCACCGTAGGTTTGCGCTATAGCGCTCGCATACGTTTGGATGTTCTCAGGGTTGATTGCACTTGAGAGTGCGTCAAGCGACTGCGCGAGGCTTTGGCGTTCGCGTGCGGCGTCGCGTTCAAGTTTGCTCAAATCAGACATCTGTCGCTCCTTTTACTGTGGTGGCGTCACGCTGAAGATTATGCAGCGTACGCGTAGGCTCCAATGCAGAGGCCGTCAGGCGTGATTTGCCGACCAAAACAAGAATGACGGCGACCAAAAGCACACTGCCGCCCACGATCAACGCTGACGTACCGGCCGACAGACCAGTTGTCGCCAGGTAAGCCACGAGGGCACCAGCAAGAACATTTAGACCCGTGAGCGCAAGGATGACTGCAACGAGAAGCATCGCAATGCCAACTGCGGCGCGGGAAATGTTTTCTGCCATCTCCGCTTTTGCAAGATGCACTTCGGTCTGCATAAGCGTCGCGAAATTTTTAAGCGTATCGACCAGAAGAGTTGGTGCGTGTCTCGGATCAGGATGTGACATCAGACCCTCGCAGCGTTGGGGCAGGAGAGGACCATGGGTCGGCAGCAGCGGTTCCGTAGCCGGTGCGATGTGGATCACGCGCCTTGAGGAAACGAGTCGCGGCGAATCCGAGCAATGCTGCGCCGCCGATGAATAGGGCAGGGTTCTTGCGTGCAAAATCACTCACGTCACGGGTAATCGTGGTGAGGTCCGCAGTGCGCAGATGCGTTGCGATCCCCTCAACCTGATTGGCGACCTGTTGAGCCGCGCGCGCCTGAAGGCTGTCTGCAGAAAACTCTGCGGCGGCGGCATCGGCAGCATTCGCAGCTTTGGTAGCGCGTTCTGCGATGCGGTCGCTCATATCTGACGCTGCGCGATCGGCCTTGGTGTGAAGCGCCTCTTTTACGTCCTCACCCAATTCATGCGCAGTAGTTTTGACGTTCTGTGTCAGGTCATCATGTTTGATCATGGCTCTGTCCTCTCGATTGGGAAGGTTACGCGCGTTTGGTCGCCAGAATGCCGATCAACACACCAATACCAGCAGCAGCAGCGATTGAGACAGCGGGGTTGCGGCGCACAAATGCAGAGGCGTCATCGGCGATGTTTTGCAGGTCAACGTTTGTGTGGTGCTGAATATTGCCCGCCACGTCCTCGAATGAGGGAACGGCCTCTTTCACACGGTCAAACGCGGCTTGGGCCATGTTCTCCGCCTCGGACTGCAATGTCTCCTTACCTACGTACTTCGGTTCGGTGTTGCTTGCCTTTACGGATTTCTTTTTCGGTGTAGTGGTTTTTGAAGCTGTCATTGTCTTGTTCTCCTTTGTTGCATTGAAAACGTGCGCGGACCTGATTCCGTTCCTTTGATTTCGGAAAAAGGCGCAGAACGTCTCACTTTTCGGAATAAAGCGGTATGGTCGAAAGCGACATTTTTGCAGATCCGTTTTGCACCTCATTCGCGTGGGCAAGATATATTAAGGTGTTGTTTTCGCTGTCAAAAATACGAGTGACGTTCAAGCTTTTCCAGATAATGGACCGGCGTTGGGAAAAGATATTCTCGCCTTCGTCGGAGCGGTCGATATCGCCAACGTTGATAGCTCCGGTTTGGCTGCACTGGATAGACGAATTTGACGGATCTTCGAACCAGTTACCGTTTTGCAGGCGGTCCACTAAGCCTCGTTCGAAATACGCGACGTGGCATGTGACACCTTCCACTTTAGGATCGGGAAATGCTTCGATCACGATATCATTGCCGAGCCAGTCTACATCAACTTTACCCACTTCCTCTGCGAAAGCGGTGCTGGCGGATGCGGCGAGGAGGAGGGCGAAGGTAATGCGTTTCATCTAATACGTTCCAAATTTGTTTTTCTGCTGTCCCATCTCAACCGCAGGGTCGCAGGTTTGTTCCACTGACCGTTGAGGAATGTCACCTCTGGCGGAATAAATCTGAAATTCGATGGAACAACTGTGCTGGACGATCTGTTGGTAAGGCAACAATTCACAGTTGAAAGGATACAGAGATGACCATGAATTCATTGAAAGACGTCTATCACGACCAGCTCCAAGATGTGTGGAGCGCAAACAAACAGTCACTGGAAGCCGTAACCGCATTGGGCCGTGCCGCAACTGACAAAGAGCTGTCAGAGGCGCTCATCCGCGGCGCAAACGGGATCAGCGACGGTATGGAAAAGGTTGCAGAGATTTGCAGCCGCCACGACCTTGATCCAAACGGCGAGCACTGCAAGGGTATGGAAGGACTTGTTAAAGAGGCGCATGCGCACGTTCTGGATGCCGAGTTCGGTGATGACGGCACACGTGATGCGATGATCATCACTCAATACCAACGCATGGTGCATTATGCGCTTGCTGGTTACGGATGTCTCGTCGCGTTTGCGAACCGTTTGGAGCAGGACGAAGATGGTGCAATTTTGCAGAAATGCCTCGATGACACCTATGATGGTGATCGGGTGATGACAAAGATCGCGACCGGCGGCGTGAACAAAGCAGCTGCTTAAAAAGCGGCTAGCCCGGATCGTATAGCGATCCGGGTGCTCACACAAAAAAGAGCGGCTCTTGATTGAGCCGCTCTTTTTTGTGTCTGGCATTAGTTGGGTGGGGTTACTCTGCCTGTACTCGTATAAGTGCCTGCTTCAGATCGCTAATCGACACAGGCTTTCGCACCACTTTATCGTCCGGCTGAAGGAACTTGATCTGATGCTCTTCGTAGGCCGTAATATAGACGTAAGGGATACCGCGCTCCGCTAGTACCCGTGCGATCGGCTCTGACGTTTTGCCAGCGCCGAGGTTTACGTCAAGGCAGGCAACGTCGAACTCTTCTTCCTTCGCCATGCCGAGTGCATCCTTGAGGTGGGTTGAGGGGCCAACGACTTCAAAGCCCAAGTCCTCCAATGCATCCGCCATTTCAAATGCGATCAGTGCCTCGTCGTCGACGATAAAAATTCGCGTTGGCTCAGATGTCATTGTTCCTGTTCCTCTTTGGTCATGGGCATTTCAAGGCTCCAAGTGAAGCCTGTCTCGGGGTAGTCAATGGCCACCGTTCCATAAGTTTCCGCGGCGAGTATCTGGTTTATGATCTTCGATCCAAAACCTCTCCTTGTAGGACTAACGGGCACGGGGCCGTTGAGTTCCGTCCAACCGAGGCGAATGGTACTTTGATCGGGTGCGACATAATCCCACGTCAGGTCCACAGTGCCGCCAGTCTCTGACAGGCTGCCGTGTTTGACGGCGTTTGTGGCAAGCTCATAAAAGGCCATCGATAGGGACATGGCGATGCGGGAGGGGACCTCGATGTCAGGGCCTGTCATCTTGATCCTGCCGCCTGCAATGCGTGCAATGGTGTCTTCTGCAATTTTACCGATAAAGGCGCGGTCCCAGCGGTTCCCGATCAGCTGTGAGTGCGCCTTTGCATAGGCGTCGAGCCTGCTGTCGATTGTGTCGCGTGCGCCGTCTGATGTGTTGGTGCCGCGCAGCGATTGGCTCACGATTGATTTTACCACGGTGAATGCGTTTTTCACACGGTGGTTAAGCTCCGCAATGAGTACGTCCTGTTGGGCCACAAGGTGGCGTTCGTGGTCAACATCGACCAATGCCACGGTCGCGCCGCGCATTGTGCCGTCAGCGGCGAATACAGGCTGGCAAATAATGCGCATCCAGAAACGTGTTCCATCACCGCGTTGGTAATGAACATCTAGTTCGGCATAATCATGACCTTCGCCGACGACTTTTGCGAGAGGGTATTCATGGCTCTCGACCTTTCTGCCGTCCTCGTGAAACGAAATCCATTCCCCATAGGAGTCGACGTCGTCCGAGTTGTAGATGGGATGTTTCACCATCTCTTCCGCGCGCGAATTGCCCATGGTGATTTTTCCGCTCGGCGCTTCGGCCAGCACGATCCCGATTGGAATGGTTTCCATCATGGCCTCAAGAAAGCTGATCCTCTGAAGCGACGCGTCAGAGGGTACTGGCGGAGCCGTATTTTTTGAGAGCACATCAGCAAGCTCTTGTTTCAGGCGCGTATTTTCGGTCCTGAGTTCTTCAATCGTCTGATACACGTATAACACCCCACTTTCTTGAAAAGGCTAATGACGTAGAGATGAGGCGTAATGCCGCAATGTCCAGAAAAATAGGCATGATGTGGGGTCAGCTTGCGGGTTTTTCTGGCACGGAGTCGTCGGCGAGAAAGCGGCTGAGTGTTTTCAGGCTGTCGGTTTCGTCGCAAACAATCTTGACCACGATCAGAATGGGGAGAGCAACCACCATGCCGATGACCGACCATATCCACGCAAAGAAGGCCACAAAAAGGAACACGACAGTGGTATTCAGGCGCATTCGACGCGAGATCAGGACTGGCGTAATGAGTTGCCCCTCAATCGAGGTGAGCAGCATGTAAGTGAAAAAGACTGCGATGGATATCCACGATTCTTCGATGCTCACGAATGCTACGGCAGCCGCGATGCAAGCACCGAGTAGCGCGCCGAGGAAGGGCACGAAGTTGAGGGCAAACCCCATGAACCCGAAGATCAAAGGTCCAGGCATTCCCCAAAGGAACATGGCAATGGCGATTGTAATTCCGAGGCCAAAGTTGATTAGCGTGATTCCGCCAAGGTAGTGCCCCAGCCGCTCCTCGATTGAATGCAGAACTTCGACGGCGCGGCGTTTGTCAGTAAAGCTTTTCAAGCTTTCAATTGTCTTTCGCAGAAACATGTCCCCCGACGCCACGAGAAAGAAGAGCAAGATCAGAGTGAAGAGAACGCTGCTGAGAAGGGCAGGGGCCATGCCGAACAAGGTCGCTGCGACGCCCGTGCGCGAGACGACTTCGACTGTGACGGTCTCTTCGTCCTTCTCCGCAATGATTTCTTCAGCCGCGCTTGAGGCGCTGTTGATTGCATCCAACGTACCGCCAGATGAAACGAGCTTGGCCTTGATCTCTTCCATAAGCGCAGGAAGATCTTCGATGAACTGAGCTGTTGGCGCGCTGAGTTGCACCATGAGCAGAAGGATTAGCGCGGTAATAATTGATATGAACAAGGTTGCAGAGATAAATGGGGGGATACCCAAGTTCTGCAAATACCGTCGTGGGCGGTTCAGAACGAAATAACCCAGAAAGGCAGCGGTTACTGGAATGAGAAAATCACTGGCCCACACCATTGCCTGCAAGAGCAACAAAAAGAATATACCGATAACGGAAATTTCTGCACGCCCTAACGCGGACGGTGGGCGGGTCTCGCCGCTTTGAAGATCAGTTGTTTCGTCTGCCATTTTTTGGCTCCCGTATCACCACATGCACAAAATGCGAGAAGCGGCTCTCGAGGGCCATCCTTCACATAACGCGGCTGGGGACAATTTCGTTCATTTTATGCGAGATTAAAAGTGGAACCCGTTTCACGGAGGACGTGGTTTAGATCAAACGCGTAACAAGCACTGCAATCATCGCGTATGGGACCATGGCAATCATCAAAACCACTCCGTCGCGTACGAAGATACCGATACCCATCAACGCGACCGCTAGCCCAACCATTGATGAAGAGAAGGGCACCACCTCCAACAGGGGCAGGCACATCCCTGACAAAACGCAGGCGGTTTGCGGAATGAAGATGAGCGGACGGTGGGTGAGCGCGGTGAGCCGTTTGTGCGTCCGTTTGTCCAGCCACGCGACCAACGGGTGTAGCTTCTCGAATGCGGACCGGACACGGGACCGCCGCGCCGTCAGGTGCAAAAGCCAGCTTGGCAGCCACAGATGATCACGTCGGAACAGCATCTGGATCGAGACCAAGAATATAATCACACCCATTATGGTCGAAAACAACGGTATCCCACTGAGTGGGCTGACCAATGCAATGGCAGGCATGATCAGCAGGGGGGCAAAGCTGACCTGACCGATCAGGCGCACAACCTCGCCCAAGGTGACACTGCCGTTGCCCTCAAGGTCTTCGATTTCTGCGATGATACTTACCAAGCTGGCCGAGCGTGTAGACATATCAATATTCCAACGGATTTCTGCGCGGTGGTCAAACCAAAGATGGGGGAGTTGCGCAATATTGCCAGTGTTGTCGTCGATTTTCCCACGTGGCGCGCGGAACTCTTGGCCTAGGGACGCTGTTGTCAGGTTGAAAAGGAGAGAACCTATGACACATTCTTCTTACGGACCGATCACCGAGATTGAAAGCGATGCGCCCAATGTTCACGCCTTCCGCGTGAGCGGACATATCGACGATGATGCCTCAGAGGCGCTGGCAAAACACATGAACGGCGTTTTTGATGGCTCCGACAAGGTGAACATGTTGCTCGATCTGACCTGCTTTACCGGCAGCGATTGGGACAGTTGGTTTGATGGCGACGTGATCACCTCACGCTTTCGCGCTCTGAGCCATGTAAAGCGGTACGCGGTTATTGGCGCGCCCGAAAAGGCCGCCAAGATGATCAATCTCATCGATAAAGTCATCCCTGTAGAGGCCAAGGCGTTCGATGCCAGCAACGCAGTGGATACATGGGAATTTGTCGGCGCGCGGCCCATTGCTGCAACTGCCTAATGGAACCTTTTTCCCGTTGGACACGTTTCATAGGGGAACGGCCTACGGGCGACACCATAAATACAGATAGGAGACAATCATGACAGTCGAGGCATCTAAACCAAAGAACGACAGCAGCGACGATACCGTAATCGGGTTCAAAGGATCCGAACAGCACCACGATCTGAAGAACCGCGCGGGTGAGAAGGGTGATCCGGATCACGTCGCGAAAGCAGACGATGCGGAAGCCGAGGACAAGTAGGAGACGCGAGAAGGCCCCCACTGTTTCAGTGGGGACTTTTTCATGCGCAACGGAACGTAGGAGAATTTGAAATGGCCGGAATTTCAGAGGGCGATACCGTCAAATGGGAGTGGGGGAACGGGTACGGTAAAGGCGATGTTCAATCCGTTTTTGAGGAAAAGACAACGCGCAAAATCAAGGGAAACGAAGTGACCCGCAACGGAACTTCGGACGACCCCGCATTGTATATTAAACAAGATGACGGCGGCGCTGTTCTCAAACTCGCCTCCGAGGTCGAGAAGGCATGACCGCCAACCTCGTCTATGTGACCGACAGCGAGCCTGGCATCTCGCGGCGTCGGCGCGGGCGGGGTTTTTCCTATATCGCACCTGACGGCAC
>JBALTK010000026.1:0-26434 GCA_036964385.1 Sulfitobacter sp. | reverse complement strand
TGATACCGCGTGGGAAAATGGCTGGGTCAAGCCGATCGTGGCGAACCATGAGCGCACCGAGAGTGTAGGCATCATCGGTGCGGGTCCAGGTGGCCTTGCTGCGGCGGATTTCCTGCGCCGTGCGGGTGTGCAGGTCACGGTTTATGACCGCTATGATCGCGCGGGTGGTTTGATGACTTACGGAATCCCCGGTTTCAAGCTGGAGAAAGATGTGGTCATGCGCCGTAATAAGCAGTTGGAAGAGGGTGGTGTCACTTTCAAACTCAACTGTGCGGTGGGTGAGGACATCAGCTTTGCCGATATCCGTGCTGCACATGATGCGGTGATTATCGCAACGGGCGTGTATAAAAGCCGTGATTTGGCCGCCCCCGGTGTGGGTGCGCAAGGTGTTGTGCGGGCGATTGATTTCCTCACTGTCAGCAACAAGAAAAGCTTTGGCGATGATGTGCCAGAGTTCGAAGATGGTAGCTTGAATGCCGAGGGCAAACGCGTTGTCGTGATCGGTGGTGGTGATACCGCGATGGACTGTGTGCGTACGTCGATCCGTCAGGGCGCGACCTCTGTTAAGTGTCTTTATCGTCGTGACCGCGCCAACATGCCTGGTTCCCAACGTGAAGTGGCCAATGCCGAAGAAGAAGGCGTCGTGTTTGAATGGCTAACCGCGCCCAAGGGATTTGTCGGTGAGCCAGTGAGCGGCGTCATGGCGCAGAAAATGCGCTTGGGCCAACCCGATGCGACGGGCCGTCAGGCACCCGAGATTATCGAAGGCTCCGACTATGTCGAAGAGGCCGATCTGGTAATTATGGCGCTGGGTTTTGAAGCTGAAGATTTGCCGACGCTTTGGGATTGTCCCGACCTGCCAGTGAACCGTTGGGGCACTGTGAAGGCCGACTATATCAGCGGTCGCACAGAGGCCGAGGGCGTGTTTGCCGTGGGTGATATCGTGCGCGGTGCGTCATTGGTTGTTTGGGCAATCAAGGATGGTCGCGACTGTGCCGAGGCGATCATCGAGCAGTTCAATGGCGCGACCGCAGTGGCCGCCGAGTAGGGGGTGATATCCGTACGCCCCTTGTACACCCCCGATGCACCGTTCGGTGCGCACCTGAATTTGTGGTTGGGCAGCAACGCTGACCTAGATCGCTGAAAGAGTTAAGAATGTCTGAGCAAATCCAAGGCCAGTGTTTATGCGGGGCGGTCCAAGTGACGGCCCGTGTCGACAACCCGCGTGTGCGGGCGTGCCATTGCGACATGTGCCGACAGCACGGCTCTGGTCCGTTCTTCTCTCTTGAAACACTGCCTGACAGCATCAGCGTGACGGGGCCGGCCACGGTGTTCAAATCCTCTGATTGGGGTGGGCGGGGGTTTTGCGCCACCTGCGGATCAACGCTCTGGTACGAGATGTCAGAGGACGGATCGCGCAACCTGTCGGCGGGATTGTTCCTGAACGCAGGCGGCGGCACCCTCGCTGTTGAGTATTTTACGGACAAGTGCCCGAACGGGTACGCGCTGGCAGGCCAGCACACGAAAATGACCACACAAGAAACACTCGCAATGTTTGCACCTGAATATCTGGAGACACCAAATGACCAAGTATGATGACGCATGGGTAGCCCGCGAAGAAGCGAAACGCGCATTTGTAGCCGAGAAGGGTTTGTATTCTCCAGAAGAGGAGCATTCATCCTGTGGTGTTGGCCTTGTGGTCAATATCGACGGATCGCGTAGCCGCGAAGTTGTCGAGAACGGGATCAAAGCGCTCAAGGCGATTTGGCACCGTGGCGCGGTGGATGCGGATGGCAAGACTGGTGACGGCGCCGGTATTCACGTGCAAATTCCGGTGAATTTCTTTTACGATCAGGTTGCGCGCACAGGGCATACCCCACGCAAGGATGAGATGCTGGCCGTGGGTCAGGTGTTTCTCCCGCGCACGAACTTTGCCGCGCAGGAAACCTGCCGGACTATCGTCGAGACCGAAGTCTTGCGCATGGGGTACTACATCTATGGCTGGCGCCATGTGCCGGTGAAGGTGGAGTGTCTGGGCGAGAAGGCCAATGCGACACGTCCGGAGATCGAGCAAATCCTGATCTCCAACGCCAAGGGTGTGGATGAGGAGACATTCGAGCGTGAGCTGTATGTTATCCGTCGCCGCATCGAGAAGGCGGCCATCGCGGCACAGGTGCCGACGCTGTATATCGCATCCATGTCCTGCCGCTCGATCATCTACAAAGGTATGATGCTGGCCGAGCAGGTTGCGGAGTTCTACCCTGACCTGATGGACGAGCGTTTCGAGAGTGCGTTTGCGATTTATCACCAGCGTTATTCCACCAACACCTTCCCGCAGTGGTGGCTGGCACAGCCGTTCCGCATGCTGGCGCATAACGGTGAGATCAACACGCTCAAGGGCAATTTGAACTGGATGAAGTCCCACGAAATTCGCATGGCATCGGGGACCTTTGGCGACATGGCCGAAGATATTAAACCGATTGTTGCGGCGGGATCGTCTGACAGTGCGGCGCTGGATGCGGTGTTCGAAGTGCTGGTACGTGCGGGGCGCTCTGCGCCGATGGCGAAAACAATGCTTGTACCAGAGTCTTGGTCCAAACAGGCGATCGAACTGCCGCAGGCGTGGCGCGATATGTACTCCTACTGCAACTCCGTGATGGAGCCGTGGGATGGTCCTGCTGCGCTTGCGATGACCGATGGTCGTTGGGTGTGCGCGGGTCTGGACCGTAACGGACTGCGTCCGATGCGTTATGTCGTGACCTCTGACGGGATGCTGATTGCTGGGTCCGAGGCGGGCATGGTGCCGCTGGATGAAGCGCGCGTAATCCGTAAGGGCGCGCTTGGGCCGGGTCAGTTGCTGGCTGTGGACATGCAGGAAGGTAAGCTGTTTGGCGATACCGAGATCAAAGACAAGTTGTCTGCTGCGCGTCCGTTTGGCGAGTGGGTCGGCAAGATCAACGAGTTGGATGACGAGCTGGCGGGTGTGGCTGAGAAGCCGCTGTTTGAGGGCAACGAGCTGCGCCGCCGTCAGATCGCTGCAGGCTATACCATCGAAGAGCTGGAGCAAATTCTTGCGCCAATGGCAGAAGACGGCAAGGAAACGCTGGCCTCTATGGGGGATGATACGCCCTCGGCTGTGTTGTCGAACAAATACCGTCCGTTGAGTCATTTCTTCCGTCAAAACTTCTCGCAGGTGACGAATCCACCGATTGATAGCTTACGCGAATTCCGCGTGATGAGCCTTAAGACGCGGTTCGGGAACCTCAAGAACGTACTCGATGAAGACAGCAGCCAGACCGAGATTTTGGTGCTGGACAGCCCGTTCGTCGGTAACGCGCAGTTCGACGAGCTGATGAGTCATTTCAACGCGGATAAAGTGACGATCGATTGTACGTTTGAGGTCGGTGGATCGAACCTGAACAACGCATTGCTGCGTATTCGTGCGGAAGCCGAGGACGCCGTGCGTTCGGGTGCTGGCCACATCGTCCTGACCGACCAGATGAGCGGTGAAGGAAAAGTAGCGATGCCGATGATCCTTGCGACGTCGGCGGTGCATAGCCACCTGACCCGTAAAGGTTTGCGGACCTTTACATCAATCAGCGTGCGTTCGGCAGAATGTATTGATCCGCATTACTTCGCGGTACTGATCGGCTGTGGTGCGACTGTTGTGAACGCCTATCTGGCGGAAGACTCACTGGCTGACCGTATTGGTCGCGGCTTAATTGATGGTGATCTGACGGCGGCGATTGCGCGTTACCGTGAGGCGATTGATCAAGGTCTGCTTAAGATTATGGCGAAGATGGGGATTTCGGTTGTGTCCTCCTATCGCGGTGGTCTGAACTTTGAAGCCGTGGGTCTGTCGCGCGCGATGTGTGCCGAGTATTTCCCTGGTATGACGAGCCGTATTTCCGGCATCGGGATCACCGGTATCCAGCGCAAGGCTGAAGAAGTGCATGCCAAAGGTTGGAGCGTTACAGATACTGTGATGCCGATTGGTGGTTTCTATAAGGCGCGCACATCGGGCGAGACACACGCGTGGGAAGCGACTTCCATGCATATGCTTCAGTCCGCGTGTAACCGCGCCTCTTACGAAATGTGGAAACAGTATTCGGCCAAGATGCAGAGCAACCCGCCGATCCATTTGCGTGATCTGCTGGCGCTCAAGCCATTGGGTGAGGCCGTGCCGATTGAAGAAGTGGAGAGCATCACCGCGATCCGTAAGCGGTTTGTGACACCGGGTATGTCGTTGGGCGCGCTGTCGCCTGAGGCACACAAGACGCTCAACGTGGCGATGAACCGTATCGGTGCAAAATCGGACAGTGGTGAGGGCGGTGAAGATCCCGCGCACTTCTTCCCTGAGCCGAATGGCGACAACCCGTCTGCGAAGATCAAGCAGGTGGCCTCTGGTCGCTTTGGTGTGACAGCGGAATACCTGAACCAGTGTGAAGAGCTGGAGATTAAGGTAGCACAAGGTGCCAAGCCTGGTGAGGGTGGGCAGTTGCCTGGTATGAAAGTGACCGAGCTGATTGCACGCTTGCGCCACTCTACTCCGGGTGTGACGCTGATCTCTCCTCCGCCGCACCACGATATCTATTCCATCGAGGATTTGGCGCAGCTGATTTACGATCTCAAGCAGATCAACCCGCGTTGTAAGGTGACTGTGAAGCTGGTTGCGTCCAGCGGTGTGGGTACGATTGCGGCGGGTGTGGCGAAGGCCAAGGCCGATGTTATCCTGATCTCGGGCCACAATGGTGGCACGGGTGCGTCGCCTGCGACATCGATCAAATATGCGGGTCTGCCGTGGGAGATGGGCCTCACCGAGGCGCATCAGGTTTTGTCGATGAACAACCTGCGCGGTCGTGTGACGTTGCGCACCGATGGTGGACTTCGCACGGGTCGTGACATTGTCATGGCGGCGATGTTGGGGGCCGAGGAATACGGCATCGGTACTGCAGCGCTCATCGCCATGGGCTGTATCATGGTGCGTCAGTGCCAGAGCAACACCTGCCCTGTTGGGGTGTGTACCCAAGATGAGGATTTGCGTGCCAAGTTTACGGGCAATGCCGATAAAGTTGTGAACCTGATCACTTTCTACGCGACCGAAGTGCGCGAGATTTTGGCGAGCATCGGTGCGCGGTCTTTGGATGATGTGATTGGCCGTGCGGATCTGCTAACGCAGGTTTCACGCGGCTCGGCGCACCTTGATGATCTGGACCTGAACCCGCTGTTGATCTCGGTCGATGCGGAGATGGACGAGGTTTATGACCGCAACAAACCACGCAATGCGGTGCCAGACACCCTTGATGCGCAGATCGTGGCGGATGCCGTGCGCTTCCTTGAGGATGGCGAGAAGATGCAGCTTAGCTATGCGGTGCAGAACACGCACCGTTCGGTAGGCACGCGAATTTCGAGCCATATCGTCAAGCGGTTTGGCATGCGCAACGAGTTGCAGGACAACCACCTGACAGTGAACCTCACAGGCTCGGCTGGACAGTCTCTGGGTGCGTTCGCTGCGCCGGGTCTCAAGCTGGTCGTGGCGGGTGATGCTAACGATTACGTCGGTAAGGGTTTGTCTGGGGGTACAGTCATTGTGCGGCCTCCAATGAACAGCAAGATCGTGGCGTCAGAGAATACCATCATCGGCAACACTGTTCTTTACGGTGCGACCGACGGCTACCTCTTTGCGGCGGGTCGTGCGGGTGAGCGGTTTGCTGTTCGCAACTCTGGCGCACAGGTTGTGATCGAGGGCTGTGGCTCCAACGGGTGTGAGTACATGACCGGCGGTGTGGCTGTAATTCTGGGTGAGATCGGTGCCAACTTTGGTGCGGGTATGACTGGAGGGATGGCGTATCTGTACGATCCCGAGGGGCGTGCGGTGGATATGATGAACCATGAAACATTGGTGCATTGTGCTGTTACGACCGATCATTGGGAAGATCAGCTCAAAGGATTGATCGAGCGTCACGCAGCCGAGACTGACAGCCGTAAGGCGCTGGATATCTTGCAGCACTGGGATCTGGAGAAGGGCAATTTTGTCCAGATTTGCCCCAAAGAAATGCTGAGCCGTATCCCTGCGCCATTGGGGATAGAAGAGCAGTCTATTCCAGCCGAGTAGGCGCGTAAGTACTGTGTCGGCGAGGCAATGCGTTTCGCCGACACGCTGTGATCCTTTCCTTTTAGGGGTCACAGGCTAAATCTGACCTATGTTCATTCAACAATTCCTTTCCCGCCTCGCGCTTGTGCTGAGTTCCGTCTTTTTGCTGAGCAGCTGCACGGGGATCGCCCCGCGTGGTGGCGGCGACATTCTGGTGATCGGGGATTCGGTCATGGCGTGGAACAGGACGTCCAATCAGGCGATTTCAGATGTGATCGGGTCAAAGCTGTCGCGCGATGTTGTTGCGCGGGCAGTTCCGGGTGCGCAGTTCGACAACAACTCCGCAATTGCATCGGCTGTGGGGTTCGACATCCAGAGTCAGTATCCCGAAGGTCGGTGGAATTGGGTCGTGCTGAATGGCGGTGCCAATGACATGGGGTTTGGAGATTGCGGGTGCGGGGATTGTAGTGCGCTTGTCACGAAGCTGATCTCGGAAGACGGGCAGAGCGGTTTGATTCCTACGTTTCTTGATGGTGTTCAGCGTGACGGGGCAAAGGTGTTGTGGATGGGATATTACAACTCACCTGGGAAATCATTTACGGGCTGTGCGGATGATCTGGCCGCGCTGGAGGCGCGGATAAAGCGGAATCTAGCAAACAGGCGGAACGGATATTTCCTTGAAGGTGAGGATTTTGTTCTGAAATCGAGCCCAAGTCATTTTGCCAAGGATGATACGCATCCTTCTCCGGTTGGCAGTGCTATTCTGGGCACGGCTTTGGCTGATATAATCAGTAAGGCTGACGGTCGTTCACAAGGACGCTCACCGCAGTTATAGACTTTGCATGGCAAAGCGAACGACAAAAACAAAACCCAAATCAAAAGCTAAAACGCCGGCGAAGGATGCCGCGCGTCTGCCTCTTGGGCGGCGGGTGCGGCGGTTTGTTTGGCGTGGGGTCTTTTTTGCAGTGTTGTTCGTGGTGGGGGCAGTCCTGTTGGGCCGCGTCGTGAATCCGCCGACGACGATTTACATGATCGGAGAGTCGCGCCGTTTGGGGGGGCTGGACCATGAATGGGTGCCTATGCGGATGATTGCTCCTGTCATGGCGCGCTCGGTCGTGGCGGCGGAGGATGCTAATTTTTGCCAACACTGGGGATTTGATGTGCGCGCGATCCGTATGGCGATTGCCGAAGGGTCGAACCGTGGGGCATCGACCCTCAGCCAGCAAACGGTCAAGAACGTCTATTTGTGGCATGGTCGAACGTGGGTGCGCAAAGCGATGGAAGCAGGGATTACGCCGCTGGTTGAGGCGTTGTGGCCCAAGCGACGTATACTGGAAGTCTATTTGAACGTGGCCGAGTTTGATGAAGGCGTGTTTGGTGTAGAAGCAGCGGCACGGCATTATTTTAAAGTCGGACCAGAGGATTTGAGTGCACAGCAGGCGGCGCAATTGGCGGCGGTTTTGCCGTCGCCCAAGACGCGCAGCGCCTCTCGGCCCACCAAATACCTCAAGAAACGGGCGGCGCAAATCCGCTCGGGGGCGGCGACAATCAAGGCAGATGGTCGGGCGGATTGTTTCGAGAGTTGAATATTGTTGCGCCACAAGGCATTGATGTCTGGACCCCATTTACGGATTTACCATGGCCCGCTTGTTCCACGTTCCTCTTTCGCCCTATTGCCGCAAAATCCGGCTGAGTCTTGCCGAGAAAAAGATCGAAGTGGAGCTGGTCGAGGAGCGGTATTGGGAGCAGGACTCTGATTTCTTGCGGCGTAACCCTGCGGGTAAAGTGCCTGTGCTCCGGCTCGATGGGATCATGATGTCCGAGAGCGCGGCAATTTGTGAATATATTGAAGAGACACGACCCGAGCCGTCTTTGCTGCCGTCTGACCCAGCGCAAAAGCTCGAAGTAAGGCGGTTGGTTTCGTGGTTTGATGACAAGTTTCATCACGAGGTCACCAGCAAGCTTCTTTATGAGCGGGTGAACAAGAAGATGCAGAAGGCGGGATATCCCGACAGCAAGAACGTGAAAGCAGGCGCGAAGGCGATCAAGTTCCACCTAGGTTATATGACGTGGCTGCTGGATCAGCGCCGCTGGCTCGCGGGGGACGTTATGACGCTGGCGGATTTTGCGGCTGCTGCGCATTTGTCATCGCTCGACTATATCTCGGACGTGGATTGGAACAGCTGTCCTGAAGTGAAGGACTGGTACGCGAAGATCAAATCGCGTCCTGCATTCCGGTCACTTTTGGCGGATCAGGTGCCGGGGTTCACGCCACCGAAGCATTACAATGATCTGGATTTTTAAGCGCGCTGTATTCCCGACTGTTTGTACGCGTTAAGGGTACGGAATGCAGTTAAAAGATAAAATGAACAATACGGACCTCAAGTCGCGGGTGGTTGCCCAAGCGCTGGCGGAGGGATTTGTGGCCTGTCGGGTGTGCCGGCCTGATGCGGTACCAGAGGTTCCCGCGCGGTTGGGCGCGTTTCTGGATGCCGGATATCACGGGCAGATGGGATGGATGGAAGAGCGTGTCAGTTGGCGCGGTGACCCGTCTGTTTTGTGGCCCGAGGCAAAATCAGTGATCATGTTAGCGGAGAGCTATGCGCCAGAGCATGATCCGCTGGCCGTGTTAGAGCGGCCTGAATTGGGCGCTATCTCTGTCTATGCGAAGGGGCGTGATTACCATGATGTGGTAAAGAAGCGGCTCAAGCGGTTGGCGCGTTGGCTGATCGAACAAGAGACCTGTCAGGTGAAGGTGTTTGTGGACACCGCGCCCGTGCCAGAGAAGGCATTGGCGCAGGCAGCCGGCCTTGGATGGCAGGGCAAGCACACGAATGTTGTGAGCCGCGATTGGGGCAATTGGGCCTTTTTAGGCTCTGTTTTTACCACGTTGGATTTGGAGCCTGATGCGGCCGAGGTCGACCGCTGCGGGAGTTGTACAGCTTGTCAGGATGTCTGTCCTACGAATGCGTTTCCCGCGCCTTATCGCCTCGATGCGCGGCGGTGTATTTCGTATTTGACGATCGAGCATAAGGGGCCTGTGGACGAAGGCCTGCGCGCAAAGCTGGGCAATCGGATTTATGGCTGCGACGATTGTCTGGCGGTGTGTCCGTGGAACAAGTTTGCTGTCGCGGCGAGTGATATGCGGTATCACGGCAGTGCGGGCGGGACATTGGCAGAGCTGGTTGTTCTGGACGATGCGGCGTTTCGATTGCGGTTCTCGGGCTCCCCGATCAAACGGATCGGGCGGGACCGCTTTGTGCGCAATGTACTTTATGCAATTGGGAATTCTGGGGACGAATCTTTGTGTGGGTTGGCGCAGGGTTTCTGTGATGATGAAGACGCGGCGGTCGCAGATGCGGCGCGCTGGGCGGTGTCGCGGCTGAATGATCTGTGACGCTATTGGGGCTGGCAATGCGCCGCCTCTGGGATAGACATTTCTGAACAGTTTTGAGGAGAGTGCCATGGCATTGCTTTTGGGCGTGGATACGGGCGGGACCTATACAGATGCGGTGATTATCCGCGATGAGCGGGAGGTGATCGCGAGCGCCAAGGCGCTGACCACGCGGCATGATTTGGCCGTTGGTGTAGGCGGAGCGGTGCGTGCGGCGCTGGAGCAATCAGGTGTGGCAGCGGGCGATATTGCGTTGGCGTCTTTGTCTACCACGCTGGCTACGAATGCTCTTGTCGAAGGGCAAGGGGGCCGTGTTGCTCTAATCTATATCGGGTTCAAAGAGCGCGATTTAGAGACGCACGGATTGTCGGAGGCGCTGAAGGGTGATCCGCATGTGGTGTTGGCGGGTGGCCATAACCATGCGGGTGGCGAGGCGGTGCCGTTTGACGAGGACGGTTTGCGTGCGTTTTTGGCGGAACATGGCGCGGGGGTTGGCGGGTTCGCTGTCGCCTCGCAATTTGCGACGCGGAACCCTGCGCATGAGTTGCGGGCGATGGAGATTGTAGCCGAGGTAACGGCGCGCCCTGTTTCGGCATCGCACCAATTGTCAGCCAAGTTGAACGGGCCAAAGCGGGCGATGACGGCAGTTTTGAACGCGCGATTGATCGGGATGATTGATCGGTTGATCGGGCGGGCCGAGGATATTTTGCGCGAGATTGGCGTGGAAGCGCCGTTGATGGTGGTGCGGGGCGATGGGGCGCTGATCTCCAGCGCGCAGGCGCGGGAGCGGCCAATCGAGACGATCCTGAGCGGGCCAGCGGCCTCTATTGTCGGGGCGCGTTGGATGACGGGTGCGGACCTTGCGCTGGTGTCTGATATTGGCGGGACAACGACGGACGTGGCCCTGCTCAAGGACGGGCGCCCTGCGATTGACCCTGCGGGTGCGCGGGTCGGGCCGTACCGCACCATGGTCGAAGCGGTGGCGATGCGGACAACTGGCCTTGGCGGTGATAGCGAAGTGCATTTTGTGACCGAGGGGTTGGTCGGTGGTGTGACCCTTGGGCCGCGGCGGTTGTTGCCGATATCGTTGATTGCGGTGGATGCCGCGGAAGTGGTGCATGGCGCATTGGATGCGCAGTTGCGCGCGACCTTGCCCGGAGAGCATGACGGTCGGTTTGTGCGCGCGGTTGCGGGCCAGACGATGGAAGGCATCGGGCCGCGTGAAGAAGCGCTGTTGGAGCGGATCGGGGACACGGTGCATCCCTTGGGTGATGTGCTTAGGTCGCGGATCGAGACGGGTGCGCTCAAGCGGTTGGTTGAGCGAGGGTTGGTGCAGATTGCGGGAGTGACACCGTCGGATGCGAGCCATGCTTTGGGACTGGCCGATGCGTGGGATCGTGGAGCAGCCGAGAAGGCGTTGGCGTTGTTTGGGCGGCGGCGGACAGGAGCGGGCGATCGCCTTGCTGCGGAGCCAGTCGTGATGGCGCGGATGATTGTGGAGCGGTTGGGGCATCAAACCGCATTAGCCTTGTTAGAGACTGCATTTGCTGAAGAGGAGACTGGATTTGGCGTAGAGCCGAGCGTGTTGGCGCGGCATGTTTTGATGCAACGGGGCCTTGGCGGGCATGATGGTTTGGTAAAACTCCATACGGGGCTGGCTGTGCCTGTGATCGGATTGGGGGCCTCTGCGAGCACCTATTATCCTGCGGTAGGAACACGGTTAGGATGTGAGATGATTTTGCCGGAGCATGCGGGTGTGGCGAACGCCATCGGCGCAGTTGTAGGGCGTGTAACGATGCGGGAAGCGGGTACTGTGACCTCGCCGAGTGAGGGGAAATACCGTGTGCATCTAACTGCGGGGCCAGAGGATTTTGGCGATCAGGAGAGTGCGTTGGCGCGGCTGGAAGAGGTACTTCGCGCGGCGGCATTGGCGGCAGCGGAAGCTGCGGGGGCGGCTGATATTTCAGTGAGTGTCGTGCGGGATATTCGCGTTGCCGGAGTTGAGAGCCGTGAGGTTTTTGTCGAGGCGGAGATTACGGTTGAGGCGTCGGGTCGTCCTCGGGTCGCTGTTTGAGCTAAATCTCCGAATTGGTGTGGATAATGTGGATCGGAGATTAGAGGTCTTTTACCAACCTCAGTGCGTCATAGATCGCTGCGTGGGTGTTTCGGGCAGACACAGCGTCGCCGATACGGAAGAGTTGGAAGCTGCCAGTCTCGTTCCGTTTGAGTGTTTGCGCGTCGCCCTTAATCAGTGCGTCGTGATCGACGGCGCCCTCATTCGAGCTGAGCGGTTTTAGTTCGAAGTAGAGTTCATCCAGCGGCAGGGTGCCGTAGTTAATGACGACCTGATCATATTCTTTTTCTTGCGCGAGATCGCTGTAATCGGTGCCGATGGTTGCGGTGAGTTTATTGCCGTTTCGGGTCACGTCGAGCAAGCGGCGGGTGACGGTAAAGGTAACGTCTTTGTCCTGAAGCGAACGCATGTAGGGGACGAGGTTCATCGCCATGACACCTGCGGCGAAGGTGCGGTCAGGGGTTATGATTTCGACAGTTGATCCTGCGGCGGCAGCGATTTCTGCGGCTTGCAGACCTGCGTGGTCGCCGCTCTCGTCATAGATCAGGATGTTCTGCGCGGGCTTCACGTCGCCTGCGATCATATCCCACGAAGTGACGACGTGGGTGGCGTCCTTGCCTGTCTCGAACAGCTCTGTGTTGGGCATGCCGCCTGTGGCGATGATGACCACATCGGGATTGAGGGCCGTGACGTCCGCCGCCTCGGCCCAACTGCTAAAGTGGAAGACCACATCGCGGGCGGCGCATTGTGCCATGCGCCAGTCGATGATCGAGATCATCTCGCGGCGGCGCGGACTTTGAGCGTTGAGGCGGATTTGGCCGCCGGGGTCGGGCTGTGCCTCGAACACGACGACATCATGGCCACGTTCGGCGGCGACACGGGCGGCCTCTAGACCTGCGGGACCAGCGCCGACAATGACGACTTTGCGCTTTGTCGCGGCGGGTTGGATCGTGTGGGGCATGGTAAGTTCGCGGCCTGTGGCGGCATTGTGGATGCACAGGGCATCGCCCGCCTCATAGATGCGATCAAGGCAGTAGGTTGCACCAACACAGGGGCGGATGTCGTCCTCACGGCCCTCCATGATTTTCTTGACCACGTGGGGGTCGGCCATATGGGCGCGGGTCATGCCAACCATGTCGAGCAACCCTACCTCGATTGCGTGCCGCGCGGTTGCCACA
Source organism: Sulfitobacter sp. (assembly GCA_036964385.1). GTDB lineage: Bacteria > Pseudomonadota > Alphaproteobacteria > Rhodobacterales > Rhodobacteraceae > Sulfitobacter. The sequence continues at coordinate 13,694 of JBALTK010000026.1, read as the reverse complement.
TCGGGGATTTTCGCGGCGTGAAAGGTGGGCATGCCTGTCAGTTTTTTCACCTGACCTGCAAAGTCGAGATGGGGGGCGTTCTTCATGCCTTGGATCGGGATGAGATCGGTCATGGCGGGGTCTGTGTGGATGCGGCCGCGCACGACATTGAGGAAATCAAGCTGGCCTGTGTCGGCAAGCGTTTTGGAAATTTTGAGACCGTCCTCGGCGGTGATGCCGCCCTTTTGCGCCTCGTCGGCGGTATACCGGAAGCCCACGATGAACTCAGAGCCTACACGTTTGCGGATCGCGGCAAGCACGTCGAGGGGGAAGCGCATGCGGTTTTCGAGTGTGTCCGCGCCGTATGGCCCTGTCAGATCGTTGGTGAGGGGGGACCAGAATTGATCAAGCAGGTGACCGTAGACTTGCAGTTCAATCCCATCCATTCCGCCTGCTTTCATCCGTTCAGCGGCATCGGCGAAGTCGGTGATGATCCGCTCGATGTCCCAATCCTCGATCAATTTGGGAAAGGCACGGTGAGCGGGTTCGCGGTGTTTGGAGGAAGAGACGGAGGGCAGCCAATCGCCCTTGTTCCACGTTGTGCGGCGGCCAAGGTGGGTCAACTGGATCATCACGGCGCAGCCATGTTCATGGCAGGCATCGGTGAGGTTTTGGATATGCGGGACAACTTCGTCTTTGTAAGCGAGGATGTTGTTAAAGACGGGTGGGCTGTCTTTTGACACTGCGGCCGAGCCTGCGGTCATAGCGAGGGCAACGCCCGCTTTTGCGCGCTCTGCGTGGTAGGCGCGATAGCGGTCTTTTGGCATCCCGTCCTCGGGGTAGGCGGGTTCGTGGCTGGTGGTCATGATCCGGTTTTTCAACGTGAGGTGTTTGAGTTGGTAGGGTTGAAGCAACGGATCTTTTGACATGATGAGACTCGCGATAGGGGTGTGAGGATATCAGATTTTTAGCCTGCCGCAGAATTGACATATGTGTCAAGTTTTCTATTGTTGAGGTATGAAAGATACTCCAGCACGCCAGCGCGGCTCAAAAGAAATATGGCTTGATGCGGCCTACGAGATGTTGGTGTCGGATGGCATTGATGCGGTCAAAGTGATGCCGCTGGCGAAGTCATTGAAGATGACTCGCACCGGATTTTATTGGTTCTTTGCCGATCTTGAAGAATTGCACATGGCGATGATCGAACGATGGGAGAGCAGGAACACGGGAAACCTTGTGGATCGGTGCAATATGGATGCAGCGAATATCACCGAGGCATTGTTCAATGTGATGGATTGTTGGCTTGATCCGACATTGTTTGATGCGCCCCTTGATCTGGCGATCCGGAATTGGGCGCGTGTGGCGCCTGACCTTCAGCGCAGGGTGAGCGACGCAGACCACCGCCGCATTGAAGCAGTGGCGACGTTGTTCAGGCGGCACGGGTTCTCAGCAGAGCAGGCAGAAGCGCGAAGCCTGACGGTGATCTATACGCAGATCGGTTATATCTCGATGAAAGTGACTGAACCAAGAGCAGAACGGTTGGCGCGGGTTCAGCACTATGTCGAGATTTTTGCAGGTGCTGCGCCTGAAACACGCGATGTCGAACGGTTCTTGGCGCGGCGCGGGTGAGTTAAGACGCGGGCTGTGGTCTGGGACGGAGATACCAGTACCAAACGCGATACCCTTCAAGAGCGATGAGCGGTCCAAAGTGGATGAAGGCAGGCAGTGCGCCGCCCCAGTTATGGAGGGCTGCCCAATGGATGAGCGTCAGGACGGCAGCGCCGTAGGTCCAGCGTTGTAGCCATTTCCACCATGTCCCCATCTTGCGCACGAAGTAGTCCATCGATGTCAGTGCCAGCGGGATGAAGATCAGAAACGCGATCCAGCCGGTCCAGATGTAAAGACGCGGCAGTTCGTTCACGACAGTGGTAAGCGAGGCTTTGTCGATGAGATAGAAAACTGTGTGCATGAGGCCGTAGCCGAAAGCGCCTACGCCCAGATAGCGACGGTTGCGTTTCAGCCATTGAGGGCCACGCCAACCCTTCAGCAGCATTGCAAGGGGAGTCGCCATCAACGTGATGATGAGCAGGCGCGCCGACGTTTCACCAGAAGGGTGAACCAGAATATGGAATACCCTTGGATTGGTGGATGTCAGCGCTTCAATCGTCATGGCAATGGCAGGGAGTGCCAGCACGAACCACAGCAAATAGGGGTGGGTACGGGAAAAGAAGGTGCGCATGATGTTTTCCGGAGTGTTTTCTCTGCAGTGCTACGAGAGAGAAGCAGTATTCCGTCGCATTTAATGGAAAGATTTTTTGCAGGCACACCTTGGTCAGCACGGACCCGTTTTGCAGAGCGTAATAGTAACTGTTACTAGAAGGGCCGCCCGATTTCTCGGGCAGCCCTTTGTAGCGTTACTCCGCTGCGGCGCGTTTGGGGAGGACCCAATCAGGACGCGGGAAGTGGCAGGTATAGCCGTTGGGAATGCGCTCAAGGTAATCTTGGTGCTCCTCCTCTGCTTCCCAGAAATCCGAGACAGGCTCGACTTCGGTCACAACTTTTCCAGGCCAAATTCCGGACGCTTCGATGTCTGCGATTGTGTCCAGGGCCACGGCTTTTTGATCTTCATTTTCATAGTAGATCGCGGAGCGATAGCTCATCCCCGTGTCGTTACCCTGACGGTTCACGGTGGTCGGGTCATGGATTTGGAAGAACAGTTCCAGCAACTCACGGTAGCTGAAGACGGAGGGATCAAAGGTGACTTCGATTGCTTCGGCGTGGGTGCCATGGTTGCGGTAGGTGGCGTTCGGGACGTCGCCGCCGGAGTAGCCTACGCGGGTGGATACCACGCCTTTGCGTTTGCGGATGAGGTCTTGCATGCCCCAGAAACATCCACCTGCCAGTACTGCGCGTTCATTGCTCATGCTACGTCCTCCACTTGATTAATGTATTTGCCGTACCCTTCGTCTTCCATATGGTCACGGTGGATAAACCGGAGCGATGCGGAGTTGATACAGTAGCGCAGGCCACCACGATCTGGGGGGCCGTCGGGAAAGACGTGGCCGAGGTGGCTGTCGCCATGTGTGCTGCGCACTTCGGTGCGAACCATGCCTAGGGAGCTGTCTTCGATCTCGACTACATTCTCGATTGTTTTGGTAAAGCTGGGCCAGCCGCAGCCACTCTCGTATTTATCACCAGACGCAAACAGCGGCTCACCCGAGACAATATCGACATAGATACCTGGCTCTTTGTTATGGAGCAGCTTACCTGTGCCGGGGCGTTCGGTCCCGCTTTCTTGGGTGACGTAGAGTTCCTCTGGCGACAAGGTCGCGAGGACGTCGGGGTTTTTGGTGTACTCTGGCATGGGTCTCTCCTTGCGCTGTTGCTGACTTATTAGATGGTGCTTTTACGCAGAAATCAAAGGGGCATCTGCGTTTCGGGAAACTGTTTGTGAACTTATTTGTACAGTGGCGCGTATGTATAGGTGGAGGACGTGATAAGCGGTTTGTTGTTGGATTGATATTCTCGGTTTTGGCGGGGGCCGTGATGGCCGCGCCGCGTGATGCGGTGTTCCCGTCGATTGACGGGGGCAAGATTACGCTGAGCGATTATGCAGGGCAGCCTGTGTTGGTCGTCAACACGGCTTCGCAATGCGGGTTTACCTATCAATATGACGGTCTACAGGCGCTGTATGACCGTTTTCGCGAACAAGGTCTGGTGGTGCTGGCGGTGCCGTCCGACGACTTCAATCAAGAGCTGGGTACAGCCGCTGAAGTCAAAGAGTTTTGCGAAATCAACTTTAACCTGACGCTGCCCATGACGGACATGATGCATGTGCGTGGCGTTGAGGCGCATCCGTTTTACAAGGATGTGCAGGTCGAGACGGGGTTTGTTCCAAGTTGGAATTTCAACAAGGTGCTGATTGATCCTGCGGGCAAGGTTGTAGGCACTTGGGGTTCGAATGCGCGACCTGACAGGGGTGCGATTCCTCGGGAGATCGAGAAATTATTGAACTGATATATCAGGCGCGATCTGACCAAAGTACCTTGCCATCTGTCGCCTCTAAACCTGGTGGAATGCCGTAGGTAGCGCGATAGCTCTTCGAGAAATGAGAGAGAGATTTGAAGCCACAGGCAACGCAGACGTCTGTTACAGACAGGTCTGTCTGACGGAGCAGATTGCGCCCTTTTTCTAGCCGGATGCGCAGGTAGTATCGTTTGGGTGAGATGGACAGATATTTCGCGAACAACCGCTCAAGCTGGCGGGTGGAGAGGGCGACGACGCCTGCGATTTCATCGGGTGTAAGCGGATCCTCGATGTTGTTTTCCATCACCTGCATCGCAAGCAGCAGTTTTGGATTGCGGACCTCGGGGCGGGATTGAAGTGACATGCGCTGGGTGTTGGAGGGGGCGCGAGGGGCGGTGTATATCATCTGGTCAGCGACCCATGTCGCAAGATCGGAGCCATAATCGGCGCGCAACCGATCCAACATCATGTCCATGGAAGCGGCCCCACCTGCGGAGGTAAAGATACGCCCATCAACCGAGAAAATCGCATCTTCCATGATCACATCGGGCAGCATTTCAGCGAGTGCGGTTTTATATTCCCAATGGGTCGTAACACGTTTGCCGCCGATGAGGCCTGCAAGAGCGAGGATGTAGGTGCCTGATGACAATGCACCTATATCCCCGCCGCGACGGGCCTCACGGCGCAGCCAGCTGAGGATGGTTTTCGAACTGGACTGCCCCGCATTTTCGCCTGCGCAGACGATGAGGGTTTCGTTGCGGTTTAGAGGCGCAAGGGCACTGTCGACGGCAATTTTTACGCCATTGTAGGCCTCGACGGGATGGCCATCTTCTGAGAGCAGCCGCCATCGGTAGAACTCGCGCCTTGAAGGGTGGTGGTTCGCGAGGGAAAGAGCGTCGAGGGCGCAGGAGAACCCAAGCGTAGAAAACCCCGGAAGGAGAAGGAAGGCGTATTCTTTGGCTGGTGCTGTGTCGGTCATAGACAACAAACTAGGGGAGCTACGCATCACTGCATGGCCTCACGCGGCATGGGCGTGTCGGTTTTATGCGTTGCGTTGGCGCGAGATTTGCACGGCAAGGATCCCTGCCGCGATGATGGTAACGCCAAGAATGTCACGTGAGCCAAGTTTCTCACCCAGCAGCAGCGCGGCGATGACCACGCCGAAGAAGGGATTGAGGAAGTGGAAGGTTGCCGCGCGTGTCGCCCCGATGCGGCCCACAAGCAGGAACCAGACCCAAGTTGCCGTAAGGCCGGGAACGAGGCAGGTATAGATGAAGGCGATCCCGAGCGGCCAGCTCAGGGTGACTTGGGGTGTTTCGAACAAGAGGGTGGCGATGGTGAGGGCCACACAGCCCACGAGCATTTGTAGGCCCACGACCATCAACAAATTACCGCCAGCAGAGGCACCGCGAACGGTGAGCGTGGCGATGGTAAGGGCGAGAACCCCGATGAAACAAATTGCGACACCAATCAGGTCGAGGTCGTCTGTGAGGCGTGCGCCCATGATCAGCCCCACACCCACGAGACCCGCGATGAGGCCGATGATACCCATGGGGCTGAGTTTGTCCCCCATGAAGGCCCATGCGGCCAATGCTACCATCAGCGGCATGGTCGAGGCGATGATGGCGGCGAGCGATGCTTCGATCGTTTGCATGGCAACGAAGAAGAGGCCGAGATAGACGGCGTTTTGCAGGATGCCAAAGGCGATGGTGGCGCGCCATTGTGGCTTTGTCAGGTGCCAGCTTTGCCCCAATGCGCGGGCGATGCCGATGCCGATAATGCCCGACACAAGATAGCGGAGCGAGAGCGCAAAGAGGGGCGTTGCATCGGCCACGATGATCCGTGCGGAGGTAAAGGCCGAGGACCACATGAGTGCGAAAGCAAGGCCAAGTCCGATTGCGCGCATGTCCATGAAATACTGTCCTTTAATTACAGGTGCAGTATTGGGACGGAATGGCGGGAAGGGCAAGCGCGCTACGTGCTGATGCCTGTACGATCACGTGATCGGTTAGCGCCGTTGGTATCTTGGGGCTGGTCACAAAAAAGGGCCGCCCTATTGGACGACCCTTTCTCATAAATCTGACTTAATGCCGGACTTAGCCGTTTACGCTGTCTTTCAGCGCTTTGGCGATTGTCATTTTGACAACTTTGTCGGCGTCTTTTTTGAACTGTTCGCCGGTCGCAGGGTTGCGAACCATACGCTCAGGGCGCTCACGGCAATAGATTTTGCCAACGCCTGGAAGAGTAACGGCACCGCCGCCGGACACTTCTTTTGTGATCAGGTTGCAAACCGCGTCGAGCGCTGCGCCTGCTGCTTTTTTATCGGTACCCATTTCATCGGCCAGTGCGGCGACGAGTTGAGTTTTTGTCATTGGTTTCGTTGTCATTTTAAATCTCCTCGACTGCCCTCAAATTGGGCCTCATCTGCGGAATGTAACTGTATGTCGTGAGCAAACACAACGCAGAGTGACTGTTTTTCCCAAGAAAACTTGGGTTTTTTTGCCTATTTTGGGCTTGAAGTTGCTTAGAGGAAGGCAGTTTCGTCAAATGAACGTAGTTTTCTGCTGTGAATCCGCTCCAGCGGCATGTCGCGAAGTTGCTCCATCGCGCGAATTCCGATCATCAAATGGCGCGATACTTGGGTTTTATAGAAGTCTGAGGCCATGCCGGGGAGTTTGAGCTCACCGTGCAGGGGCTTGTCCGAGACGCACAAAAGCGTGCCGTAGGGGACGCGGAAGCGGTAACCGTTCGCAGCAATGGTCGCGCTTTCCATATCCAGTGCCACCGCGCGGGACTGGCTGAGGCGCTGCACGGGGCCGGATTGGTCGCGCAGTTCCCAGTTGCGATTGTCGATAGTGGCAACTGTGCCCGTGCGCATGATGCGTTTAAGCTCGTACCCTTCAAGCTGAGTAACTTGGGCCACGGCATTCTCAAGCGCGATCTGGATTTCGGCCAGCGCAGGGATGGGGACCCAAACGGGCAGGTCGTCATCAAGGACGTGATCCTCGCGCAGGTAGGCGTGCGCAAGGACGAAGTCGCCCAAGGCCTGCGTGTTGCGCAGACCCGCGCAGTGACCGACCATAAGCCACGCGTGCGGGCGCAGGACGGCGATGTGGTCGGTGGCGGTTTTGGCGTTACTGGGACCAACGCCGATGTTCACCAATGTGATGCCGCTGCCGTTTTCACGCTTGAGGTGATATGTCGGCATTTGGGGCAGTTTGGGCGGTGTCTCAATTGGACCTTCGGGGTCCGTGATCTCTTGGTTGCCCGTCGAGACAAAGGACGTGTAGCCGCTGTTTGGATCGCGCAGCATGGCGCGGGCGTATTCCTCAAACTCGGTCACGTAGAACTGGTAGTTGGTGAACAGGACGTGACACTGGAAATGATCGGGATCAGTGGCGGTGTAATGGGCGAGGCGGGCGAGGGAATAGTCCACGCGCTGGGCGGTGAAGGGAGCGAGCGGGCCAACGCCATCAGTCGGCATATAGGTCCCGTTGACGATGTCATCATTTGTTGTGCTGAGGTCCGGGACATCGAATACATCGCGCAGGGTGAAATCGGCAGCGCCCTCTTGGGGGACCGTCATACCTGTTTCGGGTGTCATCGCGAAATGTAGTGGAATTGGTGTATCGGACGGACCCACATATACGGGTTGGTCATGGTTTTTGAGTAACAGGCCGATTTGCTGGATCAGATAATTCCGAAACAGATCGGGGCGGGTGACCGTCGTTGCATAGGTACCGGGGCCTGAGACGTGGCCAAAGCTGAGACGGGTGTCGACCTGCGCATAGGATGAGGTGGTAAAGCGGACCTCAGGATAGAACGCGCGGATGCGGGTATCAGGCGGCGTGTCGGCCATGGCTGACGTGAAATGTATGCGCAGGAATTCCACGGCCTCCTCATAAAGTTTGGTGAGGCGGTCCACGGCGGCGGTGGCATCGGTGAAGGCTTCGGCCTGTGGCGCGTCAGGCGTGAGGGTCTGATATTGCTTCATGGTGCGGATTTAGTCCTTGGATTGGAACAGGGTGCCGATTTTGTTCATGATGGTCTCGGAGGAATCATCGTCGTTGAGGTCGAGGGTTTCAACCCTGCGCAACAACTCCTGTTCATAGGCAAGCTCTGCCTCTGTGGGGGCGGGCGTTAATGCGGTGATCCAGAGGGCAAATGCATCCGATGTCGTGGCGTCGCCGTAGGCAGGAAACTCGGTGATTCCGGTGTCGTGGGCCGTGGCGGGCATATCGAGGTTGTAACGCTCTTTTATAAACCCTTGGAGGGCTGTCGGCATGACAGGTGTTTCGTTTGGGGCAAAATCGGAGAGATGCTGCACTCCGTGATAATCGAGGTAAGCTTGGATCGGGGTGACATTGGTCTGGGGCAGATATCCTGGTTCAGGATACCCCATGGCCAAAAATTGCAGCAGGACCGTTGGATCATCGGTGATAATGCCCAAGGTATCGTGGCCGAGATGCACAAACTGCTGTTTACCCTCATCGTCCAGCCAGATCGCTAAGCGCCCGCCATCGCCCGAAGTCTCGCCAAACTCGAATATGCGGTTGTCGATGTCGGGGTCGGGCGTGGACCAGTGACCCGTATAGGTCAGCGTTGTCCCGCCAAATGCGAGGTGGCTGACAGCGGGATGGTTTTTGAAAGCGGGCGGATAGATGAGTAGATAGTGATCTTCTGGCTGACCAGCCTCACGGGTATTGTGCCAACCTTGATCCTCAAGCCAGTCGAAGGTCTCGATGAGCTCGGGCGGGAGGGTGACCCAATCCGGCGCGAGCTTTGCGAGGTTTTGGGCAAAGATTTTCATGAGACGATGACATCCATGAATTCGAACGTGCGCACATCGACGAGGCCGAGGTCGGATATCCGCAGCTCTGGGATGACGACAAGTGCAAGCAAGCTGTGCTGCATATACGCGTTGTTCAGGGTGCAGCCGCAATCGCGCATGGCCTGCATCATCGCGTCGGTTTTGGCTGCAACATCCTGCGCGGGATTGTCGGACATGAGGCCCGCGATGGGCAGGTCGATGGTTGCAAGCTCGGACCCGTCTTTGAATATCGTGATGCCGCCGCCGAGCTGTTTGAGGTGGTTGGCAGCGAGGGCCATTTGATTCGTATCGGTGCCGACGACAATCATGTGGTGACTGTCATGGGCCACGGTAGAAGCCATGGCCATTTTGCCCGTATAACCGAACCCTGACACGAGTGCATTTACGACACCACCTGTGGCGCGGTGCCGCTCAACCAGAGCGATTTGTGCCACGTCACCGTGGGCAGTTACGCGGCCTTCGGTGACTGGGAGTTCGAATTGGAGCGCCTTGGTGGGGGCTTGGTTCTCGACGACACCGATGACATTGGCAGTGACGGCGTTTGCGCCAGCGGGGGCGGTGATGGTGAAATCATCCGCAGTCAGATCACGCGCCATGTTGACGGTTTGGCGCGCGTGCGGCGGCCAGTCGTAGTGGGGGCAATCGACGAGGCATGTGCCGTTTTCGGCAACGATCTGGCCGCGTGCGATCACCGTTTCGATGGGCAGTGTTTTGAGGTCGGATGTCAGGATCACATCTGCGCGGCGACCGGGGGTGAGGGAGCCGATATCACGCTCTAGCCCGAAGTGGGTTGCCGTGTTGATGGTGGCCATTTGCAGTGCGATCAATGGATCACAGCCGCAGTCAATCGCGTGGCGCACCACACGGTTCATGTGGCCGTCATTCACCAACGTGCCAGAGTGGCAATCATCGGTGCACAGGATCATGTTGCGCGGATCAAGACCGCGCTCGGTGATCGCGGTAATCTGGCTCTCTACATCATACCACGCAGATCCGAGGCGGATCATCGCGCGCATCCCTTGGCGCATCCGCGCGATTGCGTCTGCTTCGCAGGTGCCTTCGTGATCATCCGCAGGGCCGCCCGCGACATAGGCTGCAAAGGCGGGGCCAAGGTCGGGGGATGCGTAATGTCCGCCGACTGTTTTACCTGCGTTTTGAGTGGCGGCAATCTCGGCCAGCATCTGGGGATCTGCATTAATCACACCAGGAAAGTTCATCATTTCGCCCAAGCCAATGATGCCTTCCCAGTGCATCGCTTCGGCTACGTCATCGGCGGTGATCTCGAAGCCTGTCGTCTCCATCCCCGGTGCGCTGGGCGCACAGGACGGCATTTGAGTGAAGATATTGACGGGCTGCATCAGCGCCTCGTCATGCATCATGCGGACCCCTTCGAGGCCAAGCACGTTGGCAATCTCATGCGGGTCGGTGAACATGCTGGTCGTGCCATGCGGGATAACGGCGCGGGCAAATTCGGCAGGGGTGAGCATGCCGGACTCAATATGCATGTGGCCGTCGCACAGACCAGGGATCATGTAGCGGCCTTTGGCCCTAATGATCTGTGTGTCTGGTCCTTTGCAATGATCGGCAGAGGGGCCGACAAACGCGATGCGACCGCGCACAATGGCGATGTCGTGATCGGGCAATGCCTCGCGGGTGTGGACGTTAACCCAGATGCCGCCTGTTATAATAGTGTCAGCTGGTGCGCGCCCTGCTGCGACGTTGACGAGATCGGGGGCCACATCGGGCCAAGAGGGGAATGTTGCTTGTGTCATGTCGCAACATTTCACAGGGTTGGTACAGGTTCAAGCGGGAGTACAGGCCATGGATTACGATACAGTAGGTGCCAGCGATTTTGGCGCCAGCTTGCGGGGGATAGGTTTGAACCTGCTGGTGAGGGATGTATTGTCACAAGTGGCCTTCTTAGAGACTGTTTTTGGGATGAAAGCACATCAAGCTACTGCTGATTTCGCTATTATGCGGTATGGTGGCCAAGTGTTTCAGTTACATGACGACGGCACCTATCATTCAAATCCGCTTCTGGGACTGCTGCCCGAAACACCGCCACGCGGTGCGGGAATCGAAATACGCCTGTATGATACGGATCCCGATGCGGCCTGTGCCGTGGCAAAGGCGGCAGGGGGTACGATATTGCAAGGGCCAACGGACAAGCCGCATGGACTGCGAGAGGCTTATATATTGTGCGGGAATGGATATGCCTGGGTGCCGAGCAGGGCATTGTGATGCGCGCTTTGATCGCCGCAGTCTGCATTTGCAGCATTACCAGCTGCGGTGTGACCATTTCCGCACCGAGCAAGCCGTCCGCCAAGCTGCCGATGCCGCAATTTGTTGCACAAACTTTCTGGTACTCCAACGACAACGCGGTTCCACAAGCGCGGATGTTGCGCGCAGCAGGCCGTCATTGCGGGAAGTCTCCGTATGATATCCAGCATGTCGGTCCCTTTGGTTTGGCTGGTGGTTGGTTTCTCAATTTTTCGTGCGCATCGACAGCAGAATGAAAACTGTGCTGCCGTGTCGCTTTCAGGGTGGCGGGGGCGGATCGCATTAGGCAGGTTGGACCTTGAGCAACAGGGATACAATCAGATGAGCGTGACACAGATGAAACCGAACATGGACCATTGGCAGGAACGTGTTGATTTAGCGGCGGCGTTTCGTTGGACGGCGCGGCTCAATATGCACGAAGGGGTGGCGAACCATTTCTCACTGGCGGTGAACGACAGTGGGTCGCAGTTTTTGATGAACCCCAATCAGGCGCATTTCAGCCGCATAAAGGCGAGTGATATGCTGCTGATCGATGCGGATGATCCCGAAACCTATGCGGGGCCGAATGCACCTGACCCGACAGCGTGGGGGTTGCACGGTGGTGTCCACGCTGCGGTGCCTCATGCGCGCTGTGTGATGCACGTCCATTCGATCTTTGCCACGGTGCTGGCCTGTCTCCAAGACAGCCGGCTGCCGCCCATCGACCAAAACTGCTGTACCTTTTTTAACCGTGTGGTGATTGACGAGGATTACGGCGGTTTGGCGTTCGAGGATGAAGGCGCGCGTTGTGCGACCTTGCTTACCGACCCCAAGCAGAAAGTAATGGTAATGGGGTCACATGGTGTGATGGTGATTGGCGATACTGTGGCCGATACCTTCAACCGCCTGTATTACTTCGAGCGTGCCGCGGAGACCTATATTCGCAGTTTGCAAACGGGTCTGCCATTGCGCCGCATTAGCGACGAGATTGCGGAAAAGACTGCGCAGGAATTGGAGAACTACCCTGAGCAGGATGCGCGGCATCTGGCAGAGTTAAAGGCGATACTGGACGACGAGAATTCGGATTATGCTAAGTGAGCAGAGCGGAGTGGAACCACGCGCCTGAGGGGGCGATTGCGGTCTCGCCTCTCTGGCAGTGGCCACCGCGCCCTGTTGCTGTGTTGAAGTGGTACTCCGATGCGTGGTTTCCGCTGACGATCAACCTGTGTATTCTGGCGCTGGCGTTTATCTGCTGGGGCTTGCTTAGCCCAGCGTTAGAGACTGCTTCGAACCTTGGTTTTTGGGTTTTGGGCATCTGGCTGCGCAATGCGGTGATCGTGACGTTGCTGGCGGGCGGTTTGCACTATTGGTTCCACGGCATCTCCGCGCAAGGGACAGAGTTGAAATACGATCCGCGCCCGTTTCCGCGGCAAGGGCGGATGTTTTCGTTCTCGGACCAGCTCAAGGATAATATGTTCTGGACGATTGTGTCCGGTGTCACGGTCTGGAGCGTATTTGAGGCGCTGGGCTGGTGGGGTCTGGCCAACGGGTGGCTTCCATCAACAACATTTGCGCAAACGCCGATCTGGTTCATCGCGTTCTTTTTTCTTATCCCTGTTTGGGAGAGTTTCTATTTCTACTGGATACACCGGCTGTTGCATACGAATGCGCTGTACCGCTTTCATGCGCTGCACCACCGCAATACGGATATTGGCCCGTGGTCTGGCCTGTCGATGCACCCCGTCGAGCATGTGATGTATTTTGGAACGGTGCTGATCCATCTGGTACTACCGAGCAGCCCTGTGCATGTGATTTTCCATCTAATGTTTTATGCGCTTTTGGCGGTCACGTCGCACACAGGTTTTGAGGGTCTGCGCATCCGCAACAAGAAGCGTGTGCATCTGGGGAATTTCCACCACCAACTGCACCACCGCTATTTCGAAGTAAACTACGGCAATCTGGATGTTCCGTGGGACAAGCTGTTCGGCTCGTTCCATGACGGAACCGAGGCAGGTAAAACAATGATGCGTGAACGATTGAAGAGCAGGAAAAGAACATGATTTACGGACTGACAGACGAACACACGATGATTGCCGACACGGTGCGGAGCTTTGTCGAGAAGGAGATCTATCCGCATGAGGATTTGGTCGAACGCACGGGCGAGGTGCCTGCCGAAATCGCGCAGGAGATCAAGCAAAAGACAATCGATCTGGGGTTCTACGCCTGCAACTTTCCTGAAAGCGTCGGTTGTGCTGGCCTGAACCATGTCGAATTTGCGCTGGTCGAGCGGGAGCTTGGGCGCGGATCTATGGCGTTGAACCACTTTTTCGGGCGTCCGCAGAATATCCTGATGGCGTGTGAAGGAGAGCAGATCGAACGCTACCTTATGCCAGCAGTGCGCGGCGAGCGGATGGATGCGTTGGCCATGACCGAACCGGGTGCGGGATCGGATGTGCGCGGCATGAAATGTACGGCGGTGCGCGATGGGGGAGATTGGGTGGTCAACGGGACCAAGCATTTCATCTCGGGCGCGGAGCACGCCGACTTCATCATCGTCTTTATTGCTACGGGTGAGGATCAGACGCCGAAGGGGCCAAAG
>JBALTK010000025.1:0-26448 GCA_036964385.1 Sulfitobacter sp. | reverse complement strand
GGTATCCAATTTCGGCTACTTAATCGTCGTAAGGGCCCTGCAGTGCAGGGACCCCGTACCCAAGCGGATAGAAATATTTATCGCAAGGTGATGCTTTCTGAGATCGAAGCGCACCCTCTAATTACGATCATCGAAGGGGAAGCCGTAGACTTTGTCATGAACGGCGAGAGAGTCGCTGGCATCATTTCTGCTGATGGCACATCGCTGTCGTCAGGTGCTGTCATTCTGACAACAGGCACATTTCTGCGAGGTGTAATTCACATCGGGGACGTTCAGAAAGCAGGGGGACGGATGGGGGATAACCCTTCTCAAAAACTTGCGGAACGAATTGACGGATTTGATCTAACATTAGGACGTCTAAAAACAGGTACACCCCCAAGGTTAGATGGAAGAACGATAAACTGGGACGGGCTGGAGATGCAGCCGGCTGATGATGTTCCCTCCTTGTTTTCATTCATGTCGAAGAAAGCCGGTGCTCGTCAGATATCCTGTGGTATTACGCATACCAACGAACGCACTCATGATATAATTCGTGAAAATTTAGAGCGCTCAGCGATGTATGGTGGGCATATAGATGGGATCGGCCCACGGTACTGCCCTTCGATAGAAGACAAAGTTGTTCGTTTTGCAGATAAAACATCACACCAAATATTCCTTGAGCCAGAGGGCTTGGATGACCCGACAATCTACCCAAACGGCATTTCAACGTCGCTCCCTGTCTCCGTTCAAGAAGATTACGTTAGATCCATTGTTGGCCTTGAAAGCGTAAAAATTATGCAGCCTGGATATGCGATTGAATATGACTACGTTGATCCTCGCGCGCTAAGTCAAACTTTGGAGCTGAAATCAGTCCCTGGACTTTATCTAGCGGGGCAGATCAATGGTACTACTGGCTATGAGGAAGCTGCTGCACAGGGTGTTGTGGCGGGACTTAACGCAGCTTTGGCTGCGGCTAATCGCGAGCCAGTCATTTTTAGTAGAACCAATAGTTACATCGGCGTGATGATCGATGACCTTACAACCCGCGGAGTCAGTGAGCCGTACCGCATGTTTACATCGCGGGCAGAGTTCCGGCTATCGTTACGTGCTGATAATGCGGATCAGCGATTGACTGGTGAAGGAATAACCTTGGGGTGTGTATCTCAGGAGCGTGCGTTAGCATTTAGCCATAAAATGAATGCTTTGCAGAATTGCAGAACTCTGCTGGAAGCAAAAACCTTTACGGCTAAAGAGGCCGCTGCTGTTGGTATAGCGATCAATAGGGATGGACAGCGTAGAACGGGATTTCAACTTCTGGCTTTTCCAGACGTCACATTCCCACAAATACAACAGCTGGATGAAGATTTGGGAGGTGTAGCAAGTGAAATTTCAGAGCAAGTCTCTAAAGATGCGATCTATGCTAACTACATCAAGCGACAGGAAAATGACGTGATGCGGTTGCGAAAAGATGAAGGTGAGCGGATCCCTGCTACATTTGATTACTCAATAATTGATGGTCTTTCAAATGAACTTAAGTCTAAGCTTTTAGCGGCAAAGCCGGAGAGCCTCGCCCAAGCGTCCAGAATTGATGGTATGACTCCAGCGGCACTCACGCTGGTTCTTGCCTTGATCCGCAAGGGTCAGGCGAAGAGATCAGCATGATGGAATCTAGCATCCTGCAAGATGTTTCACGTGAAACAATTAGTCGGCTCCGAAGCTTCGAGCAACTGGCGCAGAAATGGACCAAAAAGATCAATCTTGTGTCTGCAAATGATGCGCCTCAAATATGGGAACGACATATTCTGGATTCGGTCCAAATCTACCAATTGGCACCAGTAGCTGGCGATTGGCTCGATATTGGAAGTGGAGGTGGCTTCCCCGGACTCGTAGCTGCAATAATCGCGAAGGAGAAATCGCCAGAGCGTTCTTTCGTCCTTGTCGACAGCGATCAGAGGAAGTGCGCCTTTCTAAGAACCGTAAGCCGGGAACTGGATCTAAATGTGAAGGTCTTCGCAGAGCGAGTAGAAAAAATGGAGCCAATGCAAGTTGACGTTCTGTCCGCCCGCGCCATGGACGATCTTACAGGCCTGCTCCATCACATGGAGAGACACGTCAACAAAGGCGGAACTGCGCTATTTCCAAAGGGAATCCGGTGGGAACAAGAGCATGAGATTGCCCAAAAGGAATGGTCGTATCAACTGGAAGTGATTAAGAGTGAAACGAATCCCGAAGCTACAATCCTGAAGATTAAGGAGCTTACGCGTGTCTGACCTTTCACGACCAACCGGTCCTAAAATTATTGCAGTAGCGAACCAAAAAGGGGGCGTCGGGAAGACTACTACAACCATTAATCTCGCTGCGGCTCTGGCGGAAAATGGTGAAAAAGTCCTGGTTATCGACCTTGACCCGCAGGGCAACGCGTCCACAGGGCTCGGCATTGGATTAGATAACCGCGAGTTTACGACTTACGAATTACTCCTTGAAGACATTGACCTAAATGAAGTAATTTTGAAAACGGAAACGGAAAATCTCTTCATTGTACCAGCTACGGTTGACTTGAGTTCAGCTGATCTGGATCTTCTTTCAAATGAAAAACGTAGTTTCTTGCTTCATGACGCTCTCCGTCAAACCCAGATGGACGCGTTTGGCTTTAATTATGTTTTGATTGATTGCCCACCTTCATTGAACCTTTTGACGGTAAACGCGATGATCGGTGCGCACTCCGTGCTTGTCCCGCTTCAAAGTGAATTTTTTGCGTTGGAGGGGCTTTCGCAGCTTATGCTCACTATTCGTGAAGTTCGGCAATCGGGTAACAAAGATCTGCGGATCGAGGGTGTGGTGCTCACGATGTATGACAAGCGGAATAACCTATCGCAGCAGGTCGAACAGGATGCCCGTGATAATCTGGGTGATCTGGTCTTCAAGACAATGATCCCGCGAAATGTCCGTGTCAGTGAGGCGCCAAGTTTTGCGATGCCGGTTTTAGCTTATGATACCCTGTCGAAGGGTGCGCAAGCATACCGCGCACTTGCAAAAGAGCTTATGAAAAACAACGAAGCCACAACAAAAGAGGTGCAGCATGTCTAACAAAAATGATCGCAAACGGGGTCTTGGGCGCGGCTTGTCTGCATTGATGGCAGACGTAAGTGAGACTGAAAGCGTCGCATCGCAAGGTCCTTCGGCTGCTGACCAACTTGTACCAATTGAACGGATTTCCCCGAACCCTGAGCAGCCGCGTAAGCAGTTTGTACAAGATGACCTTGATGATCTTGCCGCTTCCATTAGGGAAAAAGGGGTTTTACAGCCTTTGATTGTACGTTCGCGCGGAAACGGCGAATATGAAATCGTTGCAGGTGAACGACGTTGGCGCGCCGCTCAGATGGCCCAGTTGCACGCGCTACCAGTAATTGTGCGTGAATTCAGCGACATTGAAGTTCTCGAAGTTGCTATTATCGAGAATATTCAGCGTGCTGATCTAAACGCTGCAGAAGAAGCAGCTGGATACAAGCAGTTAATGGATAAGTTTGGCCATACTCAGGAGAAAATGGCGGAGGCCCTAGGGAAGAGTCGCAGTCATATCGCAAACCTTTTGCGACTTCTCAACCTTCCGATGCCCGTACTTGAGCTTTTGCGAGAAGGAAAGCTGAGTGCAGGGCATGCTCGCGCTTTGATCCCAGCACAAGATCCGCTTTTGCTAGCCCAGAAAATAATCAAAGGCGGACTGTCCGTGAGGGCAACTGAAGCACTTGTGAAAAGTGAGATGAATGGCGACGCGAAGCCAAAACCCACCGGATCCGGAGAAACTGCTGAGAAAGATGCCGATACCAAAGCTCTCGAAGGTGATCTTTCAGCCAATTTGGGAATGACCGTCTCCCTTTCTCACAAGAATGGGCAGGAAAGCGGGCAGCTTACAGTACAATACAAGACATTGGATGAGCTAGATGAACTTTGCAGATTGCTTAGTGCGACTTAATCCGGCAAAAGCTCCGCGATGACTGAGTTAAGAACTCTAAACCCTTGATCTGTAACGCTTAAGGTGGATTTCGTAAGGGAAATCATGCCGATATCGGTAAGGTGGCTTAACGCGTGGTGGCTAAGCGGTTTCTGAGCCATTCTGGCATAGCGATCCACATCAATACCGCTGCGTAAGCGCAGCCCCATTAAGAGAAATTCAGTGGCCTCATCCTCACGGGTGAGGCTTTCCCTGCTTTGCTCAGGAGCATTCGCTTCAACGGCATCAAGCCATCGCTTTGGATTACTATAACAGATCGTCGCTTTACGCTGTCCGTTTACGGTCATGCGTCCGTGCGCACCGGGCCCGATACCAAGATAATCACCGTAGCGCCAATAAATCAGATTATGACGCGATTGCGCCCCGTCTCTTGCATGATTGGACACTTCGTACGCTGGCATTCCTGCGGACCCGCAGACATCCTGAGTAAGGTCGAACATATCGGCCCCAAGATCATCGTCGGGAAGACCCCGCAGCTTTCCCAACGCGTAACGATCGCCGAATGCAGTGCCATCTTCGACCGTGAGTTGATAGAGCGAAAGGTGATCTATTGATAGCATTAGAGCCTGATTTAACTCCGCTTCCCATTCTTTCAGAGTTTGGTCTTGTCTCGCATAGATGAGGTCAAAACTGACTCGCTCGAATGTGTTACGCGCAATATCAAACGCGGCGAGCGCTTCGGATGTTGAGTGGATGCGCCCAAGACGTTTCAGGTCTGTATCATTCAGCGCCTGGATACCCATGGATATGCGTGAAACTCCACCATCGCGGTAGGCCTCAAACCTTCCAGCCTCCACAGAGCTTGGGTTTGCCTCAAGAGTGATCTCGAGGTCATTCGCAGTGGGCCAAAGTGTTTTGATCTCATGAATTACTGCTGCTACCGTTTCTGGGTCCATCAAGCTCGGTGTGCCGCCACCGAAGAAGACGGAAGTTACAGTACGCCCACGCGTTTCCGCCGCATAACGGTGAAGCTCGCAGAGATAGGCCTTTTTCCACGCAGCTTGGTCTATGTTACGCGAAACATGACTGTTGAAGTCACAATAGGGGCATTTTGCTTCGCAAAAGGGCCAGTGGATATAGATGCCAAAGCCGCCTTGCCGCCAGTCCTCGTTTAGCAGGTCATTTGTCAAAGCATTGAACCAAGAGTTTTGTGAAAGCATCCGCGCGATGGCTCATGGTATTCTTTTCGTCATGACTCATTTCAGCAAACGTCCGCGTCTCACCGATGGGTTGGAAAATTGGATCGTAACCATGACCGGTCTCACCGCGCATCGGCCAAACGAACGTGCCGTCGACGAAGCCCTCGACAACCTCATCATGCCCGTCTGGCCACGCCAGAACTAAAGTTGCACAGAAGCGTGCTGATCGGGGATGGGGCGCATTAGCCTTCTCCAACAAGTCATGGGTCTTATTCATCGCCATTATGAAATCACGACCATTGGGCGTTTCAGCCCAATCTGCAGTGTATACACCAGGCGCATTTCCGAGCGCCGCAACTTGAATGCCGCTGTCATCTGCAAGGGCAGGGAGGCCCGTCGCTTTTACGGCCGCACGCGCCTTAATGCGCGCATTGCCGATAAACGTGTCCTCGGTCTCTTCTGGTTCTTCGAGGTCTAATTCTTTTGCACCAACGACGGAGATGCCAAGCGGAGCAAACAACTCCTGCATCTCTTCAAGCTTACCCGCGTTATGCGTAGCAATTAAAATCCGGTCCCCTTCGAACTTCCGGCTCATGCGCAGGCCGCTTTCTGGATCGCAGCGAGTTCAGCGACACCTTTTTCAGCCAAGTCGATAAGTTCGTTCATTTGGGCGCGTGTGTAGGTCGAACCTTCGGCGCTCATCTGCGTCTCAATCATTTGGCCGCTTTCGGTCATGATGAAATTGCCATCAACGCCAGCCTCGGAATCTTCGGGGTAATCGAGATCGAGGACGGGCTGGCCTGCGTAAATCCCGCAGCTGATTGCGGCTACCGGATCGAGCATAGGGTCGCTAATTACATCGCCCGCTTTCATTAACTTATTCACAGCCAAACGCAAAGCAATCCAGCCACCAGTGATCGACGCGCAGCGCGTTCCACCATCAGCCTGAAGCACATCACAGTCGACGGTAATCTGGCGTTCCCCCAATGCGACGCGGTCAACACCCGCGCGCAGGGACCGACCGATCAAGCGTTGGATTTCAACAGTACGTCCGCCTTGCTTGCCCGACGCGGCTTCTCTCCGCATCCGGGTGTTTGTTGCGCGCGGCAGCATACCGTATTCCGCAGTTACCCAACCCAAACCGGACCCCTTGATGAACGAAGGCACCCGCGGTTCAATTGATGCGGTACACAGCACATGGGTGTCGCCCATCTTTATCAGTGCGGAGCCTTCAGCATGCTTGGTAAAGCCGACTTCAACTGAGACTTCGCGCATTTCGTCAAGTTTCCGACCGGATGGGCGCATGGGATATTCCTTTTGTTTGATTTAGCCATCGAGATACCTCTCCGTCCCTTGCAGATGCAACCCCCGCACCCTTAATGTGGCTGTATGACAGATACCTCTGATCTTTTGCAGGAAATGAACGAGCGCTCGCGCGAAGTGTTTAGGCGCGTGGTCGAAGGATATCTCGCTAACGGTGATCCTGTTGGGTCCCGCACGCTTACCCGAGATTTTTCCGAAAAGGTAAGTGCAGCTACAATTCGCAATGTCATGCAAGATTTGGAGTATCTCGGACTTCTTGACAGCCCTCATGCAAGTGCTGGACGTATTCCGACCCAGATGGGACTTCGGATGTTTGTGGATGGTTTGCTGGAAGTCGGGAATCCCGATATTGGTGACCGCGCCCAGATAGATGCGACAATGGGACGGAATGAGGATGATGTGACGGGTATGCTTGACCGTCTGGGCACCGCTCTTTCTGGTGTGACCCAAGGGGCGTCATTGGTTCTTGCGCCAAAGCATGAAGCGCCGATTAAGCACATCGAATTTGTGTCGCTTTCCCACGATCGCGCTTTAGCGGTTTTGGTGTTCTCGGATGGCCATGTTGAAAACCGGCTGTTTGCGCCCCCTCCGGGTCAAACACCCAGCTCAATGCGGGAGGCCGCGAATTTTCTCAACTCGTTGGTGGAGGGGAAGACCCTCAGCGAACTTCAGCGTACCATCAAGACGGAAATGACAAAACGCCGTCAGGAGATCGACACACTCGCGGCCGAACTTGTGACAAGCGGGTTGGTGATTTGGGAGAGCGGCGAGGATCAGCCAGAGCGTCTTATCGTTCGGGGGCGCGCAAATTTACTCACGGGTAGTGGTGAGGCGCAGGATCTTGAGAAGGTGCGGAGCCTCTTTGATGACCTCGAGCGCAAGCGCGATATCGCGGATTTCCTCGAATTAGCGGAAGATGGGGACGGTGTGCGCATTTTTATTGGCTCTGAGAACAAACTTTTCTCACTTTCGGGTTCCTCTTTGGTAGTTTCCCCATATATGAACTCTGATCGTAAGATCATCGGTGCTGTGGGTGTTATTGGCCCAACGCGCCTGAACTATGGACGTATCGTGCCGATTGTGAACTACACGGCGCAACTGGTTGGAAAGCTGATTTCCGACCGGAGTTAGAGGTGAAAAATGGCAGACCCGAACGATTTTCTAGATGATCCCGAAGCCGCAGAAGCAGAAGCATATGCGGATGAGATGGAAGAGATTGATGAGGGCGAACTGGCCCTCGAAGAAGTAATGGCAGAACGCGATCAGTATAAAGATCGTTTTCAGCGTGCGTTGGCTGATGCCGAAAATGCACGCAAGCGCTCCGACAAGGACCGCAGAGAAGCCGAAAATTATGGTGGCTCCAAGCTTGCCCGCGATATGCTGTCGGTTTACGATAACATGAAGCGTGCACTCGAGGCTGCAACAGAAGAACAGCGCGCTGTTTCTGGCCCGCTCCTTGAGGGCATCGACCTCACAATGCGGGAGCTCCTCTCGGTTTTCAAAAAGCACGGTATCGTGTCGGTTACGCCAGAAGTGGGTGACCGTTTTGATCCCAAGGTACATCAGGCAATGTTTGAAGCACCTGTGCCGAACACGAAGTCAGGGGATATTATTCAGGTCGCGGCAGAAGGCTTCATGCTGCATGATCGTTTGCTGCGTCCTGCGCAGGTTGGTGTGTCGTCCACACCAGGTTAAACGTTTTGAAATTCTAATTTGGAGAAGGCGGTCAGATTTTGGCCGCCTCTTTCAATTTATAGATCAGGTCCAAGGCTTCGCGCGGGGTAAGCTCATCGGGCATAATCTCATCCATCATGCTATCCACAGCGGATGACTTCGCTGGTGCCGGGGGCGGTGTGGCTGTCATGGCGAACAAGGGCAGATCGTCGATCAGAGTTTTCTGCGTGGCGCCGCCCTCCCTCTCACCCTTTTCCAACGCTTCCAGGACAACCCGTGCGCGCGCAATAACCGCGGGCGGAAGTCCAGCAAGTTGGGCAACTTGCACACCATAAGACCGATCCGCCGCGCCCTTCTTCACTTCGTGGAGGAAGATGACTTCACCTTCCCACTCTTTCACGGTGACTGTCGCGTTATCCACTCCGTCTAACTTTCCAGCCAAGGCCGTCATCTCATGATAGTGCGTGGCGAACAGCGCACGCGCGCGGTTCACGTCATGGAGGTGTTCCAGCGTGGCCCATGCAATAGACAGACCGTCATAAGTGGCCGTGCCGCGCCCGATTTCATCGAGGATCACAAGCGCACGGTCGTCCGCTTGGTTGAGGATCGCCGCAGTCTCCACCATCTCGACCATAAAGGTTGAACGACCTCGCGCTAAGTCATCTGACGCTCCGACACGACTGAACAGCTGACTCACCAGCCCGATATGGGCAGAACGCGCGGGAACATAGCTGCCCATCTGCGCGATGAGCGCCATGAGCGCATTTTGACGCAGGTACGTCGATTTACCAGCCATGTTCGGTCCTGTCAGCAACCATATCGCTGCGTCCGTATCGGCACTCAAATTGCAATCGTTTGCCACGAATTGTGCCCCTGATTGCTGAGCTAAAGCACGCTCGACAACCGGATGCCGACCGCCCTGAATATCAAAGGCACGGGAGTTATCGACGATAGGTTTTACCCAATTCTCGGACTGGGCTAAATTCGCGAGGGCCGTCGCTAAATCAAGCTCTGCAAGGGCGGTTGAGGTCGCACCGATCTCTCCTGCCTTTTGCAGAATCGCTGCCCTGAGACTTGCATATAGCTTTTTTTCCAACTCGACCGCATGGTTGCCAGCATTGAGAATTTTCGTTTCAAGTTCTGAAAGCTGCACTGTGGTAAAGCGAACTTGGTTGGCTGTGGTCTGACGGTGGATGAATACATCGGACAAAGGAGGAGATAACATTTTTTCCGCATGGGTGGATGTCGTCTCGATAAAGTAGCCAAGCACGTTGTTGTGTTTGATTTTTAGAGCCGAAATACCCGTATCAGTGACGAATTTGGCCTGCATTTTGGCTACGACACTACGCCCCTCATCGCGCAGCTGCCGCACTTCGTCGAGCTCTTCGCGGTAACCTTGGGCTATAAAGCCGCCATCGCGTACCAGTAACGGGGGCTCGACAACCAATGCTTCATCCAGAAGATTAACGAGCTCATTATGGCCATCGAGGTTTTTTATCGCATTCCTCAAAAGATCCGGAAGATCAATGTCTTGGAGAGTTTGATTCAAGTAGGCGGCTTCGGACAATCCGTTTCTGATGGCGGTGAGATCGCGTGGACCGCCACGATCAAGGGAAAGACGCGAAAGCGCACGCTCAAGGTCAGGTACTGACCGTAAACGGTCACGGATATCTTGGGCGATACGAGTGTTTGCCATGGCAAAGTCGACAGCGGCAAGCCGTGCATGAATCGTCTCTAACACGCGCGAAGGACTGGAAATCCGCCGTTCCAGCAGACGCGCACCAACCGCAGTAACTGTTCTATCCATCACAGAAAGTAGACTGCCCGACCGACCACCTGACAGTGCGTGCGTTAATTCCAGATTGCGACGCGTAGCGGCGTCAATCTGAACAGTACGCGCCTCGGTCTCTTTCACAGGTTTGCGCAGGAGGGGTAGATTGCCCTTCTGTGTCATGTCCAAATATTCGATCAACGCGCCCATCGCTGAAACTTCGGCCCGCTCAAAATTTCCAAAAGCGTCAAGCGAGCTCACACCAAACAGCGAACAGAGCCGTGCCTCAGCGCCCGTACTGTCGAAGCTTGCGCGGGCAAGAGAAGTTAGGGACAGGCCGAACTCTGCTTCAAGTTCGCGGTGCTCTGTTTCTTTGCCATCAGCAATCAGCAACTCGGACGGTGCAAGGCGGGCAAGCTCTGGCCCAAGACGAACCAGTGGCACGGTCATCACATGGAACGCACCCGTCGAAATATCGACCCACGCAAGGGCGTGAGCATCGCGCACTTCCGCAAAAGCGGCGAGGTAGTTGTGGCGTCGTGCTTCAAGAAGCGACTCTTCCGTCAGTGTGCCAGGTGTGACCAGACGTACAACGTCACGTTTGACCACCGACTTATTACCGCGTTTTTTTGCCTCGGCCGGGGTTTCAAGCTGCTCACCCACCGCGACGCGAAAACCTTTTCGAATAAGTGTCAGCAGATACCCCTCAGCAGCATGCACAGGAACCCCGCACATGGGGATATCGTTCCCGTCGTGTTTGCCACGTTTGGTAAGCGCGATATCAAGCGCTTCAGCCGCCGCAACGGCGTCCTCGAAGAACAGCTCATAAAAATCACCCATCCGATAAAACAAGAGCGCATCCGGATAGCCGGATTTGATCTCCAAATACTGGGCCATCATTGGTGTCGCTGTGCCGGTGCTCATATGCTTCCCCCTTGGATGCATTGTCCTTACAAAACGAAATGACGAGAGGGAAGGGGGCCATCCTTGTAGACGATTCCCGTTAATGTGGTAAAAGAATTTATGATGACCCTCTGACAAACGCGGAAACCAGTGCGCAACAAGATTGACCTCTCTTCAGATCCAGACGCGCTGTTCCTTAACCCATGGCTGGATAAGGGGCTAAAACTGTTAGAGCGCCCGAAGTATTTCTGGCGGAAGATCCCAGCGTCAATAATCGATGGCTTCTCCGTAAGTGAGCATCCCGAAATCAATCAGAAGATTGAATCTTTTGTGGCGGATATTAACCGGCACAAAAAATTTAAGGCGGCAGTCGAGATCAAATCAGTGCCGGTCGTTATTGAGCGGGCCAGTTTTCGTAAATCTCATGCTTTGGCACAAGAAAAACTAGTGCTCTCGGGGGCTTCAGGCAAGAGGATATTGAACAGCTATCGCTGGGAACATGCGAAGGAAGAAGAGGCTTCCGCCGATGTGCTGAACCTTTACTTCGAAAGTTGTCGTAAGGCTAACGAGGGATTGCGGATTGGTGAGGAAAAGACATTCTTAGAGTCTGATTTAGACTTCGCTATCGAATGCCGGAACACATTCAATTTTTATCACTTCATTACTGAATCTCTTACTCAGCTATGTGTGTTGGATGGGCTGGGATTTCAGGGCAACATCTACTTCCACTTTCCAAATCAGGAAGAGAAGCATCGCAATTTTGCAAACGCCTTTGTCGAGGCACTGTTTCCGGAATATGCGGGGCGCGTATTCTTTGAACGTGCTCCAAAGGACTATGATCTCGTTTTGACGGCGTATGATTTTACAACTGGCATCTGCCAGATGCCTGAAGTCGATTTGGAAGAAATGTCAGAGATTATGCCTGAGGGTGTGACACTGGGTACGGTCGGGTTTTCTCAACTGCTGGGGATGAATTCGGTGACCACTGCGCTGCTTGCACTGCGGACGCGCGCGCTCAAGGCGGTTGAAGGGCGTGACTATAGCTATTTGCCGAAACGTTTCTTTGTCGGGCGGGGAGATGGGCAAAGCCGCTCACGTCCGCTTGCTGGTCAGGATTTACTGCTGGAGCATTTGCTACGATTCGGTTTTGAATATGTCGTGTTCGAGGAACTCGAGCCATTGGAACAGATAGCAATTATGGCGCGGGCCGAGATGATGATCTCGCACCATGGCGCTGGTTTTACCAATATGATGTTCGCTAATTCAGAAGCTTATGTGATTGAGTTGGGCACTCTTCAAACCGCAAAAAAACGCTGGTCTGACTTCTGGCCGTTGGCCACGGTGAGCCAGTGCCGTTACATCAGCTTCTTCGCGGATTTTAACAATGACGATCCTTTACAGGAGCCGACATTTGCCAATGACGGCATTGTTCCGACCGCTGTTTCGAGCTTTGGCGCTGCGCAAATTATGACCTTTGTTGTTGCCGTGTTGGGACGCGTTCCGAATATGCCAAACACAAGCAGCCTTACCGTTTTAGCGGGTCGACTGTTGCGTGCTGGCGCACATGAGCAGGCATCGAACCTGTTACGGCAGCATGAGCATATGGTTAGCAACAGTTTTGATTTATGTATTTTGCGGGCTGATTGCCATAAGGCTTTGGACCAACCAAAATCTGAATTGATTGCGCTGGAGCTCGCTTACAAAGCTGATTCTTCCATTTGGCAAACTCTGGTGCGGATTGTCTGGTGTGCCCGACGATGTGAGCGACCACAGGTAATCCGCTGGGCGCTGTCGCGTCTTTTGATCGACTTTCCCGAACGTCATGAGGCGTTTGTTACAAATCACGACTGGGTCCGCTTCGTCGCCTGATTGTGTGCAGGGCATTCGTTGGTTATGAACGATTGACCCTAATTGAGAGTGCCAAGCCCGTGACAAAGAATAAAGTAACATCCGAAGAGGCACTTGCCTTCCACCTTGAGCCGACGCCGGGCAAGTTTGAGATCAGTGCGACTGTTCCTATGGCGACCCAGCGTGATTTATCGCTAGCGTATTCTCCCGGTGTGGCGGTTCCTTGTGAGGCAATCGCTGCCGATCCCCAATTGGCATATGATTACACGAACA
Organism: Sulfitobacter sp.; assembly: GCA_036964385.1. Taxonomy (GTDB): domain Bacteria; phylum Pseudomonadota; class Alphaproteobacteria; order Rhodobacterales; family Rhodobacteraceae; genus Sulfitobacter. The sequence goes on along the minus strand of JBALTK010000025.1, from coordinate 13,526 downwards.
AAGGGAATTTGGTTGCTGTCATTTCGAACGGGACTGCGGTTCTGGGCCTCGGCAACTTAGGCGCGCTCGCTTCCAAACCTGTAATGGAGGGAAAGGCGGTTCTGTTCAAAAGGTTCGCGGATGTGAACTCCATCGATATTGAGCTGGATACCGAAGATACTGAAGCATTCATCAATGCAGTAAAGCTGATGGGGCCAACGTTTGGCGGTATCAACCTCGAAGACATCAAGGCACCAGAGTGTTTCATCATTGAGCAGCGTTTGAAGGAAGAAATGGACATCCCTGTCTTCCACGACGACCAGCACGGCACCGCTGTGATTTGTGCGGCAGGTCTTCTTAATGCGCTGAAGATTTCGGGTAAGAAAATTGAAGATGTTCGTATCGTTCTGAACGGTGCGGGCGCAGCGGGTATCGCATGTCTTGAGCTCCTCAAGGCGATGGGCGCCCAGCACAATAATTGTATCATGTGTGACACCAAGGGCGTGATCTACCAAGGCCGCACAGAAGGCATGAATCAATGGAAGTCAGCCCATGCGGCGACTACCGAGGCGCGTAGCCTTGCCGATGCGATGGACGGCGCTGATGTGTTCCTTGGCGTGTCGGTCAAAGGAGCGGTGACACCCGAGATGGTTGCGAGCATGGCCGATTATCCAGTGATCTTTGCAATGGCGAACCCTGATCCCGAAATTACACCCGAAGAAGCACACGCTGTGCGCGCCGATGCGATCGTGGCCACAGGGCGCAGCGACTACCCTAATCAGGTAAATAACGTTCTGGGCTTTCCCTACCTCTTCCGCGGTGCGCTGGACATTAATGCGCGCGCCATCAATGACGAGATGAAGATTGCTTGTGCTCATGCTCTTGCGCAGCTTGCGCGTGAGGATGTGCCGGACGAAGTTGCGCTTGCTTATGGTAAAAACCTCAGCTTTGGCCGTGATTATATCATCCCGACGCCGTTTGACCCACGTCTGATACACCGTATTCCACCTGCCGTCGCTAAGGCGGGGATGGACACGGGCGCCGCGCGTCGACCCATCATTGATATGGACGCCTATGAGCAAAGCCTAAGGTCCCGCCTTGATCCAACTGCCAACGTGATGCGCGGCATCAATTCACGCGCGCGGACCAATCAGGCACGCATGATTTTTGCTGAAGGGGATGACCCTAAGGTGCTGCGCGCGGCTGTGATGTACCAACGCCAGGGTTTTGGAAAAGCGTTGGTCGTTGGCCGTTCTGATGATGTAAAAGCCAAGCTGATCGCAGCAGGCTTGGACGACGCTACGCGGGAATTAGAAGTTATCAATGCGGGGAACACCCAGCATTTGGAAGCATACAAATCCTTCCTTTACGAACGCCTTCAACGGCGGGGTTTTGACAGAAAGGATATCCACCGCCTTGCCGCGACTGACCGTCATGTCTTTGCTTCGCTCATGTTGGCGCATGGGCATGGCGATGGTTTGGTCACGGGCGCGACACGAAAGTCTGCGCATGTTCTGGACCGGATCAATCACGTCTTTGACGCGAACGCCAAGGCGGGTGCTGCGGGCATCACAGCGGTTCTGCACAAAGGGCGGATTGTTTTGATCGGTGATACACTTGTCCACGAATGGCCTGGTGCAGAAGACCTTGCCAATATCGCAGAAAGTGGCGCGCGCGTTGCACGGCACCTAGGGCTTGAGCCACGTGTTGCTTTTGTCAGCTTTTCCACTTTTGGCTACCCAGTATCCGAGCGGGCTGAGAAAATGCACCTTGCGCCAGATGTTCTGGATCAGCGCGGTGTAGATTTCGAATACGAAGGTGAAATGACTGTTGATGTTGCGCTCAATGTCGAGAGCCAGAAGAACTACCCCTTCTCACGCCTGACGGGTCCCGCGAACATCCTTGTTGTTCCAGCGCGTCACTCGGCAAGTATCTCCGTCAAGTTGATGCAGGAAATGGCGGGGGCAACTGTGATTGGTCCGATCCTGACGGGGCTTGATCAATCGATCCAGATTGCATCATCGACGTCGACCACTAATGATATCCTCAACATGGCAATCCTTGCAGCATCCAAGGTGGGCGGATGATTTGGAACCTCGGCTCGATTAATATCGATAACTTTTACGAGGTTCCCCATTTGCCGGCGGCAGGCGAAACGCTTGCCGCAACAAGCTATGGTTTTGGCCTTGGCGGTAAGGGCGCGAATATGTCTGTTGCAGCGGCACGCGCAGCGGCGCATGTCTCGCATATCGGCGCTATTGGTGCGGACGGGCGCTGGACGCGAGATCGTCTGAGGGAGTACGGGGTCGATACGCCGCATATAGCGTTGATTGAAGTGCCGACAGGTCATGCTAACATTGTTGTTGATGAGCATGGTGAGAACAGCATTGTTCTGTTTCAGGGCGCGAATGTTCAGTTGACCGAGGCGATCATTGGCGCCGCTTTGTCGGAAGCATCGCATAAAGATTTCCTGCTCATGCAGAATGAAACAAACGGTCAGGAATATGCCGCTGCCACTGCAAAGTCTCTAGGCCTAAGGGTTGCTTATGCTGCTGCGCCATTCGAGGCATCAGCGATTGAGCGGATACTGGGACGGATTGATTTGTTGGTTCTTAACGAAGTTGAAGCGGCCCAGTTAGCGCTTGCAACTGGTAAGACGCCCGATGCGCTGGGCGTGGCTGATGTTGTGATCACGCTGGGTGCAAACGGCTGCAAATGGGTCTCTAACACAGGGGAAAAGTGCTTTGACGCTTATCCTGCCGATGCAGTTGATACCACGGGTGCGGGGGATACCTTCACTGGATATCTGGTGGCTGGGTTGGACCGCGGAATGGATATGGAAGCTGCGATTGATCTTGCGCTCAAAGCTGGATCCTTGATGGTGACACGTCGTGGAACAGCGGACGTGATCCCGGACCTCAAAGAGATCCAGGACCATTTCGGTAATTAGCCTGCAAAGGGAGCAGCTGACCCCCAAAGCTGTTTCACGCGTGTGTCACGGCCACAGGCTTTGCGATACGCCTTGTAAGCGTTCGCTTGGCTTTTAGGGCCAAAGCGAGTGACAACCAGTTTTTTGCCCTTGGCATAATCTTGATGATAGGCCTCGGCGGGGTAGAACTTCGTAGCACTCAAGATGGGTGTCACAATCTTTTGACCAAGATCTATTTGCGCCCTGGATTTTGCTTGATCGGCTGCTGCCTTCTGGCTGCCGGTCGCAAAGATCGCAGTGCGATAACTGGAGCCTCGATCACAAAACTGACCTCCAGCATCTGTTGGGTCAACTGAGCGGAAAAAGAGGTCAAGCAAGGTTCCAGCGCTTACAACACTTGGATCAAACGTAATCTGCACAGCCTCATAGTGGCCTGTACCGCCTGAAGTTACATCTTTGTAGGTGGGATTTTCTGTCTTGCCACCTGCGAACCCTGAAACAGCACCTGTGACACCTTTTACTTTTTCAAAGTCAGCTTCGACGCACCAGAAACATCCACCCGCCACGGTAAGGGTTTCAGCCCCCGCAGCATGCGCTGGCACTGATTGAACGATGAGGCCAATTGCAATCAGTCCAGCAAGTGAAATTATCTTTAGGTTTTCTATGACGCTCATATTGTTCTCCATTTCTACCAAGGCTGAACTTTGAAGCGATTACGCACAACGCTTGATTTGAATTCTCACGATCAGGTGTTTTCAGTTTACTGCAGCGTGAGTGTCGCTAACGTCTGCAGCAACCAAGTGTTTCAAAGGATGAAGCTATGCGAATTGCGATGTGGTCTGGGCCGCGCAACCTGAGTACCGCGATGATGTATGCCTTTGGCGCGCGGCAAGATTTCACAGTCATGGACGAGCCGTTTTATGGGGCCTACCTCGCCGTAACGGGCAGCGATCACCCGATGAAAGCGGAAATCATTGATGCGCACGAGACGGACCCTGAGCGGATTGCAGAAACCTGCATGCAAGAGGGCGCGCCGCATACATACATGAAACATATGCCTCATCACATGCTGCCTGATTTTCCGTTGGGTTGGGCCGAAGACTGCGTGAATATCCATCTTATTCGTCATCCTGCGCGCGTGATTGCAAGCTATGCCGCCAAGCGCGAAGCACCGACACTGGAGGATATCGGATTTGTTCAGCAGGCGGCGCTATATGAAAGGCTGGGAGGGATTGTGATCGACAGCACAGATATTCGCGCAAATCCCGGAGCGATGTTACGTGCTTTGTGCAATTCAGTCGATTTGCCGTTTGATCCCGCGATGCTTGAATGGCCTGCGGGACCTAGGGCAGAGGACGGAATTTGGGCGAAACACTGGTACAACGCTGTTCACAAAAGCACGGGTATTGCAGGAGCAGAAGGTCCGTTGCCTGAAGTTCCAGAAGGGCTCCGACCAGTGTTGAATGCTGCACTGCCGCACTACTCGGGGTTACATCGGGTCCGCCTTTCCCCGTGATTGCTTTTAAATCGCTGGTAAATGTTCAGCGTTCTTAAACAGTATCTATGCGACTAAGGTTGGGTAGACCGGTTTCCGGAATGGGTAACGAGTAGGCAGCCCAGGCACTTTCTGTCTGGGCTGTTCGTTTTTCTACACGCTGTTTCAAACTGTAGATCGGCATGTTTGAAAGCAAACTGTGTACTAGAAAGAAGACGTCCTGATCAGCTTGATCTTGGGTTTTCAAGTCTTTGCTTAACGAGTGTAACTGCCCGGTCAGATCACTCTGACCGGGTGTTTTTACTTCATTCGTTTGTCGCGTGCTGCTAAAAGCTTGAGGCGCAGGGCATTCAATTGAATGAAACCTGCCGCGTCCTTTTGATCATATGCACCTGCATCATCTTCAAATGTTACGTGCGCTTCGGAGTATAGGCTATAATCTGACCAACGGCCCACGGTGCGCACATGCCCTTTATAGAGCTTCAAGCGCACGGTGCCGGTCACATAGGTTTGGCTTGCATCGATCGCGGCTTGCAGCATTGTGCGCTCGGGAGAGAACCAGAAACCGTTGTAAATCATTTCGGCGTATTGTGGCATCAACTGATCTTTGAGGTGCATTGCACCACGGTCGAGCGTGATTGATTCGATAGCACGGTGCGCCTCAAGAAGCAGTGTGCCGCCAGGAGTTTCATAGATGCCGCGGGACTTCATCCCGACAAAGCGACCTTCAACCAGATCAAGGCGACCACAACCGTGCTTCCCGCCCAGTTCGTTCAGTTTCGTCAGTAGCTCGGCAGGGGAGAGCTTCTCACCGTTCACAGAAACCGCATCGCCGCGCTCGAAACCGACTTCGATGTACTCAGGCTCATTTGGCGCATCTTCGGGCGCAACTGTGCGCTGGTAAACATACTCGGGCGCATCAACGGCAGGGTCTTCAAGGACCAGACCTTCGGATGAAGTATGCAGCAAGTTCGCATCCACAGAGAAGGGTGCTTCGCCACGTTTGTCTTTGGCGATCGGAATTTGGTTCTGCTCAGCGAACTCAAGCAACCTTGTGCGGCTGCTCAAATCCCACTCACGCCATGGCGCAATCACTTTGATATTAGGGTCTAGCGCATAGGCCGCGAGTTCAAAACGGACCTGATCGTTGCCTTTGCCTGTCGCTCCGTGCGCGACCGCATCGGCACCTGTCTCATGTGCAATCTCGACGAGGCGCTTGGAAATCAGTGGGCGTGCGATGGATGTGCCGAGCAGGTACAGTCCTTCGTAAACAGCATTAGCGCGGAACATCGGGAAAACGAAATCACGAACAAACTCTTCGCGTACATCTTCGACGTAAATCTCGGAGGCGCCCATCATCTCTGCCTTGGCGCGAGCTGGCTCCAGCTCTTCACCTTGACCCAGATCGGCAGTGAAGGTCACAACCTCACAACCATACTCGGTCTGGAGCCATTTGAGGATGATCGAGGTATCGAGGCCACCAGAGTAGGCGAGCACAACTTTTTTGGGTGCAGACATGATCTCTTCCTTTGTCGCGTTTCGCGGGTTGGGTATCGGGTTTTATGCGGCACAGCAAGTGAGATGGCTTTATTGACGAGGGTGCAACAGCGACCTATCCAAGACATGCGCAATACAAAGGCTGCAGCACATGAGCGATGATTTCCAAATGGGCGCAATTGCGGCCACCCGCGCGATGCGTGCGGTGTTTCCCGCGACGCCTCTGCTCAAGAACGAGCACTTGTCAGAACGGTATGGCGCAGAGATTTATTTAAAGCGTGAAGATCTGAGCCCCGTACGATCCTACAAGCTGCGTGGCGCATTCAACGCCATGCGCAAACTAATCCCAGAGCATCAGGTTTTCGTCTGTGCTTCGGCGGGTAATCATGCGCAGGGCGTCGCGTTCATGTGTAGCCATTTCGGAGTCCGTGGTGTGATCTTTATGCCCGTCACAACGCCACAGCAGAAAATTCAAAAGACCAAAATGTTTGGCGGCGACAATATCGAAGTGCGGCTAGTTGGTGACTACTTTGACGATACTCTTAGCACCGCCCAAACGTTCTGCGCCGATGAGGGCGCTTATTTCCTGTCCCCCTTTGATGATGACGATGTGATTGAGGGTCAGGCCTCGGTTGCTGTTGAGATCGAGGATCAACTGGGCGGTGCGCCTGATCATATTATTCTGCCTGTGGGTGGGGGTGGCCTGTCCGCAGGTGCGCGCGCGTTTTTTGGGGATCGTTGTACATATACTTATGTTGAACCGTCTGGTGCACCAAGTCTTGCACGTGCGTTGGAGGTCGGTGCACCGATTGATGTGTCGCCCATCAACAGTTTCGTTGATGGCGCGGCAGTCGCAAAAATCGGTGTGCGCACCTTTGAAAAGCTGAAAGATGCGAAGCAGTCAGATGTTGTGCACCTCAGTGAAGACCGAATTTGTGTGAGCATTATTGAAATGCTCAACGTGGAAGGAATTGTGCTGGAACCCGCCGGTGCATTAAGCATCGAGGCGCTTAGCGAAGTCGCGGACCAGATCAAAGGCAAGACTGTGGTCTGTGTCACGTCTGGCGGCAATTTCGATTTCGAGCGGTTGCCCGAAGTCAAAGAACGTGCCCAGCGATACTCTGGTCTGAAGAAGTACTTTATTCTGCGGATGCCCCAGCGCCCGGGCGCGCTGAAGGAGTTTCTCAACATCCTCGGGCCCGACGACGATATTTGCCGCTTTGAATATCTCAAAAAGTCGGCGCGTAACTTTGGTTCTGTCTTGATCGGGATCGAAACGCTGAACCCTGACACCTTTCCTCGCTTCCTGAGCCAGCTTGATGACGCAGGGTTCACCTATACAGATATCACCAATGATGAGACGCTTGCGCAATTCGTACTCTAGGGGGCAGGCATGAATATTTCTGGTAAATCGATTGTAGTAACAGGCGGAGCAAGTGGTATTGGTGCCGCGCTCGCAAGGCAGGCTGCCGATGCAGGCGCTAAAGTTTGCATTGCTGATCTGAACATCGAAGCGGCATATGTTCTTGCGGAAGAGATTGGCGGCATAGCTGTCGCCTGTGATGTGACCCAAGAAGCCCAGATCATTGCGGCAATTAATACTGCTGAAACAGCCCATGGCCCTGTCGATATTTTTGTCTCCAATGCCGGTTTAGGGCGCGGTGATCCGTCCCATGCGGCATCTGCGCCGGATGCTGATTGGATGTTAAACTGGAACGTGCATGTGATGGCCCATGTTTGGGCTGCGCGCGCTCTACTTCCTGCAATGATCGCACGCGGTTCTGGCCATTTTGTAAATGTCGCTTCTGCCGCTGGACTGCTCAACCAGATTGGCGATGCTGCTTATTCTGCCACGAAACACGCCGCCGTCAGTTTTGCTGAATCTCTCCTGATCACCCATGGGGACGACGGCATTGGTGTTTCTGTGGTTTGCCCGCAATATGTTGCCACGCCGCTTCTAGGCCTTGGGGACGGGGACGCGCAGGGTAATTTGCTGACGGCGGGAGATGTTGCCAAATCTGTTTGGCAAGGAGTGGCAGATGGCACATTCGTCGTCATGCCGCATGCAGATGTAGCGAAATACAGCGCGCTGCGCGGTGCCGATCCGTCACGCTGGATCAAGGGCATGCAATTGCTGCGGGCCAAAGCGATGGCTGATCACGGCAGCATCAGTGTCGAGAACTTCTACAAGTTAGTCTAGAGACTGGAGAGGTTACTCAACCCCTCCAAGAATAATGCGCTACTTTTCTCATAGCTGGCGAGGATGGGTGGGAGGTCGATCTCTTCCGCCCTTCCATTTTTTGCGAGCGTTTCACCGACCTGGCATAATTGGGAAAAACCGGTAAAACCGAGGTTGAGAGCACTCCCTTTCAGCGCGTGTAAGTCTTCGCCCAAAGTATCGATTTGCGGTGCGGAACGCAGACGCTCAATCATCTCCGATACCTCTTCGATAAAGATTTCTACGATTTCGCCGAAGTCGTCGGCTCCAATTTCGTCGCGCAGGGCTTTCACCCGTGTCCAGTCAATCATTTAGAGCCTCCTTAACCCGACCATTCTTTAGGGCTATTTGGTTAAGAGAGGATGAGGGTTGAGCTTCACGGACTGTTAAGGACAGGGAGGTATGGGTAACGCCAAGTCCATTTAGCGAAAGTAATATGTCCTCCGCACCTTCTCGCCCTGTCTCCCTACCTGAAGCGCCCCACATGAGGGCGATCAAACGTGTTTTGGTGGTGGATGATAGTAAGTTGCAGCGCAAACTACTGACGATTGCACTCAAAAAATGGGGCTTTCAGGTGGAGGAGGCCGAAAGTGGCGCGCAGGCGCTTCGTATGGCCGCGGCTCGCCGCCCTGATCTTGTACTCAGTGATTGGATGATGCCAGGCATGTCCGGCTTGGAGCTTTGCAAGCAGTTTCGTGAAATGGATGGTGAGAACTATAGCTATTTCATCCTGCTAACCTCCAAAAGTGACAAAGAAGAGGTTGCGCTTGGGCTTGATAGTGGCGCGGATGATTTCCTAAGCAAACCCGTCGACAACAATGAATTGCGCGCACGCATTACTGCAGGTGAGCGGTTGATCGAAATGCAGCGAAATATGGTGCAGGCGAACAGGGCCCTCAGCGAAACACTGGGCGAGTTGCAACAACTTTACGACAATATTGACAGCGATCTGAAGGAGGCGAAAAAGCTTCAGCAGTCGCTGGTGAAGGAGCGGTTCCGTGCATTGCCAGTTGGAGATCTATCGCTCATGCTCCGCTCCTCTGGGCATGTCGGTGGTGATCTTGTTGGTTATTTTGAAGCCGGGTCCCAGCATATTGGATTATATGCGCTGGATGTATCGGGTCATGGCATCAGCTCTGCATTGATGACAGCACGCCTGGCTGGCTATCTTTCAAGTGCTGCACCTGATCAGAATGTTGCCCTTTACAAGAATGATCAGGGCGAATTTGTACCCCGTTCGCCAGATGAGGTCGTTGCGGATCTTAACAATCTGGTGCTCGGAGAGATGGAAACAGAGCACTATTTTACGCTGCTGCTCGCTTTCGTCGAGCTCAAGACAGGACACATGGTCCTGTCACAAGCTGGCCACCCCCATCCCGCAATCCAGCGCGCTACTGGTAAGATTGAAATGATAGGCACAGGAGGATTCCCTGTTGGACTACTTTCGGATGTCGTGTTTGAAAAATTCGAACTGACCTTAGCGCGTGGAGACAGGATATTGATCCTATCTGACGGGGTCACGGAATGCCCTGGCCCAGATGGGACAATGCTCGACGAAGATGGGTTAACCTCGCTGATGTATGATCTGTCTGCGACGCGCGGGCCTGCATTCCTAGAGGCGCTGATATGGCGCCTTACCGAGTTTAACGGCAGTGCGGATTTCCCTGATGATGTATCCGCAATTTTGTTCGAGTATCAGGGTCTTGACGCTACATAGGCGGCCATGAACATGCGATCCCCTTCATTCCCCAAAGAGGCAATAGCATCGTCGGCGTCGAGGATCAGCGTCTCGTGGTTTGGTTCGGTCGGGGGATGTAGCTGACGGACAGGTCGCGCCACATAGATATGGCAAAGTTTTTCAGCCCACATGTCATAGTCAGGCATAAACACAAATCTGCGAAATGCTCCAAGTCGGCGAGGCTGCCCAATGGACCAGCCGATCTCTTCTCGAACCTCACGGTAGAGCGCCTGTAGTGGGCTTTCACCTGGATCAATCCCTCCTCCGGGGAGTTGAAACTCAATAGGCTCCGCAATGTTCGCCGTAAGAAGAAACCGCCGTTTAATTGGCAAGATAGCATAGGCACCGGCGCGGATCTTATAGGTCTGGCCGCGTTCTGGAACCTCTCCAACACGTCTGATCATCGTCGCCCCCTTTTTGTCATGCCTTGTCGACCCTACATAGAAGCGGTATGCCAAGTGCTTCGCGGTAAGGATAGACGAAAATGACAGACGCAAACAACAGCGGGTGGGACGATACTGTTCTGCCATTCCAGCTTGATAATTCCGACATGCGCGGGCGGATTGCTCGCCTAGATACCGCATTGGCTGGTATTCTGGAGCAGCATAACTACCCTCCAGTCGTAGAGGCGTTGGTGGCCGAGATGGCGTTGCTGACCGCATTGATTGGCCAGACAATGAAATTGCGCTGGAAGCTCCAGTTACAGGTGCAATCGGACGGGCCAGTTCGCATGATTGCAACCGACTATTATGGACCCGAAGTTGAAGGTGGGCCTGCTCGAATTCGTGCCTATGCCAGCTATGATGCAGACCGTCTCACCGAGGGTGCGCCAATCGAACAGGTTGGAAAAGGCTATTTTGCCGTGATGATCGATCAGGGCAAGGGGACGACGCCGTATCAAGGTATTTCACCCCTGTCGTCAGAGAGCTTGTCAAAATCTGCCGAGGGTTATTTCGCCCAGTCCGAACAGTTGCCAACACGGTTCGAATTGAGCTTTGGCAAGTCCACTACCGTTGATGCTCCAGAGCATTGGCGCGCGGGGGGCGTGATGTTGCAGCATATGCCAAAAGCATCGCCGTTTGCGGCTAAGGCAGAAGGATCTGGAGATATCATGCAAGCTGCTGATCTTATTGGCGAGGACGAAAAAGAGAACTGGAACCGCGTGAACATCCTGCTCGATACGGTTGATGATCTGGAATTGATCGGCCCCACGTTGGAGCCATCCGATGTTCTCTTGCGTTTGTTCAATGAGGAGCGCCCACGGGTCTTTGACAAACAGCGTGTGCATTTCGGGTGTTCATGTTCTGAGGACCGCGTGCGACAGAGTCTCTCGATTTACTCGGCCAAGGATATCTCGACCATGACCACGGATGAGGGGCGCGTGACCGCGGACTGCCAGTTCTGCGGTGCGCATTACGATATTGATCCCGCAACTGTGGGTTTCGATGCTGAGAAGGATGCGTAGCACGCTTGACCATTTCCGTGGGGCGTTGACTCAAACGGGGGTGGGATCGTCCGATTTCGACCTCAACCCTGATACGGTTCTTCCGGCGGGGCGCGTACTGCGGCCTGCTGGCGTTCTCGCTCCAATTATTGAGACGGATCAGGGGCTCAGCCTTCTGCTGACAAAGCGTTCTGCCGCGCTCAAACATCACCCGGGTCAGATCGCGTTTCCTGGTGGCAAGCAGGACGATGGCGATGCAGACGTGATTGCCGCTGCATTACGCGAAGCGCATGAAGAGATCGGGCTTCCGCCTGACTGCGTTGAGGTGCTCGGCACCTTGCCGCCGCATGAAACCGTGACAAGCTTCCATGTTACGCCTGTGATCGGCTTTGTGCACACGGCCTTCAACATGGTTCCGGAACCGGGTGAGGTGGACGAAGTTTTTGCAGTGCCACTCGACCATGTACTCAACCCTGAAAATTACATCATCCAGTCGCGGCGCTGGCGTGGGCAGATGCGCCACTATTTTGTCGTACCTTTTGGGCCCTATTACATCTGGGGTGCGACTGCGCGTATGCTGCGGGCATGGACCGAGATTATTCAAAAATAACGCCTGCTGACGCGCCGTGGCTTACCAGCTCTTCGGCCAAGGCAGTTTGCGACGCGATCGCCATTGGTGGCTTCCAGATATATTATGTGGGTGGCTGCGTGAGGAATGCGCTTTTGGGCGCGCCAGTGAGTGATGTGGATATGTCGACCAATGCAACGCCGCAGGAGGTCATCGCATTGGTCAAAGCTGCCGGTCTTAAAGCGGTTCCGACCGGTATTGAGCATGGCACGATTACCGTCGTAGCGGATGGCATCGGCTATGAGGTGACGACGTTCCGTCGCGATGTCGAGACCGATGGCCGCCGTGCCGTCGTAGCGTTTTCACACGACATTTCCGACGATGCGCGGCGTCGTGATTTCACGATGAATGCGCTCTACGCTGATGCCTCGGGAAATGTGATTGATCCGCTTGGCGGATTGGATGATTTGCGGTCACGGCATGTGCGATTTATTGAGGACGCTGAAACCAGGATCCGAGAAGATTACCTGCGCACACTGCGGTATTTTCGATTCCATGCGTGGTACGGTGATACCTCTGGCGGCATGGATGAAGAGGCTCTCGCAGCGATAGCGTCTAATCTTGATGGTTTAGAGACGCTTTCGGCGGAGCGGGTTGGGTCGGAACTGAAAAAGTTCCTCAAAGCAGGTGATCCGTCTCGTTCTTTGGCCGCAATGGCTCAAATAGGTGTTTTAGGGACGATATTGCCTGGTGCGGATATCCGATTTACCTTGCTGATGATCCACAGTGAAAGTGTCTTAAGTTACGTACCAAACTGGCTCGGAAGGCTGGTTTCTTTGGGCGGTAGCAACGCTCCCAAACGGCTGCGCCTCAGTAAGGTTCAACAGAGAGAATATGATAGTATACGGGCCGCCTCATTTGGAGATATCTCTTTGTTAGAGACTGCTTTCGAGAATGGTGTTGAAGTTGCGAAACAAGCGTATTTGATCCGTTGCGCCATAGCCGAAGCGCTCCCAGAAGTGGCATATATTGAACAGTTGAGCGAAGCGGCCGTGCAGAAATTTCCGGTGGCGGCAGCAGATCTTATGCCAACATACCAAGGCCCAGCTCTGGGCGTGCGTCTCGCCCAGTTGAAATCTGCATGGATTGCGTCAGGTTTCAAGATGACTAGAGAAGAACTGATTTCCAAGCCAACGTCACAGTAAGCGTGGGTCACTTAAGCGATTTGAGGCAGTGCAAATGTTCCGGTATTTCGAAAATCTGATCGACCCATACGTCGAATATGAACCAGAAGACCGACCACCTCAGGATCTGTGGTCCTTCTTTAAAGGATACAGTGAACCTTTCGAAAAGGTGTTTGCACTGACCGCTTTCATGTCGATCGTCGTCGCTGCGATTGAGGTTGGTCTGATCTATTATATGGGACGCATCGTTGACATATTGGAACAAGGCCCTGAGCAGATGTGGGCACAACACGGTACCGAGTTGATCATTGTCGCACTTTTCATCGTTTTCCTGCGCCCTGTGCTTCAGGCGTTTGACGTCGCGCTGATCAATAATGCCATTCTGCCGAATTTTGGAACCTTGATCCGCTGGCGTGCGCACCGTCAGGTTCTAAGACAATCGGTGGGTTGGTTCGAGAATGATTTCGCTGGCCG
>JBALTK010000024.1:0-26857 GCA_036964385.1 Sulfitobacter sp. | reverse complement strand
GGTGAAGCGGTTCCAGTTCAGCACAATTGACACGCGGATGTGCGCGCCGCGGGTGAGGGCGTGACTGAGCGCAAAGAATGAAGTGGCGGCCATGGCATAGCCTGCAAATTCCGTAGTGCCGGGCAGGGCCACGCCTGTCCATCGGGCAACCATTTGCGCGACGATCAGCAAGAGGATCGTACACATGAAAAATGCAGCAATGGCACCCGAGGCGAAGTAGACGCCGTCAAGGAAGCGCCAAACGGGGCGCATGCGCCGCCCCAGCGGCTCTTTGGCGAAAAAGCACAAAACCCCGAAGAGCAGAGGCAGGACAAACAGCCATACCCACAAGGGCAGGCCCAGCACTGGCGACCAGTCGCGCATGTCTTGAATTCCTTAAGTGAGAAGATGCGCCCTGCAGAAAAGCAGGGCGCAGAAACTGCTTACTTCATTGCTTTGTAAGCATCGATGATCGCTTGGCCGTCGGCTCCAGCTGTCTCCAGCCATTCGGCTGTCATCTTGGCACCGATCACCTCAAGCTCTGCGAGAAACTCTGGCGAGGCATCTGCGACGGTCATGCCGTTCTTCTCAAGCTCGGCGAAATAGAAATCGGCCAGCTCTTCGGACTTGGCGTTACAGGAAGCCGCAGTTTCGTCTGCAGCTTTCATCACACCTGCTTGGACTTCAGCATCGAGCGCGTCCCATGCCTGCTTGTTCGCGACGACGTAGTTGCGCGGCAGCCATGCGTTGACTTTGTAGTAGTGGCTCAAGTGCTCCCAAACCTTCTGGTCATACCCTGTTGAGCCTGACGAGATGAACGACGAGGCTACGCCGGTTGCCAAAGCTTGGGCAAGTTCGGCTGCTTCAATCTGAACGGGGATCATGCCCAATTCTTCAGCAAAGGTTGCTGTAGCGGAGTTGTAGGAGCGGAATTTCACGCCTTGGGTGTCGGCGGAGGAGTTCACTTCCTTAGCGAAATAGAAACCCTGACCCGGCCACGCGCAGGAATAGAGTGAGACCATGTTGAGGTCTGCGAGTTGTGCGTTCACGGGATCTTTGGCAGCTTCCCACAGTTTCGCGTTGTCGGCGTATGTTGTGGCGAGGAAGGGGAGGTTGTCCCATCCCAGTAGCGGGGCTTCGTTTGCGTGGGCGGACATGAACCGCTCCCCGATGTTGACCTGACCGGTTTGCACGGCACGTTTGATGTCACCGCCGCCGAAAAGTGAGCCGCCGGGGTGTACGGTGATGTCGATCGCGCCGTCCGTGTACTCACGTACTTTGTCAGCGAAAACCACGCCTTGCTCAGAGTGGAAATTCGTGGCCGCATAGGCCATTGGCATGTCCCATTTTTGCGCATGGCCGTCGGCCATTGCAGCGCCAGCGATGAGCGCCGTTGCGGCTGCTGTGCAGGCTAGTTTGGTAAATGTGTTCATTGTTATCTCCCAGCTGATTGAGGCTCTGACGGCCTTTAGGTTTGATATTTTGAGGGATCAAAAGCGCGCATATCCATGTTCGGAGCGCGTCCATTAATTAACTCCGCAATCATCCGACCCGTTTTCGGCCCCCCTGTCAATCCGACGTGCTGGTGACCGAAGGCGCTGTAACTGAGGCCGCGTGTGTCATTCGCGCCGATGAGCGGCAGGCTGTCGGCGGGGGCAGGTCGGTGACCCATCCACTCAACAACCTCGTCATATTGCAGATCGGGAAGAAGACTTTTCACCTGACGGCGCAGCATATCAAGGGGCGCACGTGACGCAGGGGCGTCCAGCCCGCCAAACTCGATCACGCCCGCGGCGCGCAAACGACCCCGCATCGGGGTCAGCACAAATTTGCCAGATGCCACCATCATCGGCGCACGCGGCATCATAGAGGGATTTGTCAGTTCGATGTGATATCCGCGTTCACTCTCGAACGGGACTTTGACGCCCAATTTATGTGCAATCTCACGCGACCATGGGCCTAAGGCAAAAACGATTCTATCTGCGGTGAGGGGACCGTCATCGGTCAGGAGGGCGCTCACTGCGCCGTTTGTCATCTCGATGTCATTGATCGCAGTGATCTGGAGAGTGCCGCCCTCGGAGATGAAATGATCGGCCAGCGCGCGTACGTATGCGCCCGGATCGCTTATGCGGCCATGGTTTTTGCACCGCACCACTGTTTGAAACACATCGCCAAAAATCGGGTCGTAGGTGGCGTATTCTGCACCGTTGACCACATCATACTGCACGCCCTGCGCGTCACGCTTCCCCCAGCCATAGCTATCGGCCTCGAAATCGGCATGGGTTGCATACCCAAAGCAGTAGTCCTCGGTCGTGATGAATTGTGCTGCTGGGGTATCTGCAGCCAAGGCTTGGTGCTGTTCAACCGTGTCATGCAGTAGCGCGGACATGGACTTGGCGTAGTGGTCGACATGGGCATCGGTCGCATAGGAAAGATATTTGCGCAAAAACGGCAACAGGCGGGGCAGATAAGACCAGCGCAGGAACAATGGCGCATCGCGGTCCATCAGCATTGCTGGTGCTTTAAACGCCAGACCAGGTGTGGTGACGGGCACCACAGCGCCAGCCGCCAGCACGCCTGCATTGCCGTGGCTGGTGCCAGACGCAGGCCCCGCGCGATCAACGACTGTAACGCTATGGCCTGCGCGTTGGAGCCAGATGGCCGTTGAAATGCCGACGATCCCAGCGCCTGCGACGAGAATGTGCATAGTTATCGTCCCTAAGTGGTGTGTGCTGCGTCAGGGTGACCAGACTCGCGGC
This sequence comes from Sulfitobacter sp., assembly GCA_036964385.1. GTDB lineage: Bacteria > Pseudomonadota > Alphaproteobacteria > Rhodobacterales > Rhodobacteraceae > Sulfitobacter. The sequence continues at coordinate 24,119 of JBALTK010000024.1, read as the reverse complement.
TTTTGTCACGTCACTAAACACATTGGCAAACCAACGGGATAGCCCGAAGCCTTGGCAGAAATGAGATTAGGGCTTGGGGACGGGTCCGAGCGACTCACGCAGTTGTAGCGATATCTGTAACTGTGTCGGGCTGTCAGGCGCTGCGCCTTCAACCAATGCGATCAGTGCTGTTGCGGCCTTTGTGCCCATTTCGCGGTGTGGGACATGGACGGTGGTGAGGCTTGGCGTGACCACGCGCGCAATCTCGATATCGTCGAATCCGGTGACCGATACGTCCTGTGGCACTCGCAACCCCAGCTCTTTTGCGCCCCGCAAGGCACCTGCCGCCAAAACGTCGTTGCCGCACATCACAACCGTGGGCCGTATGTCCGCTTCCATCAGGGTGCGCATCGCGGTCTCGCCATTCTCGAAGCCGTAAGGCGTTTCGAGAACCGCGAGCGTATCGCGGGGCAGGCCCTGCGCGGCCAAAGCGTCCTCAATCCCTGCCAAACGGTCGGCTGCACGGTCATTGCCCTTAATGACACCCGAGATCACACCGATCCGGCGATGCCCCTGCTTGAGAACTTCTTCCGCGAGCAAGGTCATAGAGCCGCGATTATCGAAACCAATAGCGGATTGCGCGATCTGCGGCGCATAGGCCCACGCGATGAGGGCTGGCACACCTTGCCGCTCAAGATAACGGTAAAGGGAAGGGTCACGGTCATACCCGATGAGCAAAAGGCCATCGGCACCTCGGGCAACCAAAGCACGGATTTGCTCTTCTTCGATCTGGGGGTCATAGGCCGTGCTTGAGACAAGCAGGGTATACCCGCGTCTGTGCAGCTCTTCCTGAAAGGCCTGCAACCCTCGGGCAAATATTGCGTTTTCCATTGTCGGAATGATCGCGCCAATCGTAAAGGTCCGCTTGGCGGCCATTACGCGCGCGCCGAAATTGGGCGTGTAGCCCAGTGTTTCCACGGCCTTGAGCACCCGCGTTCGGGTGCTTTTCACAACCCGATCGGGTGTGTTGAGGCACCGCGAAACCGTAGCTGTTGATACGCCTGCTTTCTTGGCGACATCATCAAGGGTGGGGGTTGTTCGGCTGGTACGCATTGGGGTCAGGGCCTCTTTCACTTTTGCGATATCACACTCCGCGTGGATGGAAAATAATTTAAAAACCGCGCTCTATCAGATTTAAATGTAAGAGCTTGCATGAATCGCATGTAAGCGCTTACATTATTCGCAGGACACAACCAACGGGGAGGTTCTTCATGTTCCTGACAGCAGCAGTCATCGTCTTTGCGATCTACTTCGGGAACGTCGCGCTGGGTGCTTTTGCGGGGTCGGCCTTTTTGGGCGACGTGGGAGAGATGTTGGTGCTGTTCGGAGCGGCGATCTTGTTTGTTGTCGCCATTCTACAAAAAGAAGCTGACCGCAAAGACAAGAACGGCAGCTAGACACGTCCACCGGGAGGAGACACCATGACAGATAACCGTACCGAGCTTGCATCGTCCGAGCGTCGTAATTTTCTGAAACTTACCGCCACAGGCGGCTTTACTGCCGCGATGGTCGCGGGCGGGGCAGGGATGCTTTGGTCAACCGAGGCCGCAGCCCAAACCGCCAATGAAGAGCGTGACCGCGAGAAGGCAGCCGAGCATACAATGACAATCGCGACGGCCTATGTCCTTGGTGCATCGCGCAGCTATCCGATGATGCAGCTCGACCTCAAGGAAAACATCCAGAACGCCAGCAACGGCAAGGTTTATGTGAAACTTGCCCCCGGTGGTCAGCTGGGTTCAGGCGGCAACCTTGTGCAAAAAGTTCAGGGTGGCACCATTCAGGCGGCACAGCATTCGCTGTCCAATTTTGCGCCCTTTGCCTCTGCGGTTGATCTGATCAACATGCCGTATCTGTGTGGTTCAAATCAGCGTTTCACCAACCTCGTGCATTCCGATTTCTGGAATACCGAAGTGCATCCCAAGGTCGAGGCCGCAGGCTTCAAGGCGCTGTTCTACGTCAACATCGATCCGCGCGTTGTTGCGGTCCGTAAAGGTGGTGCAGGTCCGGTTCTGTCACCTTCAGACATGCAGGGGATCAAATTCCGCGTGCCTGGTTCCAAGATGCTGCAACAGTATTACCGCATGGTCGGCGCGAACCCAACACCTGTTGCTTGGGGGGAGACGCCATCCGCGATCAAGCAGGGTGTGGCCGACGCGCTCGATCCATCTGTTGGCGCACTTTATGTGTTCGGTTTCAAGGATATCCTGTCCCATGTAACCTTCACCCAAGCGGTGCCGGATAGCCAAGTTTACTCGTGTAATCTTGAGTGGTTCAACTCCATGCCGGCCGACATCCAAGAGGCCATCATGTGGGGCTCAGAGATGACGGCGCACCAGAACCTCGCCAAAGTACCCTCTGCGCGCGCCTACGCGATGTCGGAGTTGGCCAAGTCAGGGGTCGAATTCCACAGCTTGTCCGAGGACCAGTTGGGCGAATGGAAAGCAGCAGGCGGCTACCAGTTGGCCGAATGGGACAGCTTCAAGACAGAGCTAGCCGGTTCAATGGACAACTTTGCCAAGATGGAAGAAGCGGCTGGCACGCAGGGCAAGTTCTATGTCCACGATGCCTAAGTGCGCTGCCTAAGATTTCTGACGGGCGCGTATCTGTGCCCGTCAGACCCAATACCACCTTTGAAAATGCGCCGCCGGTCGCTTGTGCCTTGTGCGCTTGATTGAACCGGTTTGCCTGAGGACGGGAGCTTATGGACCTTCTACGCCAAATTGACCGGAATGCAGAGCGCTGGCTGCTGCTGACCTTCTACACCATGCTTGTCGCGACGATGGCCGTCGAAGTGTTGCGCCGCGAAGTGTTCTCTTATTCCTCAATCTGGGGAGAAGAGATGGTGCGCTATTCGTTCATCTATCTGGCGTGGATTGGTGCCGCTGCCGCCGTCAAGGAACGCGCGCATATCCGCATTGATGTGGTGATGCACTACCTGCCGCCACGGCCCAAAGCTGTTCTATATATTTTCGGCGATCTGGTGATGTTTCTAGTCGCTATCGTAGCACTCTACACCTCGTTCGAGACTGTTCATGTCTCTGCCACTTTCGGCTCTGTGACCGAAGGGTTGCGCGTCTCCAAGGTGTGGTTCTTGCTCGCTGTACCCATTGGATTTGCACTGGTCATATGGCGTCTCATCCAATCATTCATCCGCGATGTTCGTAGCCTGAAGGACGGGACCCCCGTCTATCAGGGCGACACATTGTTTGATTGAGGGGCGACCAGATGCTTTGGAACCAAGTCGCACAAACGGTTGAGTTAGGTTGGGATTTTTATCTGCCTGTCATCCTCTTTGTAGCCCTGATTGCGCTGGCAGTGCCTGTCTGGGCTGCCATCGGAGCAGCGGCGATTGCCATGCTGTATTTGTCTGGCGATTTGCCGATGAGCCTTGTGGGGGAGAGCCTGTTTTCTGGCATTGATGCCTTTGCGCTCACGGCGATCCCGCTGTTTATCCTGACGGGCGATGTTCTGGTCCGCACTGGCCTTTCCCGCAAATTCCTCGACGTAGCCGAAGCTTTGACAAATTTCGCCAAAGGGGGCTTTGGCTCGGCCACGGTCCTTGTCTGCGGTATGTTCGCGGCTATCTCTGGTTCTGACGCGGCAGGGGCGGCGGCGGTTGGCCGCATGACCATCGCGCGGCTGGTGGAGGCTGGGTATCCGCGCCCCTATGCGTGCGCGTTGGTGGCGGCTGGGGCCTGTACGGGCATCCTCATTCCGCCGTCCATAGCATACATTATCATCGGTCTGGTGCTGGGAATATCTGCCTCAACGCTATTCCTCGCGGCGCTTATCCCCGGTTTGGCGATCCTTGTCTCTATCCTGATCACCAACCTGATCGTAAACCGCATCCACGGCTATGAAGGTGGCGGAAACATCTCCTTTGGGGAGTGGGCAGGCAATCTGGGACGTGCGCTAAAGTCGGGCTGGTATGCATTCATCGTGCCGGGCATCATTTTTTACGGCATCTTCTCAGGCAAATTGACACCGACCGAGGCGGGCGCGACAGCGGTTGTGGTCACCATCCTGATGGGGTTCGTCATGGGCACCCTCAAGCTGGCGGATTTTCCAGCCATGTTGGTCAGTTCTGCCAAGGTGAACGGTGTCATCCTGCCCATTATTGCATTCTCCGCACCACTCGCCGAAGCATTGGCAATCATGGGCGTCCCTCAGGGGTTCGTGACATCCGTGACGTCGCTCACGAACGAGCCGTGGATACTCATCCTGTTAATGATCGGTATTTTAATCGCTGCAGGCTGTGTGATGGAGACGACACCCAACATAGTGATCCTCGCACCGATCCTCGCACCGCTGGCCGACAACATCGGGATGAACGAAATCCAGTTTTGTATCATGATGATCACCGCCCTTGGGGTTGGATTCATCACACCGCCCCTTGGCCTTAATCTTTTTGTCGTATCTGGTATTACAGGTGAGTCTATTCTGAAGATAGCCGCACGCGCGATTCCCTTTGTATTGTGTATGTTCGTGGTGGTGCTGCTAATTGCCTATATCCCATCCATTTCGACAACGCTGTTGCCCGATATTCTTAAGTAGGACCCAAAACATGACACGTGAATACCTGAAAAAAGCAACGCTAACCGCTGAATCGGATGCGTCAGAGACCCATGAGATCGTTAAGAATATCCTCGCCGACATCGAAGCAGGCGGGGATGCCAAGGCACTGGAATACGCCAAGAAATTTGATCAATACGAGGGCAACGTGATGTTGACCCCCGAGGAGATCGAGGCGGCCTGCGCGCTTGTGCCAGAAAAACTCAAGGCAGATATCCTTTTTGCCCACGACAACGTGAAACGCTTTGCCGAGGTGCAGAAATCCACCCTGACAAATGTCGAAATGGAAATCGAGCCGGGCTTTATTGCGGGTCAAAAGGCGATCCCTGTTGATGCAGCGGGCTGCTATGTGCCGGGTGGGCGTTATAGCCACATCGCCTCCGCGATCATGACTGTGACTACAGCCAAAGTGGCGGGCTGTCGCCATATCTCGGCTTGTTCGCCTCCACGCCCGGGTGTTGGGGTTGCTCCGGCGATTGTGTATGCGGCGCATATCTGCGGGGCTGATAAAATCCTCGCACTGGGCGGTGTACAGGGCGTCGCAGCGATGACCTTCGGTCTGTTTGGCCTCCCGAAGGCGAATATTCTCGTCGGTCCGGGAAACCAATTTGTCGCTGAGGCCAAGCGTATCCTGTTTGGCCGTGTGGGCATCGACATGATCGCAGGCCCGACAGACAGCCTGATCCTTGCCGACAAAGACGCGGACGCAAATATCGTTGCGACCGATTTGGTTTCACAAGCTGAACATGGCTATAACTCACCTGTCTGGCTGGTCACGGATGATCGCGCGATGGCAGAGAGGGTGATGGAACTGGTTCCTGAACTGATCGCCGATCTGCCAGAAACCAACCGCGAGAACGCCTTTGCCGCGTGGCGCGACTATGCCGAGGTGATCCTCTGCGCTGATCGTGAGGAAATGGCCGCTTGCTCGGATGACTACGCACCAGAGCACCTGACCGTGCAGGCCGAAGATCCTGATTGGTGGCTGGACCGCCTCACATGTTACGGTTCGCTCTTCTTGGGGGAGGAAACCACCGTTTCTTATGGTGATAAAGCCTCTGGTACGAACCACGTTCTGCCGACTTCTGGTGCTGCTGGTTATACGGGCGGCTTGTCCGTGCATAAATACATGAAGATCGTCACATGGCAGCGGACCACCCGCGAGGCGTCCAAACGGGTTGCCGAAGCCACCGCACGCATCAGCCGTCTGGAAGGGATGGAGGGGCATGCCCGTGCAGCAGATGTGCGTTTGGCCAAATACTTCCCCGACGAAAAATTTGATCTGTCTGCAGATGGATGATCCTCGCGCCCTTTTCGATCTGACGGGCCGTGTGGCTTGTATTACAGGGGCCAGCAGTGGCCTCGGCCGTCGAGCTGCCGTCGCGTTGGCGGCTGCGGGTGCACAGGTTGTGGGGGTTGCGCGGCGCATGGATGCGTTGGAGGAATTGCGTGCCGAGATCGGTGATCGCTGTGCTGTCATGGTCGCAGACGTTGCGGACCGCGAGGGGATCAAGGCCTTGCAACTTGGTGTGTCGGCACCCTTTGGCGCACCTGATATCGTGGTGCATGCAGCGGGGGTAAACACACGCCAAGCCGCAGATGATGTCACACCCGACGGCTGGGATGCGACACTTGCCTTGAACCTCTCCGCGCCGTTCTTTTTGTCCCAAGCGTTGGTGCCTGCGATGAAGGCAAAGGGTTGGGGGCGGATCGTGAATTTCGCCTCCCTCCAATCTACGCGCGCGTTTCCCGCGAGCATCGCTTATGGTGCGAGTAAGGGAGGGGTTGCGCAGCTCACCCGCGCGATGGCCGAAGCATGGTCGCGCGATGGCATCACCGCAAACGCAATCGGACCGGGGTTCTTCCCGACCGAGCTGACGCAGGTCGTCTTTTCCGACACCGAGCGTGCTGCCCGTAATGCCGCACAAACATGCGCTGGGCGTAATGGCACGCTACAAGACATGGACGGTCCGCTGCTGTTCTTATGCTCGGACGCCTCTGCCTATGTGACGGGGCAGGTGATTATGGTCGACGGGGGATTTACAGCAAAATGAAAGCTTTGGTCTATGACGGCGTAGAGACGCTCGGCTTCCGCGACGTGCCTGATCCGGCGATCCCGGACGGGGAGCATCTGATCAAGGTAGAGGCCGTGGGCATCTGTGGGTCGGATATGCATGCCTATCTGGGACATGATGCGCGCCGCGCTGCGCCGCTGATTTTGGGTCATGAAGCCGCTGGCGTCATCGTCGGTGGGACGATGGACGGGCGGCGCGTGACAGTCAATCCGCTGGTGACTTGTGGAACTTGCGCAGCTTGTTCATCGGGGCGTGAGAACCTGTGCCCCAAGCGTCAGATCATTTCGATGCAACCGCGTGAAGGGGCCTTCGCCCAGTATATTGCGATGCCTGAAAACAATCTTGTGACAGTGCCGCAGGACGTGTCGTTGGCCCACGCGGCATTGGCGGAACCACTTGCGGTAAGCTGGCATGCCGTGCGGTTGGCACTCGAAGCGCTGCATCTGGGAATGGAGCGCCGTGCCTTGGTAATAGGCGGTGGGGCGATTGGTTTGGCAGCGGCGCTTGCGCTGCGTGCGATGGGTGTCGGCAATGTGACCATTGTGGAGCCGAACGCTGCGCGCCGCGCCTTTCTGATAGCACTGGGGGAGCAGACAGTTGCTGAGGTTGTGGGTGAGTATCCTGTCGTCATCGATGCCGTTGGATACGCCGCGACCCGTGCAACGGCATCTGCGGCTGTGCAAGCAGGTGGCGTGATGGCGCATGTGGGGCTGGGTGAGGACGCTGGTGGTCTAGATGTGCGGCGCATGACCCTGCAAGAAATCACCTTTATCGGGACCTATACCTACACCGCTAAGGATTTTCGTGATACCGCTGCGGCCATATTCGACGGGCGTCTTGGTTCGCTGGACTGGTGCCAGCATCGGCCGTTATCCGAAGGGGCCGAAGCTTTTGCGGCGTTGCGGGCTGGGCAGGTGGCCGAGCCCAAAATCATTCTGACCCCTTGGGCTTAAGAGAGGAAGATAGCTATGTACCATAAAATCCTCGTTCCTATGGCGCTTGATCACGGCGTTTCGCCCGAAACTCTGGCGATCGCAGAAGCGTTGCGTGCGCAGGGGGGCGAGATCATTGCCCTGCATGTGTACGAGACGCCCCAAGGGTCGGTCAGCGCCTATCTAGATGCTGAGGTGGTGCAGGCAGGATTTGATGACGCGCAAGCGCAGCTTCACGACAGGATAAAAGATCTGCCCAATGTGAAAGCTGCCTTGATCAAAGGGCACTCATCGCGGGGCATCGTCGACTATGCCGATGCGAACGACGTCGATCTGATCGTGATCGGCTCTCATAAACCCGGGCTGGGGCGCTTTTTGCTCGGCTCTACGGCGGCGCGCGTTGTGCGCCACGCAAATTGCGCGGTGCATGTGCGCCGCAGCAGTGACTGAATGATCGTAACTGTCTGGAAAGGCCTCTACAAATGAACATCGACAAGAAGATCACAGACGATCTTGTCGCGAACAACGTCTCCTTTGTCACCACCGTGCCGTGCAAGCAGCTGGCAGGTGTGATCGAGGAAGTCGAAGCGCGCGACGAGATTTTTCACATTCCTTCCAACAAGGAAGATGAAGGCATGGGCCTGTGCGCGGGAGCCTTCATGGGGGGTAAACGCCCTGCAATCATCATGCAAAACACGGCTATTGGCGTCACGATCAACACGCTGGCCACTCTGATCCAGTATTACCGGATGCCGCTGCCGATGATCATCTCCTACCGTGGTGAACTGCGCGAGCCCGTGGCCTGTCAGGTCGAAATGGCTGTCCATACCAAGGCGCTGCTGGCCGAGATGAAAATCCCGACTTACCACTTCCATCACCAGTCCGACGTTGAGGAATTCGACGCCATTCTGAAATACACTTTCATGTGCAATAAACCGGTCGCAATTCTGACCGATGCCAACTTCTGGGGAGGCTACGGAGACCAATGATACGCTCTGAAATCTTGCGCGATATTGCGCCCATCCTCCGCGACCAACTGGTCGTATGTAATATCGGTCTGCCCAGCCAAGAGCTGCATATGATCGACGACCAGCCCAGCAACTTCTACATGCTCGGCACCATGGGTCTGTCCTCCTCCATCGGTCTGGGTCTGGCTTTGTCACAGCCGAAGACCGTAATTTCCATTGATGGTGACGGATCGGTCCTGACCAACCTTGGTACGTTGCCAACCATCGCAAACAATGTGGCCGATAACTACATTCTGATGATCATCGACAACGGCTCTTACGGCTCCACCGGTGACCAGCCAACCTATGCTGGTAAAAAGACCAAGCTTGAGAAAGTCGCCGAAGCCTGTGGCTGTGAGAATGTTGTCGTGTGTCAGGATGTCGACACGGGCAAAGTGCTGCAAGCGGCCATCGACAGCAAAAAGATGACCGTGATCGTGGTGAAATGCGACAGCGGCAACATCAAACTGCCTGTTATCACAATGGATCCTGTTGTGATCCGCGACCGCTTTATGAAAGCAGTGAGCGCCTAAACCATGGGGGCTGCCGCGCATATCCACTCGGCTGAGGATGCGCGGCGGCTCGCTAAACGGCGGCTGCCATGGATGGTGTTTGATTACATCGATGGTGCTGCTGGAAACGAAACGGGGGCGACGCGTAACCGTGCGGCCCTTGATGCCATGACACTGCGTCCGCGCATCTTGCGCGATGTGAGCGAGCGGTCACTGGCTGCTACGATATTTGGCGCTGATGCTGCGCGCCCCTTTGGGATTGCGCCCATGGGCATGTGCAACCTGTCTGCACCCGGCGCCGATCTTATGCTGGCGCGATTGGCGGCCAGAAATAAAGTTCCGCATGGTGTCTCCACAGTGGCTTCAACGCCATTGGAAACGATCATCGAAGTGGCGCAAGGCCATGCATGGTTCCAGATATATTTCAGTGGAGACGGAAAGGGTACTTTCAAGCTGGTGGAGCGGGCGCGCAGGGCTGGGTACGAGACACTTGTCCTGACCCTTGATGTCCCCGAAGTTGGTCGCCGCCCACGGGAATTACGCCACGGGTTCACCATGCCTTTCAAGATCGGGCCGCGCCAGTTCATCGATTTCGCTCTACACCCGCAGTGGTCGCTGAGCAGTCTGTTCGCGGGTAAGCCACAAATGGCGAACTTCGAGATGGAAGGGTATGCATTTGACCGCACCGAGAGCCGTGCTGCTGTAGATTGGGATACGCTCGCGCGGATGCGCGACGTTTGGTCGGGTAAGCTGGTCGTGAAAGGAGTGCTGGACGTGGAGGACGCTGTGCGCCTCAAAGAATACGGTGTGGATGCGGTTCAAGTCTCCAGCCACGGCGCGCGCCAGTTGGAAAGCGCGCCCGCCGCGTTTGAGATGCTGCCCCTCATCCGCGATGCCGTTGGCCCTGACATGCCTGTGTTTTTCGACAGCGGTCTGCGCTCTGGCGAGGATGCGCTCAAGGCGCTGCTCTCGGGTGCTGATTTTGTTTTCTTCGGCCGCTTGCTTCAGTTCGCAATTGCAGCTGGCGGTGAAGAGGGGCTTGAGCGCATCTGGGAGGTCCTCAGTGCCGAGATGAGCGTCGCTATGGCCCAGACGGGCATGCGGACGCTGCCCAAGTAGACAGACCGCAGGCCAGCTCTGATTGGGCAGCGATTAGCCTGCGCTAAACGGCGTAATGCCCTCGAAGGGGGGGAGTGTCTCTGCGACATTGCTCGAAAAGTACAACCCACCGCCGCCCATATTGGGATTTTCAAAGTAGGTGCTGAGAATTGTGATCGGCTCATCAGATGTGATTGCAGGCGGATCGGTCAACGTATTGGCCTCATTGTTCAGATATTCACGGTCTGCAAGTGTGCCAAGGTCAAATTTGGTCAAAAGGGTTAAGCCAAATGCCTCCGCGAAATTCTCTGGACCGCCATATGTTTCGCCATTGCCAGTAGGATCGACAGGCAGCGTTACACCTTCGGGCACCAGATACACGCCAAGGGAGAAAACAGGAAATCCGTCGACGTTGCGGGTAAACTCTTCAACCTTGATTGCGGCAATGCTGCCGGTCTCATCATCCCCCAGCTCGATCTCAAGGCTGCCATCTTCACTCTCAATAATGCTCGCACCAAGGTCGAGATCGTCTTCGACTTCAGGCTCGGGATCAACTTCGGTCACATCCTCTATGGGCGTATCGATTTCGGGTTCCTGCACCTCGTCGGTGGTATTTACTTCATCGTCGTTGCTGTCGAACAGCCCGATAAGACCTTCAAGGCCGAGTGAGCCAACGAGGGCGATTTGCATTAGTTCCTTTGGGCTGTGTCCTTAGAAATTTATGTTAATCATGTGGCTAGTGCGTGGGCTCTGTGCTGCGCGGTAATACTGTATAAATTGAACCAGCATTTCACAATACAGCCAATGATTGTCGGGTAGGGGGTATTTCACTACTTGTGAATCGGAAACATAGTGTTTCAAATAGGGCCCCAAAAAGACGAAAGGCCGCCCAAAGGCGACCTTGTCAATTACCACCGGGGTAGGGTGGTCTAACTGGAGCGGGCGAGGCGATTCGAACGCCCGACCCTAACCTTGGCAAGGTTATGCTCTACCCCTGAGCTACGCCCGCATCAGTTAGTGAGGGTGATTTAGCTTCCTGTGCCGTATGCCGCAAGAGCTAATTTGACCTCATTTGCAAAAACTTTGATTTAGAACAGAGCGTGGCCCAAAACGGCTAATGCAGAGAGGACGAGCATGAGGGCCGTGAGCAGAAAACCTCCTCCGCGCAGCGCCGAAACCTGTGGTGTCCGCGACATGCCGATGCCATGACAGATACGCCCGATAAGCAAAGTGGCTCCCATGGCGTGAATCGCCAAGCTTGGCGCGCCTTGCAACTCTGCGCAGAGCATTAGGATCACCCCGAGTGGCACATATTCGACGAAATTCGCCTGCACCCGCATGGATTTGTTCAACGCTGTCTCATCCGCGCCATCGTCGGCTTTTTCCACTGCTACGCGCTGCATGATTACCGCAACGCTCAGCGCAAGGAAAACAAGCGTCAGAAGGCCTGCATAAAGAGGCGTAATACTCAACATCATCAATTATTCCAATTCTACCAAAAGGTCTTTGGCGTCGATTTGACCGCCAGCTGTTACATGCACGGCTTTGACCACCGCGTCACGCTCTGCATGAAGGCCAGTTTCCATTTTCATTGCCTCGATGGTGAGGAGCAGATCACCTGCCTTAACCTTTTGACCGACCACAGCGCCGACAGAGGCCACAACACCGGGCATCGGTGCGCCAATGTGATTTGGATTGCTAGTTTCAGCTTTTGGGCGCTGTTGCGTGGTCGCTTTTACCAGACGGTTCGGCACACGGATGACACGGGGCTGGCCGTTGAGCTCGAAAAAGACTTTGACCTCGCCGTCCTCGTTTGTATCCCCGATGGCTTGCAGCCGGATCTCAAGCGTCTTGCCGGGGTCAATTTCGGCGGTGATTTCGTCGCTTGGCTCCATTCCGTAAAAGAACGTGGGCGTGGGCAGCGTGCGCACGGGACCATAGATCGCATGGCGGGACATATAATCAGTGTAGACCTTCGGATACATCAGATAACCCGCCAGATCCTCATCATCGATGGCCAGTCCATCGAGCTGCTCTGACAGCTCTTTGCGAACCGCTTCCAGATCAACGGCTTCTAGATGTGCGCCCGGTCGGTCGGTGTTGGGTTTCTCACCCTTCAGCACTTTACTCACGATGCCCGCAGGAAACCCGCCCGGAGGTTGGCCCAAATTGCCGCGCATCATGTCGATTACGCTGTCAGGGAAGGAGACATCCGTTTCGGGGTCTTCGACCTGCGCGCGCGACAGTCCTTGGGACACCATCATCAACGCCATATCACCCACAACCTTGCTCGACGGCGTTACCTTCACGATATCGCCGAACATCTGGTTCACATCGCGGTATGTACGCGCAACTTCTGGCCAACGATCATCAAGGCCGAGGCTGGACGCTTGGGCCTTTAAGTTGGTGAACTGACCACCAGGCATTTCGTGGAGGTAGACTTCGGAGGAGGGGGCTTGCATGCCCGTCTCAAAGGCGCGGTACTGGTGGCGGACCTCTTCCCAATAATCGGAGATTTCGCGCACGGCAGTCATATCAAGGCCCGTATCGCGGTCGGTGTGGCGCAGCGCTTCGACGACTGAGCCGAGGGTTGCTTGGGAGGTATTTCCCGAAAATGCGTCCATAGCGCAATCTACGGCATCTACACCCGCCTCGGAAGCCGCAAGAATGGTGGCGGTGGCAATGCCAGCCGTGTCGTGGGTGTGGAAATGGATCGGAAGGCCCACTTCGGATTTCAGCGCCCGGACAAGTACGCGTGCTTGTGCGGGTTTAAGCAGACCCGCCATATCCTTAAGGCCGAGCACATGGGCACCTGCAGCTTTGAGGTCCTTGCCCATGGCGACATAGTATTTCAGATCGTATTTCGCGCGGTCAGGATCAAAGATATCGCCTGTGTAGCAGATCGTACCTTCGCAGACTTTGTCGGCCTCCTGCACTGCGTCCATCGCCACGCGCATGTTCTCAACCCAGTTGAGGCTGTCAAAAACGCGGAACACGTCAACGCCAGAGCTGGCGGCAGTCTTAACAAAGTGCTGCACCACATTGTCAGGGTAGTTTGTGTATCCAACGCCGTTCGAGGCGCGCAGCAGCATTTGCGTCATGATATTCGGCATCCGCTCACGAATGTCGCGCAGGCGCTGCCACGGACATTCCTGCAAGAAGCGGTAAGCCACGTCGAAGGTCGCGCCGCCCCAGCATTCGACCGAGAAGAGGGTCGGCAGATTGGCGGAATATGCGGGGGCCACTTTGATCATGTCATGGCTACGCATGCGAGTGGCGAGCAGTGACTGATGCCCATCGCGCATGGTGGTGTCCGTGATCAGGAGTTGACGTTGCTGCCCCATCCAGTCGGCCACGGCTTGTGGACCTTTTTGTTCCAGCAGGTTGCGCGTGCCCATCATTGGCTCTGCGCTACTTTCCGGCGGTTGCGGCGCACGGGTCGTCGCAGGGGGGAGGGGTTTGTTTTTGGTCTCGGGGTGACCGTTTACACTAATGTCCGCAATATAGGTCAGGACCTTGGTGCCACGGTCTTGGCGCGCCTTGAAGGTGAAAAGCTCAGGCGTCTCATCAATGAATTTTGTGTGGTAGGTGTTGTTCAGGAAAGTCGGGTGCTTCAACAGGTTCTCGACAAAGGCGATGTTAGTGCTCACGCCGCGAATACGGAATTCGCGCAGGGCGCGGTCCATACGGGCAATCGCTTGCTCTGGCGTTTGGGCCTTGGCTGTCACTTTTACCAAAAGGCTGTCGTAATAGCGTGTAATCACACCGCCTGAATAGGCCGTGCCACCATCCAGACGGATGCCCATGCCGGTCGCCTCGCGGAAGGCGGTGATGCGGCCATAGTCGGGGATGAAGTTGTTAAGCGGGTCTTCGGTTGTGATGCGAGTCTGGAGCGCGTGACCTTGCAGTTGAATATCGGCTTGGGACGCTTTTCCAGTGGCCTCGGCAATTGTCTTGCCTTCGGCAATGAGGATTTGCGCCTGCACGATGTCGATGCCAGTTACTTCCTCGGTCACCGTATGCTCGACCTGAACACGCGGATTTACTTCGATAAAGAAGAACTCCTCAGTCTCCATATCCATGAGGAACTCAACAGTGCCTGCGCATTCATAATTCACATGCGCACAGATTTTGCGGCCCAGCTCACAAACATGGGCGCGTTGTTCTTCGGTGAGGTAGGGGGCGGGCGCGCGTTCGACCACTTTCTGGTTGCGGCGCTGGACCGAGCAATCACGCTCGTACAAATGATAGATATCACCGTGAGAGTCGCCCAGAATTTGGACCTCTACGTGGCGCGCCTTCATGATCATCTTTTCCAGATAGCCCTCGCCGTTGCCAAAGGAAGCTTCGGCTTCGCGGCGGCCCTCACGCACTTTTTCTTCGAGTTCGTCCTCATTGTAGATCGGGCGCATCCCGCGGCCACCACCGCCCCATGACGCTTTGAGCATCAGGGGATAGCCGACCGCTGCCGCCTCCTTCTTGATCTCGGCCATGTCATCGCCCAAGACCTCAGTAGCGGGGATGACAGGCACATCGGCCGCCATTGCAACACGCCGCGCCGAAGCTTTGTCGCCCAATGCGCGCATGGTCTCGGCCTTCGGGCCGATAAAGGTGATGCCGTTCTGCGCGCAGGCATCTACAAAGTCGGGGTTCTCTGACAGCAGGCCATAACCAGGATGGATCGCATCAGCACCGCAGGCTTTTGCCACGCGGATCATCTCGTCAATGCTGAGGTACGCGGCGACGGGCCCGAGGTCTTTACCGATGCGATAAGCTTCGTCAGCTTTGAAGCGATGTAACCCCAGCTTGTCCTCTTCGGCAAAGACCGCAACGGTGGTTTTACCCATCTCGTTGGCAGCACGCATGATGCGAATGGCGATCTCGCCACGGTTCGCGATGAGGATTTTGCGGAAGTCAGTCATATTGGTAGGCCTTTCCCAATGGGGGTGTGCGCAATTTGTAGGCGTAAGATGCCCAAGCCTGCAATGCGTGTGATTGGGTAGAGCCGTAGTTTTTCTACCGATGCGCGTGCAGGTGAGGATTTATGGTGCGGATGAGCGACAATTTGGACAAACACATCATATAAAATTGGCTTTTTTATTGCTTTTGGAGGTTGGCGGTGGCGATATCGCGAAAAAATATAAGAGCAGCAGGAGAGCAGGCGATGGGAAATTTTACAAAGATATTGGGTGCTGGTGCGATGGCGGCCTTGCTTGCAGGTTGTGCTGCGACACCAGATCCGTTTGTAACACAGGTGCTGCCGAAGGGCGAACCGCTGAACATTCGAAATATCTTGGCGGCGCACCCGAACAAAAAAGCCTGCATTGATTATCAGGCGGCGACCAATAGCTGCGCTTCAATCATTACTTCTACTGTGGATGGTAATACGATGATTTCGAATGAACTTGCGGCTTTGAAGGTGCCCAATTCAACCGCAATCCAGAATGTTGAAATAATTACGCGTAGCATGCTGCAAGGGGATCGAGCTTGTGTGCGTGGCGAAGATGTAAGCGTGACGGGGCGCGATCCCATGTCCGCGATTTTACTGGGTGCGACTCGCGACACCATCAATCAGTTTGGTGGCGCTGTCTGCGGCACCTACTACCGCTCTGGTGACGGCTATATTGTGAGCAGTGTCGGCGCGAACGGTCAGCCCTTTCCACCTGGTGATACAAAGTTCCAATTCATCCTTGGTGACCTGAAGCTGCGCGCGCAGTAATCTACATTAGATGCTAGACGGTGATCGGCGTGGGTAACTCTTTTAGGGTGCGCGCGCCGATCTGGCCCATATTGGCCGCCATGTCCTTGGCCAGAATATCGATCAGGTGATCGACGCCTTTCGGACCCAATGCGCCTAACGCGAAGTGGAACGCGCGCCCTAGCATCACAAAATCTGCGCCAAGCGCCAAGGCGCGTAAGATATCCAGACCCCCTTCAATCCCGCTGTCAAAGATCAGGGGCAGCTTGGTCGCGGCACGGATTGCCGGTAATGTCTTGATCGCGGCGGGGGCACCGTCGAACTGGCGACCTGCGTGGTTGGACACCCAGATACCGTCAGCACCCAGCCCCTCTAGACGCACCGCATCTTCAGGACGCAGCACACCTTTGATCAGAAAATCACCGTCCCATTCCTCGCGCAGCCAACCGACATAGTCCCAGTCAGGAGCCGTACGTAGGAGGTAACCCACATGCGCGGTGGGCGACAGACCGTCCGTGGCAGCATTGGCGTATTTGTCCAGTCCGCGCATATGCGGCATGCCGCGTTGTGCCATGCCCATGGCCCATGCGGGGCGCAACGCCACTTGCGCCAAAAGGCGCGGCGTTAGGCGCGGAGGGTTTGTGAGGCCAGAGCGGACTTGCCTTTCGCGGCGGCTGGCCACTGGCACGTCAACGGTGAGGATCAACGTAGAGAATCCCGCCGCCTTCGCGCGTGCCAGCATATCGCGCCTGATTTCGGGATCGCGGGGTGGGTACATCTGAAACCACGCCTGCGGGCCCAAATGTGGTGCGATGTCTTCGGGGCTTTGTGTGGCGACGGTGGAGATGCAGTAGGGAATATTAGCTTTTGCACCTGCACGGGCGAGGTGGCCTTCGGCGTCTGGCCACATCAGGCCTGACATTCCAATGGGTGCAATCCCAAACGGTAAGGGCAATTCGGAGCCCATGAAATTCGTGGTTAGATCAGGCGTGAATTCGCCATGCAGAATCGAAGGCATCATGCCGATCCGGTCAAGGCCTGCGCGGTTGCGCGCTTTTGTTGCCTCATCCCCTGTGCCGCTATCGAGATATTCCCATACGAAACTGGGAATACGCTTTTTTGCGCGGCTGCGCAGGTCGGACAGAGCGGGGTATTTTGCATGTAAATCCATTGCAGCATTTGGCGGTTTCCGCCTGCTCTTGTCCAGCGCCTGTTTCAACACGTTCTCCTAATCTTGCCGGCCCTTAGATCGCCTGTTGCAATTCGCTCTTTGGAAGGTCTCAATTTCGCGCATGGAGGATGAGGGCGCCCAGAGCGGGTGGGCAATAAAAGAATCCGCTGTTCACCTTAGCCTTTTGCGCTGTAGCAGGATTTCTCGACATTCATGCGGAACATTGTGCGAACGTCTCTTTAATCCAGATGCACTTCGCGCTACCTTGTCGGCTATGAGTGATTTTGATGAAAATGCTGCCTTTGAAGGCGCGTCCTTGTCCGCCCGTGCCATGGCCGCGCGCCCGCAACCCTATCTTGACGGTCTGAATCCCGCACAGCGTGAAGCTGTTGAAACAATGGACGGTCCTGTTTTGATGCTCGCAGGGGCAGGGACGGGCAAGACGCGCGCGCTGACGGCGCGGATCGTGCATTTGATGAATACGGGACGCGCACGTCCAAATGAAATTCTCGCGGTAACATTTACCAACAAAGCCGCACGCGAGATGAAGAATCGCGTGGGTTCCATGCTGGGACAACCTGTGGAGGGGATGCCATGGCTCGGCACCTTCCATGCGATCTGTGTCAAATTGTTGCGCAGACATGCGGAGCTGGTCGGTCTGAAGTCGAATTTCACCATTCTGGACACGGACGATCAACTGCGGCTGCTCAAACAACTGGTCGCGGCAGAAAGCATCGACGACAAACGTTGGCCCGCACGGATGCTGGCGGGCATTATTGATGACTGGAAAAACCGTGCGCTGACGCCTGACAAAATCCCTGCTGCCGATGCAGGTGCCTATAACCACCTTGGGCCGCAAATTTACGCGGCTTACCAGACACGGCTCAAGGAACTGAATTGCTGTGATTTCGGCGATCTGCTGTTGCATATGGTCACGATTTTCCAGACCCACGAAGACCTGCTCCAGCAGTACCAGCGCTGGTTCAAATACATCCTTGTGGACGAGTATCAGGATACCAACGTGGCCCAGTACCTGTGGTTGCGGCTGCTGGCGGCGGGGCACAAGAACATCTGCTGTGTGGGTGATGATGATCAGTCGATTTATGGCTGGCGCGGTGCCGAAGTGGGGAATATCCTGCGGTTTGAAAAGGATTTTCCGGGGTCCCATGTGGTGCGGTTGGAGCAAAACTATCGCTCGACCCCGCATATCCTTGCTGCTGCTTCGGGTGTGATCGACGGCAATGAGGGGCGTCTGGGCAAGACATTGTGGACCGATGCAAAGGACGGTGAGAAGCTTCGCTTGATCGGTCATTGGGACGGCGAGGAAGAGGCGCGCTGGATCGGGGATGAACTGGAATCACTTCAGCGTGGCACGCGGGGCCTGCGCAAGTTCAGCCTTGATCATATGGCGATTCTTGTGCGTGCGTCCCATCAGATGCGGGCGTTCGAAGACCGCTTTCTAACCATTGGTTTACCGTACCGCGTGATTGGTGGACCGCGGTTTTATGAACGGCTCGAGATCAGGGATGCGATGGCCTATTTCCGCATTGTGACGTCACCTGACGATGATCTGGCGTTTGAGCGGATTGTGAACACCCCCAAGCGCGGTCTTGGCAAAGTAGCGGTTCAGAAAATCCAAGGGGCAGCGCGGGCCAGTGGCACCAATTTGGTTGAGGGTGCGCGGATACTGCTGAACGAAAAGGGAATCGGCGGGAAGGGTGCAACCGAGCTGCGCATCCTGATCGAAGGGATCGACCGCTGGGCGTCCAAGTTGCACGGCCCCCGCATCGAAGCCAATGATGACAGCGTCTTGGATGATGGTGGCCCCGTGCGCATGGAGTTCGGCCCCCCCGAAATCAGTCATGTAGAACTGGCCGAGATCATCCTCGACGAGAGCGGCTATACTGGACACTGGCAGAATGACAAAACGCCTGAAGGACCGGGGCGGTTGGAAAACGTAAAAGAGCTGGTCAAAGCGCTGGATCAATTTGAGAACCTGCAAGGTTTCTTGGAACACGTCAGCCTTATCATGGACAACGAGAAGGAAAATGAGGGCGAGAAGGTCAGCATTATGACGCTTCATGCCGCCAAGGGTTTGGAATTTCCTGCGGTTTTCCTGCCTGGTTGGGAAGACGGCCTGTTTCCCTCGCAACGTTCTATGGACGAGAGCGGTCAGAAGGGGTTGGAGGAAGAGCGGCGGCTGGCCTATGTTGGCATTACGCGGGCCGAAGAGCTCTGCACGATTTCTTTTGCCGCTAACCGCTTTGTCTTTGGGCAATGGCAGAACGCGCTGCCCTCACGGTTTATCGACGAGTTGCCAGAACAGCATGTTGAAGTCCTCACGCCTCCGGGCCTCTATGGAGGGAGCTTTGGTGCCGCGATGCCCAAAAGCACGCTGCACGAGGCAGCGGCAGAGGCGAATGTGTACAACTCCCCCGGCTGGCGGCGTTTACAATCTCGCGCGGGCAGTCGCGGGATGAGCCAACCTGCGGAATCCAAGAACATGACTATCGATATGACTGCTACCAGCAGCTTTACGATGGGGGAACGGGTGTTCCATCAGAAGTTCGGCTATGGTGCAATCATCGGGATTGAAGGGGACAAGCTGGAAGTCGCGTTTGAAAAAGCGGATACGAAGAAAGTCGTTGCCCGCTTTTTGACGGCCGCCGATGATGTGCCGTTTTAAGGCCGATTTACGAAGGTACTGCACCAGTGCTGTCGATGACCCGACATGTGTAAAGACCGTCCTCTAATGCTTTTGTGCGCAGGTCCGGCTGAAGCTTGAGTGGATTTTTCACGCTGCTGGGGAAGCAGTTGATCAGCGCGGCATCAACGGCAGCTTGTGGTGTATCTTTGCGTGTGCCCCAGCCCATTGC
This sequence comes from Sulfitobacter sp., assembly GCA_036964385.1. Lineage (GTDB taxonomy): Bacteria > Pseudomonadota > Alphaproteobacteria > Rhodobacterales > Rhodobacteraceae > Sulfitobacter. The sequence goes on along the minus strand of JBALTK010000024.1, from coordinate 4,139 downwards.
GGAATTGCCGGACAGCGCGAAAACCCTCTGCCCTAGTTTCGTAGACGTGAAATTTTTCGGCGGAATAGGCGTTCATCGTGAGTTCGGGGATGTTTTTGTGTCCATATCGCGCGGGTAGGACACCCCGACAAGAGTGCAGGTGTTGGTCTTTGCCGTATTCCTCACAGATTCGTTCTGCCAGAACCATAGCGTTCTTTATGCTGTGCACGCCTGTAAATGAGCCCCATCCGGCGCCGCCTGTCTCTACGTAGATGGCCCCGAAATAGCGCTCCTTTTTCTGTGAACTTCTCAAGTCCAACGCGCTGGCTTGTTGTTATATCTCCCAGATTTTTACGCGTGTTTCGCTCTTCTCGCCAAACCGATGAATTTCTGCGTGCGCGGGAAGGCCGACGGTGGCCGACAGAAATGTTGCGATCTTGAGGTATTTCATCAATCTAACCTATCTTTTGTTTGCTCTACGATGTGAGAGCTCAAGGGCAGCAGTTTGACGATGCTCGGTCATTGTGCGGACGAAGGAAGGCATCGGGGGCACTTAAATGAAAACGGCGCCCCCGGGGAGGCGGGGACGCCGTCTTATAAGTTGCACCGTCCAATCGGGAGGAACGGAAGATGCATCTTTAACAGCATGGGGTCATCGGGGAGGCGAGACACTGCCATGCTGCATATTCACCTGCGGCCAAGTGGGAGGACCGAACCGCAAGGAATTCTTATTACTTAGTCATTTCTGCCGCTTCTTTGGACAGGCGGCGAAAGTCGCTGCGGCTCATGCCGAGATCGGCCAGATCGCGTGATGTCATTGTGCACAGCTCGTTGAACGTCTGGCGGTATGCTTTGCGCTGACGTGCTTTGAGCGCGATTGCATCGAAAAATGCTGCGATGCGGCTAGGCTGTGCGGATACGGCTACGTTTGTGTCTGTGAAGTATGTCATGTTCATTCTTTCATATCGTGTGCGTCTTGTTGTGATCAGTAATTAAGCGTTTCGACCTTATGATCAAGACGCAATGCTGCATTGCGGCTATGCGTTTTCTGCATACGCGACGTAACGGCAAGTCGCTGTTTCGAATTGTGAAAATATCAAGAGCCGCTCACAAAAGCGTGATGGCCGAGTTTTGATTCTACGCAAAAAAAGGGCGACGACATCTGGGAGGAGATGTCGCCGCCTAAAGTGAAAGGCACCTTCGGGAGGAGGATGAAGGCCCTTTCAGTAATAAAGAAAACCATCGGGAGGATTGTTTTCACGAGTAGGAATAACAATTTTTGCTGCAGCTGCACAATACATTAAATTGCATTTCTGCCATGCAGCAAACGCAAGTGTTTCGATGCTGGTATTTTAGACAGCATGGCCTGTTTCTTGAGCGGTCTCATAACCCAGCGCACCAGCCTTGCGGTTTTTGCGCAATCTGCGATGTCAGGGGGGGCGTAACAGGAGAAGCACCATGTCCCTCACCAAAGAAGATGTCATCGCAGCCCTTGAGCGGATCAATTTGCCGGACGGTCGCAGTTTGGTCGCGCATGACTTACTGCGCGCGTTGACTGTCGAGGGAGGTGTAGTACGTTTTGTTATAGAGGCGCCCAATGCGGATGTTGCAAAGGCGATGGTGCCGCTGCGCGATGCGGCAGAGAGGGTCGTGTCGGAACTTGCCGGTGTTACACAGGTAACAGCTGCGCTGACCGCCCACGGCCCCGCGGCCAAGCCTGCAGCGCCCCCAAGCCTCAAGATTGGCGGCCACCCGAAACCCCAAGATGGACCAACGAAGCCAAGTGGCGTGCAGCGCATCATTGCAATCGGTTCGGGCAAAGGCGGCGTGGGGAAGTCTACAGTCAGTACTAATCTGGCCGTCGCACTGGCCAAGCAGGGGCGCAAGGTCGGATTGCTTGACGCAGACATCTATGGACCCAGCATCCCGCGCATGATGGGTGTGAATAAACGCCCCGCCAGTCCGGATGGCAAAACGATCATCCCGCTCAAGGCGCATGGTGTCACGTTGATGTCGATCGGCTTTATGATGGAAGAGGGTAAGGCCACCATCTGGCGAGGGCCAATGCTGATGGGTGCCTTGCAACAAATGTTGGGGCAAGTGGAGTGGGGGGAGCTTGATGTTCTGCTGGTCGATCTGCCGCCTGGTACAGGCGATGTGCAGCTGACCCTGTGCACCAAGTCAGAGCTAACAGGGGCAATTGTAGTGAGCACGCCACAGGATGTGGCACTCATCGATGCACGCAAGGCGCTGGATATGTTTGCCACCTTGAAAACGCCGGTTCTCGGGTTGATCGAGAATATGTCGGTTTTTGTCTGTCCCGATTGTGGATCAGAGCACGAAATCTTCGGGCAGGGCGGTGTTGCTTCCGAAGCGGAGGCGATGGGCGCTCCTCTACTTGGCACTCTGCCGATTGACCTTGAGACGCGCCTTGCGGGCGATAGCGGAACACCCGTTGCTGTAGGGGATGGCCCTATGGCCCAAGCCTACGCCCGTCTGGCAGAGGGACTGATCAAAGGTGGAATGGCCTGAACCTATTTCGGGTTCATGGGCGTGTCGTGAACCTGACGTGCATATAGTGTCGTGAGGATGCTGAAGATCAGCATTCCCTCGAACACATAGACTGGCAACTCCAATACAAGCGTATGTATCGGTGTCGTGAGGTCAAAGCGGGTTACCACGATTGTCAGGACCGTGTTGAAAATTGCCAATATCGCCGCGATGCTCCAGAGCGTGCGTGCAACTGGTGACGTATAGCGCCAGCTTTGCACCATGCGGATCGGGGCGCCAATCGCCGCAGCGGGTAATATCAGGCTGAGCCGTAGTGAGAGCCAGACCAGCAAAAGCTGGGTTACAAATGTTGTCAGAATAACTGAAAGAAAAGCGGGGGCTTCGCCCTCTGCGCCGCTATGTTGGCTGGAGACCAGCAGTGGAACGATGAGCGCAAGGCTCAGGCTGATCTGAATTCCAGTGAGCAACACTACGCGCCAAAGATAGCTGAGTAAGAGAGTGGCCGACAGCGGTGGGGGAGTGCCCAGCCCACTTAGCGTGTGGCGGTGCCACAAGATTGCCATCAGGGAATAGCTCAGGGCGAGGGCTACGAGCAAAATCCAGTTTGACGGAACCGCGCCCAATGGGCTGCTATCTGCATTGGCCAAAATATCTGGCGCTGTAAACGCGATCAGTATGCTTAGCCCGATCATCAACGCCAAGGCGGGCCCAATGACTGTAAGAGTCTTGAGCGGTTGCATGGTGAGTAGGCCAATCGCGTGGCGCAATAGGCTGATAGCCGTCATGAGAAAAACCTGTCTGCGAATTCTGGTAACGCTGTTTGACCTTTTGGTGCGCTTTACACAAGCAAACTGCTTGGATGCCTGCTCAGGTGTGCTCAAAAAGGGTCACTCTTGGGTCCTGATTGGTCGTATGGGAATTTATGGGCCGACCTGTGGGAATTCATGGGCGAGTAGGTGGGGGAAGGTGTTCTGCGCGGCATCGGTGGGCTGTATTGTCGGGCGCTTACAGCGAATCTTCTGAGGTTAGGCGCGATTCGACGGTGAAATTCCTATTTACATCGGAACAAAGGGGGAATACCCCCTGTGGATAACTTTTACCATCAAATTTTTTGGGATTTCGTGGGAATTCTTGACCCTTTTTGATCTTGTCCATATGTAGTGCTGATATTCGCCCCTTGCACTATTTGTGCTAAAGGTTTGATGATTTTAAGTTGTTATCTCAATTTTTGTAACCCTGCATCAAGGGGGTGGGCGGTAAGAAATTGAAATTAATTGTAGACGCCCATGCTTTCCCATCGTATCCCTTATTCATCGGATGAGAACGAGACTACGGGGCACCAAACGACCCCACACAATAATAAACTCTAGCAGGTTTCATACAGGCCTTCGCTTTCATCAGACCAAGAGATCCGGCGCGCGAGCGAGCAGACATCCCCCCAGGTGGCGCGCGCAGTCGGACTTCCCCACCAAGGTGGGAATAAAGCGGCGGGTTGATCAGTGGCAGCAGATCAATCCGCCCTTTTTATTTTCCGCCCTCCGCAACGTCGAGGGCCCCGACAGACGGCACGACAAGGCGCAACAAGCGCATTAAAGGGACGACACAGTGAGCCGAAGGTTCAGAGGCGAAAGCCAACACAAAGTCGACAC
>JBALTK010000023.1:0-26906 GCA_036964385.1 Sulfitobacter sp. | reverse complement strand
CGGGCGCTCGCCCCTGTCGAAATGGGGTTGAACCAATGGCCGGTCGTGCAGCGTGGCTTAACTGGATGGAATAACATTGCTGAGCTTTTGGGGGTGGTACAGCCTGAGGGGCCGCGTACAGAGCTACCGAAACCGCGCGCGATGCTGGTCGCGAAAAGTCTCACAGTGGTTCCTCCGGGCGAAAAGCAAGCATCGCTCAAGTCTGTCTCATTCAAAGTTGAGCCGGGTCAGGCTGTTGGTGTGATCGGCCCTTCTGGCGCGGGGAAATCCACGCTGGCGCGCACGCTAACGGGGGTGTGGCGTCCTGCGGGCGGGTCCGTCCGCCTAGATGGTGCCGCGCTTGAGCACTATGGCTCCGAGGTGTTGGGTCGCTACATTGGTTATCTGCCGCAACGTGTATCGTTGTTTGACGGAACAATAGCGCAGAATATTGCGCGGCTTGCGGATGTGCCTGAAGATGGAAAAGTAGTTGCAGCCGCAAAAATGGCAGCAGCTCATGAGATGATCCTAGAACTGCCTGACGGTTATGACACTATCATTAATGCAGGCCAGGTCCGGCTCTCCGGTGGTCAGATGCAGCGCATTGGCCTCGCCCGTGCGCTCTATGACGAGCCGGTGATCCTTGTTCTGGATGAGCCGAACTCAAACCTTGATAACGTAGGCTCCGAAGCGCTTAATCGTGCGATACGCGCTATGAAACAGGCCGGCCGTTCTGTGTTGATCATGGCGCACCGACCCGCAGCTATTCAGGAATGTGACACCTTGATGGTGCTCGATGGTGGCATGTGCATGGCCTTTGGTCCCAAGGATGAAGTGCTCAAAGGAATGGTGAAAAACCACAAAGAGATCCAACAAGCGCCCAAAGGCAAAGGAGGCGTGACATGAGCAAGCAGAAAAAGTGGAGCGCGTGGCGCCCTGTGTTCATCGGTTTCATTGGGATCGCGGTGCTATTTGGCGGCTTTGGAACTTGGTCTGTGATGTCCAATATCGCAGGTGCGATTGTAGCCTCTGGCCGGATCGAAGTTGACCGCAATAGGCAGGTTGTCCAACACGACAGCGGCGGCACAATTTCTGAAATTCTTGTGGATGAGGGTGATCTGGTCAAAGCAGGTGACCTTTTGCTGCAACTCGATCCAGAGCAAGTACGCTCCGAGTTGACGTTGGTTGAGGGGCAGTTGTTTGAGCTTATGGCCCGCCGTGGCCGCCTTGAGGCGCAACGCGATGTGACGGAAACGATAGAGTTCCCAGAAGGGCTTGTTGCAGCGGGGGCAGTTAATCCTGACGCGCAGGAGCTTATGGATGGTCAAAGCAATTTGTTTTTCGCCCGCCGTGACAGTGTTGCGCGCGAGATCGAACAGTTGGGCAAGCAGCGCAACCAGATCGAAGACCAGATTGACGGCATTGCCGCTCAAGAGGGCGCGCTTGCGACCCAACTTGAATTGATCGAACAGCAGTTACTGAGCCAGCAGAAGCTTTTGGATCAGGGCTTGGCGCAGGTTTCTACGGTGCTGGGTCTGCAGCGGGAGAAGGCGCGCCTTTCGGGGGAGATTGGCCGTCTTGTTGCATCGCGAGCACAGGCGGAGGGGCAGATCACCGAAATCGAAATCATCGGCCTTAAACTTGGTACATCCGGTCGGGAAGAAGCGATCACCCAACTGCGCGAAATCCGCTATCGTGAGTTGTCTTTGGTGGAGCAGCGACGTGCCTTGTTGGCCACGATCGACCGCCTCGATATACGCGCGCCAGTGTCGGGAATTGTTTATTCATTGCAAGTGACCACGCCGCGTTCGGTTATCCGCGCAGCTGAACCATTGATGTTTCTGGTCCCGCAGGACCGCCCCCTTGTTATTGTGGTACAGGTTAGGCCGACGAACGTGGATGAGATATCTGTCGGACAAGAAGTGAATCTTCGGCTCTCCTCGCTCGATCAACGAACCACTCCTGACCTAAAGGGGGTGGTGATGTTGATCTCTGCGGATGCACTGGACGATGAGGCAACGGGCGCAAGCTATTTCCGGGCTGAGATCAGCCTGTCGCCTGGCGAGATCGAGCTGCTTCCTGAGGGGACGCAGCTTTTACCGGGTATGCCGGTGGATGCGTTTATCAAAACGGGCGATCGCTCACCTTTGACCTACCTGCTTAAGCCTGTGACAGATTATTTTGTGAAGTCTTGGCGCGAAAGCTGAGAGAGGGTCTTTCGTGTGGCGCACAACGAGGCTAGCGTCACGCAAATACAATCAGTCAAAGGATCTATCCAAATGAGCATTGCAAAACGCCTGACCGACCAAGGTATCACCTTGCCAGACGCGTCCGCCCCTGCGGCCAACTATGTGCCCTTCGTTCAGGTGGGCAACACGCTCTATGTGTCTGGGCAGATTTCGCGCAATGATGACGGCCTGATCACAGGCATTTTGGGCGATAACATGAGCGTCGAAGATGGCGCCGCCGCTGCACAAACCTGTGCGCTCCAACTGCTTGCACAAGTGCGCGCAGCTTGTGGTGGTGACATTGACCGTCTCGTGCGCGTGGTCAAACTGACTGGATTTGTGAATTCCACCAAGGATTTCACTGATCAACCCAAAGTAATCAACGGCTGTTCTGACTTTCTGGTTGAGGCGTTGGGCGATGCTGGCCGTCACGCGCGCTCTGCGGTGTCTGCTGGGGCTCTGCCCTTGGGCGTTGCAGTTGAAATCGAAGGTATCTTCGAAATCGCATGACACGTCCCATTTTACCGCGGAGCTTTGTAACCACGCCGTTTGCACATCGTGCCTTGCATGATGTCGCAGACGGCCGTCCCGAAAATTCACGAGCCGCAATCCGTGCGGCGATCGCTGGGGGGTATGGCATCGAGATCGACGTCCAACTCAGCGGTGATGGGGCGGCGATGGTGTTCCATGATTACCATCTTGAGCGCCTGACCGATGTGCAGGGTGCGGTGCAGTTGCTCACCGCCGACGCCCTGAAAGCGACACCCCTGCGCGGCGGCAACGAAGGAATTCCCGATCTAGCGGAAGTCCTTGAGATCGTCGCAGGACAGGTGCCCCTGCTGATCGAATTAAAGGATCAGGACGGTGCCATGGGCCCCAAAGTGGGCGCGCTTGAACAGGCAACAGCGCAGGGGCTCACCGGTTATACAGGAGATGTAGCCGTCATGTCGTTCAATCCGCATGCTGTCGCCGCGATGCAGGTTCTTGCCCCTGATGTTCCACGCGGGCTGACAACCTCCTCCTACAAGCCTGATGATTGGCCGCTCTCGGAAGAGATTTGCGCGTTGTTGCGGGGCATCCCTGACTACGACCGTGTTGGCGCATCCTTTATCAGCCATGAGGTCAGTGACCTCACACGCGCGCGTGTTGCGGAGCTTAAGAATGCAGGCGCTGTGGTGAATTGCTGGACTGTGCGCAGTGCCGAACAAGAAACGTTGGCGCGGCAAGTTGCCGATGCAATTACATTCGAGGGCTATCTCGCGTCCTTGAACGCTTGAACATCGCGGTGCGCGTGCCACCTTTGATATACAGACACGCAACAAGGATAGAATGATGAGCGCGCAAGAGGTCGAGATCCGGATCATAGGATCGCTATCCGAGATTGACGCTGCTGATTGGGATGCCTGTGCCTGCCCCGAAGCAGTGAATGGCGCACGTCCCAACGATCCGTTCACGACGCACCGTTTCCTCAAGGCGTTGGAGGACAGTGGTAGTGTAGGCGCAGGCACTGGATGGCAGCCGCAATACTTAACCGCGCGCATTGAAGGGCAGATCATAGGTGTCGCGCCGCTTTATGCGAAATCCCACAGTCAGGGTGAGTATATTTTCGATCACGCATGGGCCAATGCCTATGAACGTGCAGGCGGGCGCTACTACCCGAAGCTCCAGATCGCAGTGCCGCATACTCCCGCAACGGGGCGGCGCTTTTTGACGCGAGCAGGGTTTGAAGAGGCGGGCTTTAACGCGCTTGTTCAAGGGGCTGTTCAGCTCACTGAGAACAACAACCTAAGCTCGCTTAATGTTACCTTCTGCACCGGTGAGGAGGCGCAGCGCGCGGAGGCCCTTGGCCTGATGCCACGCAAAAGTCAGCAGTTCCATTGGCGCAATCAGGGCTACGCCGATTTTGATGAATTCCTCGCCAGCCTCAGTTCGCGCAAGCGAAAGAACATGCGTAAAGAACGCGCCACAGCTCAGAGTTTTGGCGGGACTATCCACACGTTTACAGGGGATGAAATACTCCCTGAGCATTGGGACGCATTCTGGATTTTTTATCAGGATACGGGCATGCGTAAATGGGGCACACCCTATCTAACGCGTGCATTTTTCGACATCGCCCATAAGGTGCTGCGCAACGATATGGCGCTAGTGCTGGCTGAGCGTGACGGGCGTTGGGTTGCTGGTGCGCTGAATTTTATCGGGGCTGACGCGTTATATGGTAGGTATTGGGGGTGCACCGAACATCACTCCTGTCTCCACTTCGAGCTATGCTATTATCAAGCGATTGATATTGCGATTTCGATGGGCCTCAGCACCGTTGAGGCAGGCGCGCAGGGGGAGCACAAGTTGGCACGAGGGTATCTGCCTACGCCCACATGGTCGCTCCACTGGATGCGAGATCCGGGGTTTGCTAGGGCCGTCGGCGACTATCTTGAAGCAGAGCGCGCGGCCGTCGATGAAGAGATCGAGATATTGACGGACTATGGCCCATTCAAAAAAACAGAAATAGAGGAACAGGAATGACCGAGAAATTAAGCGAAGAGACGCGCGGCCCGTTGTTAGATCCACTGTTCAGCAATGGCTGGGAGATGGTTGAGGGGCGCGACGCGATCGCGAAGACCTACAAGTTCAATGACTTTGCGGACGCTTTTGGCTGGATGACCCGTGCGGCAATCTGGGCGGAAAAATGGGATCATCACCCTGAGTGGTTCAATGTCTACAACAAGGTCACGGTAACGCTGACGACGCATGACGTGGACGGGTTGAGTACGCTGGACGCGAAACTGGCCCGAAAAATGGACGGACTATAATTCGTCTCGCGATTTGGTTATTCTGATGAGGTTCATAAAGAGGACCGCAAATTCTGCGGCCCTCTTTATTCGTATTACATGCTGGCCAAAAGGCCCTCACCACCGGACACTTCACATACGCCGGGATTTTCTTCTTCTTGAAGCAGGGTAACTTTGCCGTCGTCTACCAGCATCGCGTAGCGCTTGGAGCGGGCGACAAGACCTGCAGGGGCGGCGTCAAAGTCCATGCCGATTGCTTTTGTAAACTCGGATGATGCATCGCCTAACATGGTGATACCGGCAGCAGTTGCACCTGTGGCCTCGCCCCACGCCTGCATCACAAACGGGTCGTTGCAGGATACGCAGATGATCTCGTCCACACCTTTTGCGTCGAACTGGTCTTTGGTCCGTACAAAGCTGGGCACATGGGCGGAGTGACATGTTGGCGTAAACGCACCCGGAACGGCGAACAAAACAACTTTGCGGCCCTTGGTCAGATCGCTCATCTTGACGGGCGTTGGGCCCTCAGTACCCATCTTGACCAGTGTAGCATCGGGCAATGTATCGCCTTGGGAAATTGGCATGGTGTCACCTTTCATGTGATTGTGTTTATCCTCTTGCAAGATATAGGGTCATCGCACAGTCGGGACCAGTGCATCAGGGAGATTAACCATGGGCCATATCGTTGTGATCGGAGCGGGGCAGGCGGGATCGTCCTGTGTTGTGAAGCTGCGCAATAGCGGGTTCGACGGAAAGATTACCCTGATCGGGTCAGAGCCGCAGCCTCCCTATCAGCGCCCCCCTTTGTCCAAGGCGTATCTGATGGGTGATATGGCGCTCGAGCGGCTCTATCTGCGGCCCGAAGCGTTCTATGCCGAGCAGGACATTGACCTGCGGCTCGGGGCGACAGTTGAAGCGATTGATGTGAGCGCACAGCAGATCACCGTGGACGGCGCGTCGCTTACCTATGATGAACTGGTCTTGACGACAGGGTCTATTCCCCATCGTTTGCCTGCTGCGATTGGGGGAGCATTGGACGGTGTCCACGTGGTGCGCGGTTTGGCTGAGGTCGATGCGATGGCGCCGCGATTTGTTGCGGGTGCGCGGGTACTGATCGTTGGTGGTGGCTACATCGGGTTGGAGGCCGCATCAGTCGCGGCAAAGCTGGGGTTAGAGGTGACATTGGTCGAAATGGCGCCGCGTATTTTGCAACGGGTCGCAGCGCCTGAAACGTCTGATTTCTTTAGAAATTTGCACCAAGGGCACGGCGTGAATTTGCGCGAGGGCGTAGGGCTTGAGCGATTGACAGGCGAGGGTGCCGTGAGTGGCGCAGTCCTCACGGACGGGAGTGAACTCGAAGTGGATTTCGTAATTGTTGGTGTTGGCATTGCGCCAGCGACAGCATTGGCGGAAGCGGCTGGGATCGCGCTCGACAACGGTATCGCAGTGGACGCATTTGGTCGCACAAGCGCGCCGCATGTCTGGGCGGCAGGGGATTGCACGTCGTTTCCCTATGCAGGTGGACGTATCCGGCTGGAGAGTGTGCCAAACGCGATTGAGCAGGCCGAAGTGGTCGCCGAAAACCTGATGGGTGCGAACAAGGAATATCACGCCAAGCCGTGGTTCTGGTCGGATCAGTATGATGTGAAATTGCAGATCGCGGGTCTGAACACAGGCTATGACCGCGTGGTGACACGGGGTGCCGCACCGGGACCTGTTTCGTTCTGGTACTATCGCGGAAAGACGCTGTTGGCCGTGGATGCCGCAAATGATCCACGTGGTTACATGATTGGTAAGCGTTTGATCGAAAGCGGAAAATCACCTTCCCCTGATGTGATCGCGAACCCTGAAACCGATATGAAAGCGTTGCTTTCAGCGTGAGAATCATCGCAGGAAAACACCGCGGCACTGTCCTTGCGGATGTGGGGGAAGGGGATGCGGAGGCGCATCTACGCCCGACGTCTGACCGTGTTCGCGAGAGCCTTTTCTCAATGCTGACCCATCTGAATGTGATCCGCGAAGCGCGGGTATTGGATCTTTTTGCGGGGACAGGGGCGCTGGGGCTGGAGGCGCTGTCGCGGGGGGCGGCGGAGGTTTTGTTCGTTGAAAATGGACGGGTTGCACAGAAGTTGATCCAGCAAAATATAGGGAAACTTGGTGTTTCCGAGCATGCGAAAATTATGCGCAACGACGCGACTGGTTTGGGTGCTTGGATCGCAGCGCCTTATGATCTGGTCTTCCTCGATCCGCCTTATGGCAAGGGGATGGGACAGTTGGCCCTTGCTGCGGCGCGGGCCGGTGGATGGTTGGCGCAGGGCGCTGTTGTGGTCTGGGAAGAGAGCACGTCGATGCACGCGCCTGCCGGATTTACGCGTCTGGACAAGCGCAAATATGGCGATACCCACGTGACGCTGCTCAAGCTCGATTGAGGGGGGTGCTAGGGGTGCACCTGCTGTACACCCCCCGTACACCGTACTGGTGACGTTAAAAACCGTCAGTAGGTCGGGTGGAACTTCCCTGCGGGGGATAGCGTGAAAATCTCGCAGCCCGTTTCGGTCACGCCGATGGAGTGTTCGAATTGCGCGGATAGGGACTTGTCCCGTGTCACGGCAGTCCAGTCATCGGCGAGGGTCTTTGTCTCGGCGCGGCCAAGGTTCACCATCGGCTCAATCGTAAAGAACATACCTGGTTCCAGCACGGATTTCGTACCCGGCTTGCCATAGTGCAGAACGTTCGGCGGAGCGTGGAAAACGCGGCCAAGGCCGTGACCGCAAAAGTCGGTGACGACCGACATGCGGTGTCCTTCGACGAAGGTCTGGATCGCGTGGCCGATGTCGCCAAAAGTATTGCCGGGTTTCACGACCTCGATGCCCTTCATCAGAGCTTCGTGGGTGATCTCGATCAAGCGCTCGGCCTTGCGGGCGAGCTTTCCTGCGACGTACATGCGGGAGGTGTCGCCGAACCAGCCATCTACAATCACGGTTACGTCGATATTCACGATGTCGCCATCTTTGAGTTTCTTCTCACCCGGAATGCCGTGGCAGACGACGTGGTTGATCGAGATACAGCTTGCGTGCTGGTAGCCCTTGTAGCCGATGGTCGCAGATTTTGCGCCTGCTGCGGTCACCTTTTCTTCGATGATGCGGTCGATCTCGGCTGTGGTCTGGCCCACGGTCACATGCTCTGCGATCTCGTCGAGGATTGTCGCGGCGAGGTGGCCTGCGGCGTGCATGCCTGCAAAATCGGCGGCCTCGTGAATGCGAATGCCGTCCTTGGTTGTGCGACCTTTGTGAATATCTGTCACCGCTCTCTCCATCCTTGTGTTGGGGGCTGTTTAACGCGCCGGACGGCCAAGGGCCAGAGGGGCGGCGATGCTAATCCCTTGCGGGGTGATTTGGGTGCCGATGCAGATGGTTTCAACGCCTGCTTTTGTCGCTTCGGCGTGGGCTGCGGCATATTTGGCGTCGATATCATATGCGATGTCGACGTGCGTGCAATCGGTGCGTTGAACCAGATAGAGCAGAACCGCGCGGTGGCCCATGTCTGCGACATTCGCCAGTTCATTCATGTGTTTGGTGCCGCGTGCAGTCACTGAATCGGGGAATTCGGCCAAGGCGGGGCTGCGGCACAGGGTGACTGACTTCACTTCGACATAAGCGTCGGGCAGGCCGTCCTCACGCAGCAGGAAATCAACGCGGGAGTTCTCTCCGTATTTTACTTCTGGCTGGACGTGGGTGTAGGCGGCGAGTGCTTCGATCTCGCGCGCTTCCAATGCGGCGCGCAGCACGCGGTTGGGCAGTGAGGTGTCTACGCCTGTGAAGTGACCGTTCTCGTGATCCACCAGACGCAGGCCGTATTTCAGCTTTTTCTTGGGATCGTCGTTTGGTTCAAGCCAAACTTTTGTACCCGCCTCTGCCAGCCCCATCATCGAGCCGGGGTTGGCGCAATGGGCTGTAATCTCCGTCCCGTCCTCCAGCGTACAATCGGCGAGAAACCTTTTGTAGCGGCGGATAAGGCGGGCGGGGACAAGATCGGTTTGAAAGCGCATGGCATGTGGCTATACGGTATCAAAGACAGGCTCAAGGAGAGGCGACATGAGGAATCCAACGGCAGCAATGCTGGTGATCGGGGACGAGATCCTTTCGGGGCGGACGCGAGATGCGAATATGCATTACCTTGCGGGGGAATTGACTGAGGCAGGGATCACGCTGGCCGAAGTGCGGATCGTTTCGGACGAGCGGGAGGCGATTGTTGCCTCTGTGCGTGCCTTGGCGGCGGCCTATGACAGCGTGTTTACCTCTGGCGGAATTGGCCCGACGCATGATGATATTACAGCCGATTGTATGGCGGCGGCGTTCGGGCAGAGCATTGATGTGCGCGATGATGCGCGTGCGATCTTGCAGGCGCATTACGACAAGGCGGGGACCGACCTGAACGAGGCGCGGTTGCGCATGGCGCGGATTCCTGCGGATGCGACGCTGATTGATAACCCTGTATCGGCTGCGCCCGGGTTCAAGATCGAGAACGTGCATGTCATGGCGGGTGTGCCGAGTGTGTTTAAGGCGATGGTGGCAAGTGTGATGCCTACGCTGACGGGCGGTGCGCCGTTGATCAGCAAGACGCTGACCGTTCACCGTGGCGAGGGTGATATTGCAGGCCCATTGGGCGCACTGGCCGAAGCCTATCCTGCGCTGTCGATGGGGAGCTATCCGTTCCAGCGGGACGGTAAATACGGCTCTAACATCGTGGTGCGCGGACAAGATGAAGCGCTGCTCGACGAGGCGATGGGCAAACTGTCCGAGGCATTCGCATGACACCCGATGCAGCGACGCTTTATGATGTGTGTGAAGCAACGTGGCCGCCTGCGCGCAGTTGGGCCGAGGGCGCGTGGACGCTGAGAGATGGCGCGGGTGGTGGCAAACGTGTCTCGGCTGCGACGGCCCTTGGAGACGTGACGGACAGCGACATTCCCGCAGCTGAAGCTGCAATGCGCGAGATTGGACAGCGCCCGTTGTTCATGATCCGTGAAGGGGACGGCGCGCTGGATTCGATGCTTGCTGCGCGGGGGTACGAACTGATTGACGAGGTGCAGCTTTATGTAGCGCCGATTGATCTACTCACCGATGTTCCGATCCCACGGGTGACGTGTTTCACAATCTGGGAACCGCTGGCTATTATGACCGAGATCTGGGCCGCGGGCGGTGTTGGTTCTGCGCGTCTGGATGTGATGGACCGGGCAAAGAACAAGACGGGTATCCTTGCGCGGTGGAACGAGAAACCGGGTGGCGTGGCCTATGTCGGTTTACATGACGGCGTGACGATGGTGCATGCTGTCGAGGTGTCGCCACATCAGCGCAAACAGGGTGTGGCCCAATGGATGATGCGCGCGGCGGCATTCTGGGGGGCCAAGCAGGGCGCCACGCATATTGCTGTGCTTTGTGTGACTGAGAATAAACCCGCCAATGCGCTTTATACCAAGCTGGGCTTTACCCCCGTTGGCACATATCATTACCGCCAATCACCTGAATAAAGGAGCCTATCATGGCTGACGACGCACCTACCGCACTTGACCTCCCAATGGTCAATCCGCTGCCGCCAGAGACGCAGAAGTATTTTGATATCTGCACAGACAAGCTGGGTATGATCCCGAATGTTTTGCAGGCCTATGCGTTTGATATCGAAAAACTGAACACATTTACGGCGCTCTATAACGATCTGATGCTTGGCGACAGCAGCCTGAGCAAGCTTGAGCGCGAGATGATCGCCGTGGTCGTATCGGCGGTGAACAAGTGTTTCTATTGCCTGACTGCACATGGTGCGGCGGTGCGTGAACTGTCTGGCGACCCGATTTTGGGTGAGCAAATGGTGATGAATTATCGCGTGGCCGATCTGGAACCGAAACAGCGTATGATGCTGGATTTCGCGGTTAAGTTGACAGAGGCGCCAGAGATCATTGAGGAAGAAGACCGCGATGCACTGCGCGCTGTTGGTTTTTCGGATCGTGATATCTGGGACATCGCAAGCGTTGCTGCGTTCTTTAACATGACAAACCGCGTGGCGAGTGCGTCGGACATGCGTCCGAACAAAGCCTATCACGCGCAGTCGCGCTAAGACGGCGAAGTGAGATTCGCGCTAAGTGCAGTCTTGGTGATGTGGGCGGGAGCGGTTCAGGCGATTGAACTGCAACTGCCTGCATCGGCGCGGCAAATGATTTCCCGAGACACAGTGCAGGACCGGTTTTTCGCGCCCGTTGGCGTGATTGAGGACGGGGATCTGCCCACGCAGATGATCGAAGGCGATGTTGCGCGCAGTGCGTGGCGGATTGATGTGGCGGGTTTGACGCCGCTTCAATTGGCGGCACCTATCAGAGCGCAGTTGGAAGCAGCGGGGTACGCGTTGGCGCTGGATTGTGCCGCGTTGGAATGCGGTGGTTATGATTTCCGTTTCGCGATGGAGGTGCTGCCCTCGCCAAATATGTACGTCAATATCCGCAATTTTCATGTCCTTACGGGTTTGCGCACCGCGGATGACGGCGGTGCCGAAGCGATCACTATTCTGACCAGCGCGTCGAGTGGGGCATCGTATGTGCAGATTATTGAGGCTGGTGAGGACGCAAAAACGAGTACTGTCGAGCCCGTGTTGGCAACGCCGCGTGTGGTATCTGATGCTGCTGCGCAGGGGCCTTTGTCGGAGGTCCTGGCACAGACAGGCTTTGTAGTGCTTGGAGACCTTGATTTTAACAGTGGCACGGCGGATTTGGGGGCTGGCCCCTTTGCCGTATTGAAGGCGTTGGCGCAGGTGTTAGGCGCGCAGCCTGATTTGCGTATCGCGCTTGTGGGGCACACGGATAATGTTGGCGGACTTGAGGGCAATATTGCTCTGTCGCTTAACCGTGCTGCTTCAGTACGGCAGCGTATGTTGGAGGAATATGATATCGCACCTGATCGCCTTGAGGCGCGGGGCGCGGGATACTTGTCGCCGCTCACTACGAACCTGACAGAGACGGGCCGCGAGGCGAACCGCCGTGTCGAAGCTGTGGTGTTGTCCCAATGACGCGGCTTGTAATTTCGCTCACCACGATCCCGCCCCGCCTGTCACTGATTATGCCGACCTTGCGTGATCTGTTGGCGCAAACTGCGGATGTGTCCGAAGTGCGGCTCAATATCTCTCGCAGCTATAAACGGTTTGATTTTGATCTGTCCGATCTTCCATCCTATCCCGACGGGATTAACGTGTGTCTTGTGGATGAGGATTTCGGCCCCGCGACCAAAGTCCTACCGACAGCGCAAGCGCTTGCTGGGCAGGATGTCGAAATACTTTTCTGCGACGACGATCAGAATTACCCGCGCGGATGGGCGCAGCAGTTCTTGGATGCGCGCGCGCACAAGGCTGACGCGTGCATCGCCGAGACGGGTTTTCAGCTTTTTGATGGGAACCGCCCGACGGACCCTGACAGGATAGAGAGTTTGCAGCCGCGTGCGCAGTGGCGCAAACGCGATCTTGCCTATCGGTTTCAGCGTGCTGTCACGCTGGGACAACGCAAGCCTTCGGAGTTTGGGACGGCGGGATATCTTGACGGGTTCAAAGGGTATCGCGGTGCGATGATCAGGCCAGAATTTTTGCCGCTCGAGGCCTTTGAAATTCCCGACATCATGTGGACCCAAGATGACTTTTGGCTGTCAGGACAGATGGCGCTTAATGGAATACCAGTGTGGGGATTTGTATCGGACCAGATGTGGCGCAAGCCGCACCGTGCGGAGCAAACGCACGCACTGCTTGACTGGACTTATAAAGGCCATGGCCGCCAAGATGCGAACCGCCTGTTGGTTAAGCATTTTCAGGATGAGCATGGTTTGTGGGTAGGCGGCAGGCCCGGACGAAAAGACCCCTGAAAGTGCTTGCGCGCTAACAGGGGCTAAGTTCACCGAGGGGAACGGTGTTTCGTGTCTAGGTTACCACTCGTTCGGGCCTTTTTCGGCAAACGAGTGGACCAGGAAGTCGATAAAGGCGCGGACCTTTGGCTGCGTGAAGCGGCCAGGTGGATAGACCGCATAGATGCCTTGGGTCTCAACAGGAAGATCGGGGATCGCGTCCTCAATCAGTCCTTTTTCCATCGCATCCGCATAGAGGAAGCTGGGCAGATAAGCGATGCCGAGGCCGGAGACTGCTGCGTTGAGCAGGGATTGACCGTCATTGACCGAGAGCCAGCCAGCCGTGCGGACCTGACGTTTCTCACCAGACGGCGCGGTCAGTTTCCAGACGTTGCCACTTGATTGGTTGGAGTAATGCAGCAGCTTGTGATCGTTCAGATCGTCGATCTTTTCGGGGCGGCCATATTTCTCGAAGTACTCAGGCGAGGCGATCATGCGTTTGGTGGTCTCGGTCAGTTTGCGAGCGCGCAGAGTGCTGTCTTCCAGCTCCCCGATGCGGACGGCCATGTCGAAACCCTCAGAGATCAGCTCAACGTAGCGGTTGTTGAGGACCATGTTGACGGTGATGTCGGGGAAGTCGCCAAGGAACTCGGACAGCACGGGACTGAGGTGGTTCACACCAAAATCGGTCGCCACCGAGATACGTAATAGTCCAGAGGGCGCTGATTGCATGGAGGTGACAAGGGCGTCTGCCTCTCCTGCATCATTCAGAACGCGGCGGGCGCGGTCATAGTAGGCAAGGCCAATTTCGGTCGGCGACACACGACGTGTTGTTCGGTTCAGAAGACGAGCGCCGAGCCGTGCCTCTAACGAAGAGACGTGTTTGGAAACCGCCGATTTGGAGATCCCCATCTTCTTGGCGGCATCGGTAAAGCCTCCTTGATCCACCACGGTGGCGAAAGCTTCCATTTCTGTCAGGCGGTCCATTGCCGTCCCCTTCTATTCTTTGTTCGAGGGTCAGCTATGGAGGCAAATTGGGGCGCAATCTGGGCAGCGGTGGGACAGTAGCAAGGTAATTGCGCAACCGTTGCGCGGCAGGAAACAGGGGAACAGTCTGTTTCGTGTCGCAAACTGGCAGTATCTGGAGGGCGGATCCGCTTGCGCGGTTAGAGCCATTTCATGCGGCGGAACACCAACAGGAGAACCAGCGCAAGGATGGTCATCACAGCGCAGAGGATGGCGAATGCCCATTCGCTGTCCACACCGGGCATGCCGCCGACGTTGACGCCGAATACGCCTGTGAGAAAGCTGATGGGTAGGAAGATACCAGCGCCCACGGAGAGCAGGAAGCTGTTGTGCGCTTGTTTGCGGGCCACGTCGAGATCGTGATCGTCCTGTACTGCACTCAACCGGTCGCGCAGAGCGTCGAGTTCTTCGACGGCCATGGTGGTGCGGTTGGCCAGTTCACGTAGGGCGGGGTGGTCGCTTTTTGGCATGACGGTTGTCATAGAGAGTGCATTGAGCGCGCTACGCTGTGGATCGAGGTAGCGGCGCAGGCGGATCACACGGCGGCGTGACTGCGTCAGCTCTGATGGGATGGGGGTGGTTTCGTCTTCGAGATCGGCCTCAAAGAATTCGGTGAGTTTGCTGATTGCCATTACTTCATCTTGTACGCGGGTGGTCAGGCGCGAAACGAGGTTTGTGACAAAAGCGGCAGGCGAGGGCGGGGCCATATCGGCGAGGGCCGTCTGTCTGATCTCCTCTATGGCAAATACCTTGCGCATGCGGACGGTGATGATCACAGAATCTGTGACCCACATGCGGATCGAGACCATCTCTTCGGCGTGTTGGCCTGCGTTCATGTTAATGGCGCGCAGGTTGAGGATCAGGCCGTCCTCATAGGTGTCACAGCGGGGTCGTGTTTCGGGCTGAAGCAGTGCGCCTGCGGGGATCTCGGGCAGGTGGCTCTCGCACCAGTCGCGCAGATTTGGATCGGAAAGGTCGAAGTGCCACCAGCGATAGCGTGCGGGTCCTGTGAGGTCATGGCTGTCGGGGACTGTAGCGGTACCGTCCTCGGTGACATCAAAAACACAGATTGGCATGGCGCGTCCTTATATGCAGTGCAACGCTATTGTTTCTCAGCGTTGCGGTCTGTGCAAGGGCGCGACGAGGGGAAGCCTCTGTAACTGTCCGGGGGCAGTGACGCCCCCGGATGATTTGAGGTTTAGGTCGACAGCCAGCCTTAGAGAGTTGCGGCGAGGCGCGTCCCTTGGTCGATGGCGCGTTTCGCGTCGAGTTCTGATGCGACATCGGCACCGCCGATAACGTGGCATTTGGTGCCTTTGGCTTCCAGCGCGTCCGCGAGGGAGCGGTCGGAGAGCTGACCTGCGCAAAGTACCACGGTGTCGGCGGGGATGGTTTGCGGATTTTCGCGGGCCTCGCCAAAGGAGATGTGTACGCCGTCATCGTCGATGCGTTCATAGTTCACACCAGCGATCATGTTCACGTTCTTCATGGTGAGGGATGCGCGATGAATCCAGCCTGTGGTTTTGCCCAGACCTTTGCCAACTTTTGACGGTTTGCGTTGCATCATCGTGACGGCACGGGCGGCTTTGTGAGGCTGTGGCCCTTCGGGTGCCAGACCTGCGCGGTGTTCGGACGTGTCGGCCACGCCCCATTCGCGCATCCATTCGGGCAAGTTCAGCGTGGTGCTTTCGCCGTCGTGGACGAGATGCTCGGAGACGTCGAAGCCGATGCCGCCTGCACCGATGACGGCGACAGTATCACCAACTTTAGCGGTGCCATTGAGGACGTCGATGTAGCTGATGACATTGTCGCGGTTCTGGCCTTCGATCTGTGGATCGCGGGGAACCACGCCTGTGGCGATGATGACTTCATCATAGTCGTCCAGATCATTTGCGGACACTTCGGTATTGAGGTGCACGGTGATACCGTGGTGGGCGACCATGGTGCGGTACCAATCGACAAAGCCCCAGAACTCTTCCTTGCCTGCGACCTGCTTGGCGAGGTTGAGCTGGCCGCCGATCTCGGACGCGCGGTCGAAGACGGTGACGGTGTGCCCGCGTTCGGCGGATGCGATTGCTGTAGAGAGGCCAGCGGGGCCAGCGCCAACGACAGCGATCTTTTTCGGTGTGGTGACAGGCTCCAGAACCAGCTCTGTCTCGTAGCAGGCGCGCGGGTTCACGAGGCAACTTGAGATTTTGCCGCCGAATGTGTGGTCAAGGCATGCTTGGTTACAGCCGATGCAGGGGGCGATGTGGGATGCGTTTCCTGCGGCGGCCTTGTTAACGAAATCGGCGTCGGCGAGCATGGGACGTGCCATGGAAATCATGTCGGCACAGCCGGTGGAGAGGACTTCTTCGGCCACTTCGGGTGTGTTGATGCGGTTGGAGGCGATGAGGGGAATGGAGACTTTTCCCATCAGCTTTTTCGTGACCCATGCAAAGGCGGCGCGGGGAACAGAAGTGGCGATGGTCGGAATGCGCGCCTCGTGCCAGCCGATACCGGTGTTGATGATCGTTGCGCCCGCTTTTTCAATCTCGACGGCCAGCTCCACAACTTCGTCGTAGGTGGAGCCGTTGGGTACCAAATCGATCATGCTGAGGCGGTAGATTACGATAAAGTCGGGACCGACGGTTTCGCGCACGCGTTTTACGACCTCGATCGGCAGGCGCATGCGGTTCTCGTAGGAGCCACCCCAACGGTCCTCACGCTTGTTCGTGTGGCTGACGAGGAACTGATTGAGGAAGTAACCCTCTGAGCCCATGACTTCGACGCCGTCATATCCCGCTTCTTTTGCGCGGCCCGCACAGGCGGCAATGTCGGCGATCTGTTTCTCGATACCTTCTTCGTCCAGTTCAGTGGGCGGGAAGGGAGAGATGGGGGATTTTATCGCGGAAGCGGACACGCATTTTGGGCTGAATGCATAGCGGCCAGCGTGCAGGATTTGCATGGCGATTTTGCCGTCTGCGGCATGTACGCGGTCGGTTACGATGCGGTGGTTGGCGACGTCGTCATCGCTGGTCATCATGGCAGCACCTGGTGCGACCGAACCTTCGGGATTGGGGCCGATGCCGCCTGTGACCATGAGGCCAACACCGCCGCGGGCGCGGGCTGCATAGAACTCGGCCACGCGGTTCCAGTCCTTCGTCTCTTCCAGACCCGTGTGCATCGAGCCCATGAGGACGCGGTTTTTCAGGGTGGTGAAGCCCAGATCGAGGGGCTTTAGCATATGGGGGAAGTTGGACATGGGGGACCCTTTTTGAAGACTATGTTTTGCCGCAGCATGGCGGGGGCGCATACCAATGTCACCCAAGACGCGGCGTCAGGCCGCTTTCGGTGTCTTGTCGGTTACTGTAAGCTATGGGCGAAACAGATCAAAGAGTGGGACTACTGATATGACGCCGCAAGAGATTGAAAAGCTACCCTACCGTCCTTGTGTGGGGGTTATGGTGCTCAACGCTGCGGGCGAAGTGTTCGTGGGGCAGCGCTTGGACCGTGATTATGAGGCGTGGCAGATGCCGCAGGGCGGTGTTGATCCGGGCGAAGATCCTGAAGAGGCGGCGCTGCGCGAGCTGGAAGAAGAGACAGGTATCACCCGCGATCTGGTGCGCGTAGAGGCGCAGTCGGAAGGGTGGCTGCCCTATGAGTTGCCACATGAGCTGGTGCCAAAGCTGTGGAAGGGTAAATTTCGCGGACAGGAGCAGAAGTGGTTTTTGCTGCGATTCTTGGGGACGGATGATCAGGTGAATATCGTAACCGACGTGCCGGAGTTTAGCGAATGGCGTTGGCTGACGGCGGACGCGATGCTGGAAGGGATCGTGCCGTTCAAACGGGATGTCTATGCGCGGGTCGTCAAGGAGTTCGAGGCGTTTCTGTGAAGGGTTTTCTGTTTGGAATAGTTCTGGCCTGTGCGCCCGTTGCGGCGACGGCGTTATCTTGCATGCCCCATTCGGTGGAGGCTGCATTCCTTCAGGCGCAAGCGGCGCAGGAGCGGTTTGTGGTTGTTCGAGGCCGCCTTGAATTTGATGCGCGCAAGTTGCCGAAGGTGGATTACGACAATCAGCACGACACACCTGCAATGACGTTAGTCGAAGGGGAGTTGCGGGGCGCCTCTTTGTCGGCGGCAGGATTTTCGACACCGTACCGCAAAAATGTAACGATTGCGGTGGCCTGTTTTGGTCCGTGGTGTGCGAGTGCAAAAAACGGCACCGATGTGCTGGCGTTTGTCGAAATGGCTGCGGAGGGGAATGTGATCAGCACCAACCCCTGTGGCGGTTACCTCTTTACCGCGCCCACAAAAAAGATGATCCGCGCGGTAAAAAGCTGCTTTGCAGGTCAGGCCTGTACGCCGATCAGATAAGCGGGATATTCTTTGCGGCGTCCTTTGGCAGTACGCCAGTGAGGCGGGGATCATCGTCGATCTCGACCTCACGTTTGTACGCGGTGAAGCCTGAGCGGCGATAGAAATCGACCGCTTGGGGGCTGTCATGGGTGCAGGTGTGGACGTGGAAGCGCGTGATGTCTGCGGCCCATGCCTGAGTTATCGCCTCGTTCATTAGATAACGGCCCGCTCCCGTGCCGATGAGCGCGCTTGTCAGGCCGAAGTATGCAAGTTCACATTCACCGCTCTGGCGAAAGTCCAGCTCTAACAGAGCCTCGTCGCGGCCGTCTTTGCTTAGGGTGAAGAAGCTGACTTTTGGATCGTCGAGGATCGTCTGGAGTTCGGGGTCAGACATTTTGAGGCGCCCGTACCAAAGCCAGTCGTGTGCGCCGACGCGGGTGAACACATTGCGGTACCAGTCGAGGGTGGGGGTCACCTGCCGAAAGGTAATTCCCTCCGGCAGAGTGACTTCTTTGACGGCAGCGGGAGCGTGCATTTCGAGGTATGTGACGATGACCGCCAGCTTACCCTCTGGAACGCCGTGAAAGCCGTCAGCCAGCATCAGACGAGACCTGCTTTGCGGAACTCTTCCATCATATCTTTTTCGGGGCGGGGGCCGATGTGGGAGATGACTTCTGCGCCGCAGAGGTTGCCCATGCGTCCGCACGTTTCAAGGTCGCGGCCCGTTGCCATGCCATAGATGAAGCCAGCGGCGAATTGATCGCCTGCGCCTGTGGCATCGACGGGGGTGATCCGGGCAGGAGCGGGGATGTCCACACGTTCACCTTCGCGGATCAGGGTCACGCCATCGCCGCTGCGGGTGCAGGCCATGATAGGACAGAGGGCGGCAGTTTTGGCCATAGCGTCTTCGAGATCATCGGTTTCGAACAGGGATTTGATTTCGGCCTCGTTGCCGATCACAAAGTCCAGCTCGTGTTCGATCATCTGGAGGAAGTCGGCGCGGTGACGCTCGACGCAGAAGGGGTCGGAGATTGTGATGCCAGCCATGCCGCCGCCTGCTTTGGCTGCGCGGGCCGCTTCGCGGAAGGCGGTTTTGCCTGCGTCATGATCAAAAAGATACCCTTCGAGAAACATGATCTTGGCGTTGCCGGCAACTTTGGTCGGGACATCTTCGGATGTGAGGCCAGTGGAAATGCCCAAATAGGTGTTCAGCGAGCGTTCTCCGTCCGGAGTAACAAAAATCATGCAACGCGATGTGGGGCGGTCGCCGCCAGCGACGGGCGGGTTCACGAAGTCGATGCCGTTGTCGGTCATGGCATCCGCATAGAATTTGCCCAACCCGTCATCGCGCACACGTCCGATAAAGGCAGTGTTCAGTCCCAAAGCGCCGACGCCCGCGATGGTGTTCGCCACAGCGCCACCAGGCGTTTGCAGGCGGTCGTTCATCGCAGCATAAAGTTGCTCTGCGCGATCCTGTTCGATCAGTTGCATGATGCCTTTGTCGATGCTCATGTTGTCCAGAAATGCATCATCCGCATGGGTGATTACATCTACAACGGCATTGCCGATCCCGACGAGGTCATAGGTCTTCATTCGGTTTTGTCCTTGTATTGGCAGAGGTCTTTTATGATGCAGGTGCGGCACTGGGGTTTGCGCGCCTTGCAATGATAGCGGCCATGCAAGATGAGCCAGTGATGGGCGTGAAGCTGAAAGTCGGCGGGTATGTTATCCTCGACCGCGCGCTCCACCGCTTCGACGGTTTTACCCGGTGCAATGCCTGTGCGGTTGCCGACGCGAAAGATATGCGTGTCCACCGCTTGGGCGGGCTGATGCCACCACATGTTCAGTACCACGTTCGCGGTTTTGCGGCCCACACCCGGCAGCGATTGCAGGGCGGCGCGTGAATTGGGGACGATGCCGTCATATTCATCGACGAGGATTTGGCTCAGCTTGATGACGTTCTTGGCCTTTTGGCGATACAAGCCGATCGTCTTGATATGCTCGATCAGCGCGTCTAGCCCGAGGTCGAGCATCTTTTGCGGTGTGTCGGCGATCTGGAACAGGGCACGGGTCGCCTTGTTCACGCCCACGTCCGTGGATTGTGCCGAAAGAGCGACGGCCACAACGAGAGTATAGACGTTCACATGTTCAAGCTCGCCTTCTGGCTCAGGATCGGCTTCCTGAAACCGCTCCATGATGGCGCGAATGGTGTGATAATCGAGTTGTTTTGATGCTTTGCTCATGGCGCAAGGGTATGCGCAGGATTCGGGTCGCGTGCAAGCGTAGGGCCGCATATTGTGGCTGCATGACACATATGATGCCCAACCCCGATGATCCCGATCCTGATGAAATTGGCCGCGCGTACCATTACGGCGTAATGACCCGCGCGATTGAGTTAATTGATGCGGCTGATGTCCCGCTGAGCCTTGAGGCGCTGGCAGGGCAGATGGGGATGAGCGCGGCGCATTTCCAGCGTGTGTTTTCGACTTGGGTTGGTGTCTCACCGAAACGGTATCAGCAATATCTGACGCTGGGCCATGCCAAGACGCTGCTGCGCGAGCGGTTCACAACGCTGGAGGCAGCACATTCCACAGGGTTGTCGGGTACGGGGCGTCTGCACGATCTGTTTGTGCGCTGGGAGGCGATGAGTCCCGGTGAGTATGCGACGGGCGGTGCGGGATTGCAGATAAGCTGGGGCTGGTTTGACTGTCCGTTTGGTCGGGTGCTGGTGATGGGTACCGACAAGGGAATTTGCGGTTTGTCATTGGCGGCAGAGATTGGCGATGCTGCTGCGATGGAAGATTTGCGCAAGCGTTGGCCCGCCGCGGAGTTTGTCGAGAATGCCGCGATGTTGCGGCCATGGGTCGAGACAGCTTTTGGTGGGGGTGATGCGGCGGCGCAGGCTCCGCTCTACCTCATCGGGGCGCCGTTCCAGATCAAGGTTTGGGAGGCTCTGCTGAAACTACCCGAAGGACAGGTAACGACCTATGGCGATATCGCTGCGGTTATTGGAAATCCCAAGGCGGTGCGCGCGGTGGGAACTGCGGTAGGGCGGAACCCCATCGGGTATCTCATTCCTTGCCACCGTGTGCTGCGTAAATCGGGTGAGTTGGGCGGTTATCACTGGGGATTACCGATGAAGCGGGCCATGCTGGGCTATGAGGCTGCGCGTATCGATCAGCGTTGATCTGCGCGGGATGCCGCTTATTCCCCCTAAACTGTGATTTTGTCGTGAACCAAACCATCCTATATAGAGTTTACGTAAAGAGCGCTTCGCCCGAACGGAGCCGAAACAGTAAGGCAGTATACTATGACTTTTGTGAAATTCCCTCTCGTCGCCGTGATGGCGACTGTTGTTGCTTTGGGCGCATGTACCAACCCTAACGGTTCCATTCTTGCGAGCGATAATGATCCGAACCAACGTGCCAAGAACGGTGCCTTGATTGGTGCTGGCGCTGGTGCCGTGATCGGTGCGCTGTCCAAGGGCGACGGCAACCGTGATCAAGGCGCTGTTAAAGGTGCGCTTATTGGTGCCGCTCTGGGTGCTGGTGGTGGTGCGCTGCTTGACCGTCAGGAGCGCGATCTGCGCGCTAGCCTCGGCAACGACAACGTGACTATCAATAACACGGGCGACCGTTTGATTGTGACCTTGCCGCAGGATATCTTGTTCGCGTCAGGCTCAAGTGCTGTGCGTCCAGACCTCCAGCGCGATCTGGGTGCGGTAGCGAGCAATTTGCAAGCCTATCCAGACTCCACCATCCAAGTGATCGGTCACACAGACAGCGATGGCGAGGCCGGGTTTAACCAGCAACTCTCAGAGAACCGCGCAAATGCGGTTGCGGGTGTGCTGTTGAACAACGGTATCAGCAATGCGCGTATCCAAGCGTTTGGTCGTGGCGAGAGCCAGCCAGTTGCAAGCAACCTGAACGCGCAAGGCAAATCGCAGAACCGCCGCGTAGAGATTGTGATCCTGCCCAACGCGGCCTGATCCATCCAATAAGTTGACGACAAAAAGCCCCGATGCCCGCCAGCGTCGGGGCTTTTTTCATGAAATTTCGCACGAATGAACAGAGGCTGTGCATGTGCAGCCCTTGAGACTTGGACGTAAAGCCTCATTTGGTACCCTAACAGTTATCAAGATTAGGAATAGAGCAATGGCAACTCCCAAACTTCTCGGCATCTCTGGCTCCTTGCGCAAGGACAGCCACAACTCTTTGTTGTTGGCCGAGGCGGCGCGCCTGTTCGGTGATGCGCAGTACAGCGAGGCCGACATCAATTTTCCACTCTATAATGAGGACGACGAGAAAGCGGATGGCGTCCCTGCGGCGGTGAATGGCTTGGCGCAGAAGATTGCGGATGCGGATGCGGTCCTGATCTCGACGCCTGAGTACAACAAAGGTCCGTCAGGTGTGCTCAAGAATGCGCTGGATTGGGTCAGCCGCTCAGAGATCAAGCCGTGGGGCAACAAGCCTGTGGCGGTGATGTCTGCGACTGCGGGTCGTGCGGGTGGCGAGCGTGCGCAGATGATTTTGCGCGGGTTTATGGTCCCGTTCCGCCCGCGTATTCTGCAAGGGCCTGAAATCCATGTCGCGGCCAGTTATGAGGCGTTTGATGCGCAAGGCCAGCTGACGGGCGAGCTTTATATCAAAGAACTGACGCAGTTGATGGAATCGCTGCGCGCTGAAATCAACGCTTAAGCCTTTGTGCTAATCTCGACGAGATTGCCGTCGGGATCACGCAGATAGAGAGAGATGATCGGTCCGGTTGCCCCTGTGCGGGGGACTGGGCCGATTTCTATTTGGACTGCATGTTTTGTCAGGTGGTCCTGCCACTGTGCCAATGGTGTGGTGGTGAGAAAGCAGAGATCGGCGGAGCCAGATTGCGGGGTTTGTGCCTTAGGCTCGAATTCTGCGCCGCGTTGATGCAGGTTGATTTTCATGTTGCCGAACCGAAGGGCGTGTCGGGTGCTGCCGTCTGCAACGGTGAAGGGGGCGTGGGTCATGCCGAGGACTGTGCAGTAGAATGCCACCGTGATGTCGATGCTCGCGACGGTCAGGACCAAATGATCGAGAGTGGACAATTGAGGGGTCACAGGTTGTCCTCCACGCGAAAGCCCTCGGGGATTGTGTCGGTACCTTCAAGCAGCAGATCAGCCATGACGTGCGCGATTTTGGGGGCCATACCAAAGCCGATCTTAAAGCCGCCGTTGGCGATGAAGTGCCCTGCGCGGTCTGGCCATGCACCGAGCATCGGCGCACGCGAACGGGCGCGGGGGCGGACACCTGCCCAACGTGCGGTAACGGGGGCATTTTGGAGTGCGGGCACTGCGCTACGGGCGGCGGTGATCACATCGTCGAGTTGCGCATCGGTGCTGGTGGGGTCCGTGTATTCCCGTTCAGAGGTGGAGCCGATTGCGACTGTACCATCGAGATGCGGAATGATGTGCACGCCGCCTGCGAAGAGTTGCGGCAGCCCAGCGGCATCGTATTGCAGCAGGGCAGCCTGTCCTTTAACGCCGTTACCCATGATGCGAGGGCGATCTTTGCTTAGGTCTTCCAGCCCTGCGACACCTGTCGCCCAGAGCACTTTGCCTTTGTCTGTGCCTTGGGATTGGATTGTTACCCCTGATGCAGCGAGAGCGGCCACGAGGGCATCGCAGGCGCGGCGCGGGTGCAGATGGGCGCTGAGCGTGTCGCGGATGAGGTAGCCATCGGGGCTGTTTGGTTGCCACTCGGATTGAGGGGCAGGAATGACCTCCCAGATAGCGTTATCTTGCCAGAGGTCCACGGCGGTTTCTTTGCGGCGGATCGCTAAGGTACGGGCGGCATCATCTGCGATGGGTTGCAGGCGGCCTGTGCGGGCGTAGCCTGCCTCTTTGCCGCCCGCAGCGCTGACTTCATTCCAGAACGCTTCGGCCATGAGGAGGCTTTCAAGCTGGAACGCCTTTTTCGGGTTCCAGTTTTCCGGGACATGGGGAGCAAGTGCGCCGACGATACCGCCGCTACTGCCTGCACCTGCGCCGTGGGGGTCGATCACCTGCACCCGCGCGCCGCGTTCGACACAGGCCCATGCAATCGACAGGCCGAAAATTCCTGCGCCACGAATGGTGATATCTGTCATTGCTCTGGCCTTTGATTGCGCGCTAACTGCGGTTGAACGACTGATATAGGGCAGAGCCGTGCAGGACCAGACAGCACAGATAGAATGGCGTGATGGGCGGGTGCCTGTGTCGACGCAATTTGATGACCCGTATTTCAGCCTTGAGAACGGAATGGACGAGACGGCGCATGTGTTTCTGGCGGGCAATGACCTCCCCGAGCGATTTGTGGACGGATTTCATGTGGCTGAGTTGGGATTTGGGACGGGGCTGAATTTTCTGGTCGCGTTGCGGGCGTTTCGCGCCTCTGGATGCGGTGGGACATTGAGGTTCACCAGTTTTGAAGCGTTCCCACTGGCGATGGATGATCTGCACGCGGCGCTGCGTGCGTTTGAGGGGCTGCCAGATGATCTGGCGCAGGTTTCTGAATTTCCAACCAAGCTGAACGGTCCTGATTTTGAATTGCGGGTCGTGATCGGGGACGCGCGAGAGACTTTGCCCATTTGGGAGGGGCGCGGTGATGCGTGGTTTCTCGACGGGTTCTCACCAGCAAAGAACCCCGAACTGTGGTCGCCCGAATTGATGATGGACGTCGGCGCGCATACGGCAGCGGGTGGCACAGCGGCGACCTATACGGCGGCGGGATTTGTGCGACGTGGGTTGGCGGACGCCGGTTTTGACGTCAGCCGCATACAAGGCTACGGGCGCAAACGACATATGACACGGGCGGTACGGACATGACGCAAAGCAATAACATCCCTTTGGGCATCGGTCTGATGGTCGCTACGACATTTGTTTTTGCGGTGCAGGACGGTCTCTCCCGGCATCTGGCAGGTGAATACAATGTGCTGATGATCGTAATGATCAGGTACTGGTTTTTTGCGGCCTTTGTCATCGCCTTGGCAAAACGTCATGCGGGCGGGATCAGAGCGGCGGCAAAGACTGAACAGCCGCTGATCCAGATCACGCGGGGGCTGCTTTTGAGTCTGGAGATTTGTGTGATGGTTGCGGCCTTTACCATTCTGGGGCTGGTGGAGAGCCATGCCGTGTTCACCTGTTATCCGCTGCTGGTTGCGGCCTTGTCGGGGCCTGTTCTGGGTGAGCATGTTGGCTGGCGGCGCTGGGCGGCGATTGGTGTGGGGTTCATCGGGGTGCTGATTATTTTGCAGCCTAGTGGCGATGTATTTGACGTGCGCGCCCTTATCCCGCTGCTGGCCGCAGGGATGTTTGCGGTATACGGGCTGCTCACGCGGTATGCTGGTCGGCGCGACAGCACCGCCACCAGCTTTTTCTGGACGGGTACGGTCGGTGCAGTGGCTATGACGACGCTCGGCATCTGGTTCTGGGAACCGATGAGCGGGACTGACTGGATCTGGATGGGGTGTTTGTGCCTCACAGGTGTCAGCGGTCATTGGCTGTTGATCCGCTGCTATGAGGTGGCAGAGGCGAGCGCGGTTCAGCCTTTTGCCTACCTGCAACTTGCTTTTGCTGCGATCATCGGCATTTCGATCTTTGGCGAAACGGTAAGCACCAACGTCGCCATCGGTTGTGTGATCATTGTGGCTGCAGGGCTATTCACCTTTTGGCGCGAACGGCAGCAGGGTTGAGCCGGTAAGCTCCTCGTAAAAGGGGATTGGCAGCGCCTCTTTGCCCATGCGTGCGCGGTAGATCGGGAGGCTTTCGGTGACGCGCATGATGTAGTTCTGCGTCTCGCGGAAGGGGACCATTTCGACCCAATCAACGATGTAGATGTCGCCTGTGCGCGGGTCGCCGTATTCATCCATCCAGCGGATCGGGCGGCTGGGGCCTGCGTTGTATCCTGCGGACATCATCACGACATTGCCGTCGAAGCGGCCTGCAAGCTCGGACAGATACTGTGAGCCGAGGCGGGCGTTATAAACGGGATCGGCCGTGAGGCGGTCGGTGGTATGCTGGGGGCTGATCCCCAATTTTTGGGCGACTTCCTGTGCGGTGGCAGGCATCAGTTGCATGAGCCCTCGCGCGCCTACGCTGGATTGCACGACAGGGTCGAACTCGCTTTCGCGTCGCGCGATAGCAAGGGACATTTCAGGGGCCATGGGCAGGTCCGCATCTTTGAGCGGGTGCAGGGCGTAGTACGCATTGGCGATTTCAAGGCCGCGCTGGGCGGCGCGTTTACCGATCATCACGGCGATATGGGGCTGGCCAACATCAATGGCCGCTTGGCCCAATAACTCCAGATCAGGTTCTAAAAGTTGCTCTGCCAGATGGGTCCAGAACCGTTCTGCCACGTCCATCTCGCCCGATGCCTGCAGCAACAAGCCTGCCTCGAACAACGGAGATTTTGCCAATGGGCTGGTACGCCAGTCTTGGGCAGGCGGTGCGCCACGCAATCTTTCGGGGAATGGGATGCGTGCGCGTTCTGCTGCGAGCAGACCGTAGAAAGACGTCTGGAAGTTTGCGCCCATCTTGTAGGCCTCGGTCGCACCTTCATTGTCGCCAGCAGCCTCAAGTGCGCGGCCCTGCCAATATCCTGCGCGGCCCTGGCTGATCGGGGATTCGACCACCGAATCGTGATTCAGGAAATGCTGGTGCGCTTTT
>JBALTK010000022.1:0-26940 GCA_036964385.1 Sulfitobacter sp. | reverse complement strand
ATGTTCAACAGCGCCTTTGACGCGGTCACAAGCAACACAGACGACTACTGGCCATCTGAATTGCACCCGCAGATCGAAACCCTCAATGCGCGCATCTATGACACCCTCAACAATGGCGTCTATAAATCCGGCTTTGCTACGACCCAAGAGGCCTACGATGCTGCCGTTCACCCGCTCTTTGACACGCTGGATTGGATCGAAGGGATTCTGTCCGAGAACCGCTATCTTACAGGCGACACTATAACCGAAGCTGACTGGCGGCTCTTTACCACGCTTGTGCGCTTTGATCTGGTCTACCACCAGCACTTCAAATGCAACCGCAAGCGGATCGCCGATTACCCGAACCTCTGGGCCTACACTCGGGAATTATATCAATGGAAAGGCGTGGCGCAGACGGTCAATTTCGACCACATCGTCCGCCACTATCACTATAGCCACGAGACGATTAACCCCAACCGGATCATCCCGATCAATCCGGTCATCGACTGGGATGCACCGCACAACCGCGGTTAGCTCGCCTGTAACTCCGCACCGTAATGCGCCACCATCGCCGCCAGATCTTCTGGCGGCGTACCGCTTTGCACAAAGGCCCGTGCATTTGCGGAGTGCGCAAAGATCGATCCATCAGAGAAGAAGCTGGTGTTGGTCACAAAAATCACCCGCGCATCAGGCAGGCGATAGTTGGCGTAATCCGAGACCGCCAAAGCACAGCCTTCCTCGATCACCAAATCCAGAATAATAATATCAATCTCGTTCTCAGACAGATGCGCAATCGCTTTTTCTTGCCCGTCGACACTGGTGACCTGCATGCCCTGCCGCACCAAATGGCGCTGCCAGACTTCTGCCAGTTCAGGAACACTCTCTACGATTAACACACGCGTCGTTTGTGGTAGTGGTACGTCCATTCTCATGCGCTCCTCGACAATCAGCGGCATACAGAAAATTTAAATAAATTAATTGGAATCACAGTTTAATACCTCCACCGTAACCTGCTCTTGATTGTTATGACAAACTCCGCTTTGACCTCACGGGGAAAACAGGCTGAATTCAGCCACCTACCCAGAAGTCGGTTAAAGCATTTGTCCAAAACTCCACGGGATCATGGCGGCGGCGTTGACGCAGCAGCAATCATATACGGCGGCGCGCGCAGCCGTTGGATCGACCTGTCTACAGGCATAAACCCTGTCCCCTACCCGACAGGAGAAATTAGCCAGCAGGCATGGAGCACCCTCCCTGACAGCACTGCACAAACTGCCCTGATTGATGCCGCGCGCCGCTTTTGGAACGTCCCCGACGCCGCAGCCATTCTCGCAACGCCCGGCGCATCCGCCCCCATCGCGATGATCCCACGCCTACGTCCTGCCGCACGGGTCCACATCGCAACACCCACGTATAACGAACACGCCGCCGCCTTTGCCGCGTCAGGTTGGTCCGAGGCGGCGACCCCCAATGACGCCGATGCCCAAGTTGTCGTGCATCCCAACAATCCCGATGGCCGCCTCTTCGCCCCCTCGGATCTCCATGCCCCCCTGCGCATCATCGACGAAAGCTTTGCCGACGTAATACCGAACGCCTCCCTCATTGCAGAGGCGACAACACCCAATACCCTTATCCTCAAAAGCTTTGGTAAGTTTTGGGGGCTGGCAGGCCTGCGCTTGGGCTTTGTCATTGGTGATCCTGATCTGATCGCAGAACTGAGCACGATGCTTGGCCCATGGCCCGTCGCGGGTCCCGCGCTCCAGATCGGTGCGCAGGCTTTGAGCGATCCCGCATGGGCCGACCAAACCCGCCAGCGCCTCAGCACAGACACCAAGCGCCTCGACACCCTCCTCGCAGAGGCAGGTGCTGCCCCGCTTGGCGGCACAACGCTCTTCCGCCTCTATGATGTCGAGGACGCAAGCGCATGGCAGAACCGCCTTGTCCGCCATCAAATCTGGAGCCGCGTGTTCCCCTACAACTCCCGCTGGCTTCGCCTTGGCCTGCCAGCTCCCGACCAATGGTCCCGCGTTGAGGCAGCCCTCGCATGAGCACAGCTATCATTCTCGTCTTCGCCCTCCTGCTCGATGCCGCACTGGGAGAGCCAAAATGGCTCTGGGATCGCCTGCCCCACCCCGCCGTCCTGATGGGTCGCGCTGTCAGCGCACTGGATCGCACTCTCAACACAGAACGCGCGCCTCTGCTCTCGGGCCTCCTCACTCTCGCTCTGCTGATGGGTGGTGCTTACCTGATTGGCTGGGCTCTCACCTTTTTGGGCAGCATTTTCCAAGTCATCATTGTCGCAATCCTTCTCGCGCAACGCTCCTTGGTTCAGCATGTCGCTGCCGTGGCCTCTGGTCTGCGTGTCTCGCTTGGCGATGGACGCCGTGCCGTCTCAATGATCGTGAGCCGCGACACCACCGATATGGACACCTCCTCCACTGCACGTGCCGCGATTGAAAGCGCGGCCGAGAACCTTTCGGACGGCGTAATCGCGCCTGCCTTCTGGTTCCTCATTGGCGGCCTTCCCGCGCTGATGGTCTATAAAATAGTCAATACCGCCGACAGCATGATCGCCTACCGCACCCCCAAGTATGAAAAATTCGGCAAGGCCGCCGCCTATATGGATGACGCCATGAACCTTATCCCTGCGCGCCTGACCTGCCTACTCATCGCCGTCCCCGCAGGGCTTGCAAGGCAGTGGCGGGCGATTGGCCGCGACGCGCGCAAACACCGCTCCCCCAATGCAGGTTGGCCCGAAGCGGCAATGGCCCGTGCCATAGGTGTGGCATTGGCAGGACCGCGTGCCTATAATGGGAAAATGCAGCAGTTTCCGTGGGTGGGCGAAGACGGCGAACGTACCTTAGGCCCCCGCGACATTGATGCAGCCTTGAGTCAGCTTTGGCGGGCATGGGGGATAATGTTGGGGCTCACCTTTTTGCTCGCCCTGTTCGGTACAACCTAGATAAAAGGTCCTTTATGCGCTCCACACTTCTCGCGGCTCTTATCGCCCTCGCGCCCGTTTCTGCCATGGCCGCAACATGCGGCGGCAATTTCAACAGCTTCAAAAATGGCCTAATCTCCGAAGCCCCTAAACACCGCGTTTCCGCCGAGACCGCCAAACGCTTCCTCGCGGGCGTGCGCCAAGACGCTGCCGTCCTACGCTCCGACCGCTCCCAAGGGGTCTTCCAACGCCCCTTCGTCGACTTCTCCCGCCGCCTCATCTCGAATGACCGCATCAGCCGTGGCGTCAGCAACGGCAAAAAATATAGCAGCGTATTTGACCGCGTTGAATCCCGCTACGGCGTGAGCCGCTCTGTCCTGCTGGCCTTTTGGGCGTTTGAGACCGACTACGGCAACATCCAAGGCAACTTTAACACCGCCAACGCACTCGTCACCCTCGCCCACGACTGCCGCCGCCCCCATCTATTCCGCCCACAGGTCTTTGCCGCGATGGAACTGTTCGCCCGTGGCGAACTCGACCCCGCCAAAACCACAGGCGCATGGGCAGGCGAAATCGGCATGGTCCAAATGCTTCCCCGCGACATCATCGAGAACGGTACAGACGGGGATGGCGATGGACGCGTTTCGCTCAAAACGTCCGCCCCCGATGCATTGATGTCAGGTGGTAAAATGCTCAAATCACTCGGCTGGAAAAAGGGCCAACCGTGGATCGACGAAGTCATCGTGCCCGCCAATTTCGATTGGTCCCTAACGGGGCTTGAGACGACGAAATCAGGCTCCCAATGGTCCAAACTCGGCGTCAAAGCCCGCGATGGCCGCATCTCCAACCTGCGCGCCTCCCTGATCCTGCCCCAAGGACGCAAGGGGCCCGCTTTCCTCGCCTACCCCAATTTCAACGTCTTCTTCGAGTGGAACCAAAGCTTCACCTACGTCCTCACCGCCGCCTATTTCGCCACCCGCCTGAGCGGCGCGAAGGTCTATAATGTCGGCAATCCGGAACAAGGCTTAAGCGGCAGCCAAATGAAGCGCCTCCAGACCGCCCTGAAAAAACGCGGCTATAATGTCGGGAACATCGACGGCATCCTTGGATCAGGCACACGTAAAGCCGTACAAAAAGAACAGATCCGCCTCAAAGTACCAGCCGACGCATGGCCAACCCCTGCGCTGCTGTCAAAACTCGAAGGAGCCAGCAGATGAGCCTGAAACTCTCCGCCGCCACGATGGTCGCTAACGCCCGCGCGCGCATTGAGGAAATCGAAACACCAGACGCCATCGCCATGGTCGGTGATCCGAATGTCCAGATCGTCGATCTGCGCGACCCGCGTGAACGTGAACGCACAGGCTTTATCCCCGGCAGCTTCCACTGCCCACGCGGCATGCTCGAATTCTGGGTCGACCCCGACAGCCCCTATTTCAAAGACGTATTTGCCCAAGATAAAAAGTTCGTCTTCCACTGCGCATCAGGCTGGCGCTCCGCCATCTCGGTGGCCACCTTGCAGGACATGGGCTTTGACGCAGCGCATATAAAAGAAGGCTTCGGCGCGTGGGAAAAAGCAGGCGGCCCCGTCGAACACGTCAAACCCAAAGGCTAGATCACGCGACCATCTGGCTCGCTTTTTTGAGGTCAACCGAGACAAGCTGGCTCACCCCCTGCTCGGCCATAGTCACACCAAACAGGCGGTCCATTCGCGCCATGGTCACCGCGTGGTGCGTGATGATCAGGAACCGCGTATTGGTCTGGCGACACATCTCGTCGAGCAGGTCACAGAACCGCGTCACGTTGGCATCGTCCAACGGCGCGTCCACCTCGTCCAACACACAAATCGGCGCAGGATTGGCGAGGAACACAGCAAAGATCAGTGCCATCGCAGTCAGCGTCTGCTCCCCACCTGACAACAGGCTCAAGGTCGACAGCTTCTTACCCGGAGGCTGACACATAATCTCCAAACCCGCCTCAAGCGGATCTTCAGACTCCACCATCACAAGGCTCGCTTCGCCACCGCCAAACAGGTGTGAGAAAAGAACCCCGAAATTCGAATTCACCTGCTCGAACGCAGTCAGCAGCCGTTCACGCCCCTCTTTGTTCAGGCTCGCGATGCCAGAGCGCAGCGTCTTGATCGCCTCTTCGAGATCGTTCTTTTCCGTGACCAGCGTGTCGTGCTCTTCTTGCACTTCCTTGGCGTCTTCTTCGGCACGCAAGTTCACCGCACCCAATGCGTCACGCTGGCGCTTGAGACGGTTCACATCAGCCTCCAACACATCCGCCGCTGGCATCTGGTCAGGGTTCACATCCAACTGCGTCAGCAACTGGTTCGGTGTTAGTTGCTGATCTTCCGCAATGCGGTCCGCTGCCGCGCCAACCGTTTCTTTGGCCGCATCGCTCCGCGCCTCTGACCGCGCCCGCGCCTCCCGCGCCTCCGATGCCAAACGCTCCGCCTCGCGCTCCGCCAATGTCGCCTCGCGCAAAGTCGCTTCCGCCGTAGTCAGCTTATCCATCGCTTCCGCCCGACGGGCCTCGGCTATGCTAATCCCGTTGCTCAATTCGTCCCGCTTCGCGGCGATCTCCGCAGGTGCGGCTCCTGCTTCTTTCAGCTCCGCTTCAGAGGCATCCTTGCGTTCTACCAGTTCCGTACTGCGCTTTTCGGCAGTTTCCAAACGATGCCGCCAGCCACTCAATTCCTTGGTCACTTCCTGTGACCGTTTGGTCCGCGCATCGCCCTCACGGCGCAACTCATCATGGTTCGAGCGTCGGGACATCATCGTGATCCGCGCCGCTTCCACGGCCATACGGATATCTTCCACCGCTGCGCGCGCCTCAGTCAGATCACCCAGATCGGCCAATGCACGCTCGGCTTCCAACACACGAGCCCGCGCACCCATCGCCTCTTCTTCATGCCGCGTCACGGCCAAACCTAACGATTCCAACCGTCCCGCAGCGAGGTTCCGATCCGCTTCAACACGGCTCAACGCACGCCCCGCATCCGCAACCATCCGGTCCGCATCGCGCCGCGCTTCACGCGCCCGCTTGTCCGCCTCTGTCTGCGCAGCAAGTTGCAGCGTCAGGCTCTCATGTGCCGCCCGCGCACCCTCTGCCCGCTGGCTCGCCTGCTCCAGTGACTGTTTGAGAACTTCCAAACGGTTGAGCTGCTGCAACCGCAACGCCGCCGCCGAAGGCGCATCCTCCGCCCATGCGCGATACCCGTCCCAGCGCCACAAATCGCCCTCAAGCGAAACAAGACGCTGACCAGGTTGCAACGCAGCTTGCAATCGTGGCCCCTCATCCGCATCGACAAGGCCAATCTGACCCATGCGCCGCCCCAGAACATCAGGGCAAGAAACATGATTGGTCAGCGGCGTCACACCCGCCGGCAGCGCCTGAACCTGCGCATAAGCTGCCAATGTGGACCAGCCTGATGGCCCATCCGCATCTACTTCGGGCGCACGCAGATCATCCGCAAGCGCCGCGCCCAATGCCTTCTCGAACCCATGCTCCACCTGCAAGCGGTCCAAAATCTGGCCGCCCTCTGCCGTGTCACGCTCCACCAGCTTCGCCAATGCCCCAGCCTCGGCACGCAACGCGTTCATCTCGCCTTCGGCCTCTGACCGCTCGCCACGTGCGTCCGCTTCCCGCGCCTGCGTTTCCGCACGCGTTTCTTCCGCATTGATCAAGGCATCTTCCGCCGCCTCTGCCGCTGCCTGTGCCGCTGCTTCTGCCGCCGTTGCCGTCTCGAAATCACCTGCCGCTTTGGCCAATGACGCCTCGCTTGCTGCAACCGCTTCCCGCGCACGCACGGCTTCCGCTTCAGACTTCGTCTGCGTCTTGCGATTATCCTCTAACAGCCGCTCGGCAGAACCATAGCGCGCCGCAAGCCGTGCCACATCTTCAGTCTGCTGACCCAGCTCGCCCTCGCGCGCCTGCAAAATCGCTGCCGCCTCCCTTGCCACTTCCCCCGCAGTTTCCAAAGCGGCGCCATGCCCCTCGCCCGCTTTGGCAAGCGACGCAGCCTCCCATTCAAGCCGCTCGATCGTCTCTCCCGCGTCACGGTTCAACCCGCCCTCGCGCTCGATATCCCGCGCCAGCTGCGCAATCCGCCCTTGCAGCGTCTCAATCAGCGCACTCGCCCGCGCCTCCTGATCGCTCAGCGTATCGCGCTGCACGACCAAACGCTGCACAACGGCCGCCGCAATCGCATCTTCCTCACGCAGCGCAGGCAGGGAATCCTCCGCCGCCTGACGCGCCTTGGCCGACGTCCGCACCAAGCCTTCGGCCTGTGCCGCCGCTGTCACCCGCTGGCGCAACTCGTCCTCGGACTTCGCCCGCGCATCATCGGCTTCCCGCCAGCGGCGGTACAAAAGCGTCCCCTCCGTCCGCCGCAACTGATCCCCGATCTCACGATACCGCGCCGCCTGACGTGCTTGCCGCGCCAACTGCGCCAATTGCGCTGCCAACTGCTCGACCACATCATCGACCCGCGCCAGATTAGTCTCCGCGCCGTTCAGCTTCAGCTCCGCTTCATGTCGCCGTGCATACAGCCCAGAAATCCCGGCCGCTTCCTCCAGAATACGGCGACGATTCTTTGGCTTGGCGTTGATCAGCTCACTGATCTGCCCCTGCCGCACCAATGCGGGCGAATGCGATCCAGTCGAGGCATCAGCAAACAGCATCTGCACATCGCGCGCGCGCACATCTTTTCCCGCCGCCTTATAGGCACTGCCCACGTCCCGCGTAATCCGCCGCACAATATCGAGGCTGTCATTATCGTTGAACCCCGCAGGGGCCAACCGCTCGGTGTTATCTATCTGCAAGGACACTTCGGCAAAGTTGCGCGCAGGCCGCGTGGCTGCGCCCGCAAAAATCACATCTTCCATTCCACCACCGCGCATCGCGGTCGGGCGGTTCTCCCCCATCACCCAGCGCAGCGCTTCCAACAAATTGGATTTCCCACAGCCGTTCGGCCCCACAACACCCGTCAGACCATCCGCGATGATCAGATCGGTGGGGTCAACAAAGCTTTTGAAGCCTGTCAGCCTGAGTTTCGAGAAGCGCATGTGCCGCCTGCATAGTGATTCCGGATCGTTCTACAGGGTGACGGCTTTGCCCAAGGGCTGTCAACCGCCACACACAACCATCAGCGGTATCGGGCGACTTATCCACAAGATATTGCGCTCAAAGCGCAGCAGCGCAGTCAATTTCCACTGAAACGCCCCCCAACTGCTTCACCTCGGTTCCGCGTACGGGCACGCATTCCAGATCAACAGGCACCACAGGCGTCATCCGCTTTCCGCCCTTCCCACAGCGCAAGATGCCGGTCGCTTGTGCCTGATCGCCACGCACTTCCTTTACCTCACAACCGCTGACCATCGCCATCGCCCGCCCCGCGCGATCACGGATCGGACCAAACCGCGGTGCATATTCAGAATTGGTGCGGATCGCCTCCGCCAACTCGCCCCGCACCCGCACATCAAAGGTGGAGCCATCGACGGTCACAGTCGTTGCTTCAAGCCCGCGAAAATGCGGCCCGGCGGTATTACAGCTCGCCAATACGAGCAGCAGAAAGGGGGTATAAAATCTCATTCCTTACTAAGAGTTCATTAACCTTAACAATTCGTGAACAACGCCGACAGACCTCAGGCCCACTCACCGAAACGACCCAAGGGAGCCCTAAACCGATGTTATTTTGGCACATTCCCACATTCTAACGGCAGCAAACTTCGTATTAACCCCAATTTGCACCCCCACACGCTAAACGTGCTCTGTTCTAGAAGAGAAAGAGATTCCATGCGTACTGTCCCCACCATTGCCATTCTTGCAGGCCTCGGCCTCGCCGCTTGTACGCCCGCAGAGATTACGTCGCCGCCCATCTCCGTCACGCCCAAAAACGCGTCCAACGCTGTGGGCCTCGATGTGTATGCAGGGCCTCGCCGTCGCGGCAATCCGGTCCCCTCATTCCGTGGACAGGAAACACTGCCAATCCGCTCCTCAGGCGTGGCAAGCGATGGCCAGCGCAAAGAAATCTCGGGCGTCCCCTGTACCCTTGATGCGGGCGTTTACTCCGCGAAATTCACTACACCCGCAAACCTCATCGTCCCCGACTATGGCCCGAACTCTCCTGCTATCTTTGTGCGCTGCGCCTATGAGGATCAAAGCGGGTCAATCACCGTCAACGCCTTCAACGCGACAACTCAACAAAGGATGAGCAACGCCGCGGCCGGTGGCATCCTTGGTGTCATCATCGTGGGCGCCGTCACTGCCGCGAAAGTTGATAATGACAAAGACGAATTTAAATATCCTGCCGTCATGGTGCAGATGCGCAAGAAAAAGAACTAGGCACGCCCGAGCAGCACTGCTTGCTCAATCCTCTGATTGGTCATATATTCTTACCAATCAGAGGATAGCCCATGCCATTTCGCCCCGTCAGTCCTGAAAAACTCTCCTCCGCCGTGGTTCGGCAGGTTGAGGAATTGATCCTGCGTGGCATCCTGCAACCAGGCAAGCGTCTCCCCTCGGAGCGTGAACTGGCCGAACGCCTTGGCGTCTCCCGCCCGTCCTTGCGCGACGCCATTGCACAGCTTCAGGACGCAGGCCTGCTCGCCTCAAAACCGGGGGCAGGTGTCTTCGTCGCGGACGTTCTCGGTTCCGCCTTCTCCCCCGCACTCACCGCGCTCTTCGCCCGCCACGATGAGGCGACGATGGATTACCTGTCCTTCCGCCGCGACATGGAAGGCCTCGCAGCAGAGCGCGCCGCACGCTTGGGCTCCGACACCGACCTTGCTGTGATCAGCGCGATCTTCACCAAAATGGAGGCCGCCCACGACAGCCGTAACGCCGAGGACGAAGCCGTCCTTGATGCCCAGTTCCACATGGCCATCATCGAGGCGAGCCATAACGTTGTGATGCTCCACATGATGCGCTCCATGTACGAACTGCTGCGCGGCGGCGTTTTCTACAACCGTCAGGTCATGTTCAAACAGCAGACCAAACGCACCGTTCTTCTCGATCAACACCGCGCTATCCTCGACGCCCTGATCGCGCGGGACGCCGATGGCGCGAGGGCTGCCGTAGAAGCACACCTTACCTACGTCGAGCGCGCGCTTATGGACCAACAACGCGCCGAGCGGCACGAAGATGTGGCACGGCAGCGGTTGGATCACGAACTGGGAGGCTGAGGGCCAGCCCCGTCCCTCGCGGCGTCATCCCACACAAAAGTTACGTCAAAGCAGTTGCGGCACGGCCGACAAACTCGCTCAACGCAGCGACGCGCGCGATTTCAGTCCGTCCCTTGCGGGAAATGAGCCACAGATCTTGATACCGGCGCTTTGAAAGCGGAATGATGGCCAAGTCCTGCTTCCCTGCAAACGCATCCACGCCAGATTTGGGCAATATCGTGTACCCCAGCCCCTGCGCGACTGGGATGGGGATTTGTCCAATCTGGTTGACGAAAGTTCTGACCCGCAAGCGGTCAGCACCTTTATACTCTTTCGGGAAATTCAACGAAAACAGATCATCCGCATATGCATACCCGTCTGGATGCGCGACAAAGCCAAGCGCGTTCAAGAGGTCCAGGTCCACCGTTTGCCCTGCGAAGGATTGCGGGACAATCAAACACAGCTCTTCACGGGCAAATTCAACCGCCTCCAATCGGGGATGGTCAATCGATTCCGATACGACCCCCAGATCAAACTTCCCATCCAGAACGGAAGTCACAATACTCTGATGCGGTGCTGCCGTGACATTGATCACCAACTCGGGCGCGTGCTTCATCCGATCCAGAAGATGCGGATAGATCCACATAGCAAAGCTGCCAGAACAGCCAATGCTGATCTCGCCAGCGTCTGGATCATCAACTTGGATAACGTCCTGCAACTCGCGCTCTTGCTGACGCCGTGCAAGGCCAACAGCAAGCACTGCTTCACCAGCAGGGGTGAGCGTGAAGGACTTTCCATCCTTTGATATGAGCGGCTTGCCCACTTGGGACGCCAGCTTGTGTAAGTGTTGCGAAACACCGGGCTGGGTCATGCCCAACAATTCCGCCGTTCGCGTAAAATGCTCAACCTCACACAGCGTCGTAAAAGTATCCAACCACTTTGTGTTCAGCATGTTTATCTCATTAACTTATCAAAATCATTTATAATGATAATTTTCCAGAAAGGGCGAGTCCAGCTAAAACACCATCAGAAACCTCAAGAAGGAAACACCATGCAACCGACACCACGTTCATTCTCCCATATCGGCTTGTCAGTTCCAGATTTGGACAAGGCGATTAAATTCTACGGTGACGTCCTTGGCTTCTATGTCATCATGGAACCTACGGTCATTGTTGAAGACGACAGCGATATTGGCCAAATGTGCTCTGATGTGTTTGGCAAAGGTTGGGGACGTATGCGCATCGCCCACTTGTCGACGGCGGATCGTATCGGCTTTGAACTCTTCGAATTCGAAGGTCACGAAGCACCGGATAACAACCTCAACTTCAGGCAACACGGCACATTTCATTTCGCCATTCAGGAACCGAACCTCGAAGACCTACTGGCAAGAATCGTTGCTGCGGGTGGCAAACAACGGATGCCCGTACGCGAATATTTTCCGGACGAAAAACCGTATCGCATGGTCTACGTGGAAGACCCCTTTGGGATTGTCTTTGAACTCTACAGCCACAGCTATGAATTGACCTATTCCAACGGCGCATACTCCTGAGTGCTGTGCCGGCACCCACGCAACAAGTGAGTGTCGGCATTACACCCAAAGCAGGACGCGGGCCACACAGCACCCTAGCCCAAGTTTCGCTTCAATCGCCGCAGCATCGCCCAAACGATCAACCGATGCGCAGGACGTACAGGCAGCATATAGAGCCAGCCAAACCGGTTGTGCACCTTTACCGAGGACGTAATCGTCAGGGTGTTCTCGACGCTCGTCACGCAAGTCAGCACATCCAAATGACGGTCTCGCGCCGATAGGGTAAGAACCTCGTCATTGATGGTCTCCACCAAGAAGAAGTCGAGCTTGTCGCCCTCTTGTACAAACGTGCGCGCCTCACCCGAAAACCCGCCGATCCGCGTAACACCAAACCGCGCCGAGATCGCATCGCGCAGCTTGAACGCCAGCCCCAAAAGCGGCAAAGGCTCCTCCGTGATCCGCGTCCATGCTTCCAATGGCGTCATTGCATGAGGTAAGTGCACTGAACTCTGGTGGAAGAAATCCAGCTCTGCACGCGGCGCGACCAATTCAATCTGCGCTGTCGTAATCCGTGTCATCGGTTCGGTCATCATGTCCCCCTAAACGCAAAAAGCCCCGCCAATACGGCAGGGCTTTCTAACTAAAATCACAAACCGCTTAGTGCAGTTTTGCATCTACTTGTGCGATGCCATCGTCGATCAACTTGTTGCCGTCCGTGGCGGTCATCTGCTTTCCGATGATCTCACGTGAGGCCGCAATCGCGATCAGTACCGCTTGGTCGCGGACTTCCTTGATTGCAGAAGCCTGAGCCGATTCAATCTGCTCTTCCGCAGCGGCCAAACGGCGCTGTACGGAAACTTCCAAATCAGCACGTGCTTGCTCTGCTGCAGCGTTCGCTTCTTGCTTGGCCGAGGCCACGATGCGATCCGCTTGCTCTTGGACTTCTTTTTGCTTGCGCTCGTAAGAGGCCAACAACGTCTGCGCATCTTCGCGCAGCTTGCGTGCTTCTTCGATCTCGGTGCTGATGCCTTGAGCGCGGCCATCCAGCATGCCAACAATCATAGAAGGCACTTTGAAATAGATCAGGATGCCGATGAAAACGATCAGACCAAGCGCTACGACAAAGTCTGTGTTTCCGAGGGACAACCCACCGCCCGCAGCGAATGCTGGGCTGGCTGTCAGAAGGGCAATCACGGATGTGAGTGTGATACGCATGACGTTATCCTTTCATCCGCGAGGTCACAGCGGCGGTAATGGTCTTGGCATCTGCCTTACCACCCATCGCTGAAACAATTTCTTTGACCGTATCTTTGGCAACAGTTTTCACGTTCTCCAAAGCACCGGCACGAATTTCCGAGATCGCTTTCTCGGATTCAGCAGACTTCGCAGCGATTTGCGCATCGGCTTTTGCAATTGCGGTGTCCAGATCGGCTTGCATGTCTGCCTTGGACTTCGCGATGATGTTCTGTG
Organism: Sulfitobacter sp.; assembly: GCA_036964385.1. GTDB lineage: Bacteria > Pseudomonadota > Alphaproteobacteria > Rhodobacterales > Rhodobacteraceae > Sulfitobacter. The sequence goes on along the minus strand of JBALTK010000022.1, from coordinate 13,856 downwards.
CCTCGGCACGTGCATCGACCAACGCCTTATCATAGGCGGCCTCTGCGTCTGCGGCCTTGGACTTGAGGTCTTCGGCGGCAGCAATGTCATTGCTGATAGTACCCTGACGCTCGGCCAGGATTGCTGCGATACGCGGCAGCGCCACGCGTGACAGGATCATGTAGATCGCGATCAATGCCAGAACGAGCCAGAAAATCTGGTTGCCCCAGTGATCGAAATTCAGTTGTGGCATGCCACCCGAGTCGGCAGCCGAGTGCGTGGCGACGCCAACAGCGTCAGCCAGACCATCACCTTGTACGGTTTCAGTTGCCATCACGGCCTCCTGTCAAAACATCGTCCCGAAGGGACGTAGCGAATTTATCCCCGAAGGAACGTAGCAAGATCCTGTGTCCAGAGGGCGGCGCAGCGTACCGCGCCGCCCCCAGCATAGGAATATTCGTCAGTTATTAAACAGCGAACATCAGCAGAAGTGCTACGAGGAATGCGAAGATCCCCAGAGCTTCTGCAAAGGCGATGCCGATGAAGAGTGTTGCAGTCTGCGAAGCAGCTGCGGATGGGTTGCGCAATGCGCCTGCGAGGTAGTTACCTGCAACGTTACCAACCCCGATTGCGGCTGCGCCGGAACCGATTGCTGCCAGACCTGCGCCGATGTGTGCGAGTTCGCCTTCCATGATATTCTCCTATGCGTTGGAAGTTTAGATAGTTCGGGGACAAATGCCCCCAGTCGTTAGTGGTGTGGGTGAAGTGCGTCCTTGAGGTACACACATGTCAGGATCGTAAAGACGTAGGCCTGAATGAAGGACACGAGGACCTCCAGACCGTACATCGCCGTGATCCCGAGGATCGCGATAGGCGACACAGCAACCAGTGCTGCGAAACCCGCGAATACTTTGATAACTGCGTGGCCCGCCATGACGTTACCAGCCAAACGAATGGAGTGGCTCACGGGGCGTACGAAGTAAGAGATAAGCTCGATCACGGCCAGCACGGGGCGCAAGGCCAGCGGTGCGGATGCAACCCAGAACAAGCTCAGGAAGCCTGCGCCGTTTTTGACAAAGCCCAGAACCGTCACAACGATGAACACTGCGAATGCCAGAACAACCGTCACAGCAAAGTGTGATGTGGGTGTAAATGCCGTTGGCAGCAATCCAAGGAAGTTGGCGCAAACGATGAACATGAACAGTGTCATGATGTAGGGGAAATACTTAACGCCCTCTTTGCCGCAGATGTCTTCGACCATCTTGTAGACAAATCCGTAGGCGAGTTCGGCAACTGATTGCATCCGGCCCGGAACGATGGAACGCTTGGACGTACCGACAACCAGCAGGACAAACACTGCCGCAACTGCAAGGCAGGTCCAGAGTGCTGCGTTGGTAAAGGTGAACATGCCCACCGGACCATCACCCAACAGGGGAGATACGATGAACTGGTCCATCGGGTGAAAGACCAAACCGCCTTCTTCTGCGCCGTGTGCTTCTGTTGCCATCGTCAGGCCCCTTCACTCTTGTCGCCCGTTTTGGGCGCTTTGTTTTTCATCCCGTTCGGGACGTATTCAATTCCAGCCTCTTCGGCCATCTTCATGTCCTGCATCTCCTGCGCAGATCGGAGCATCGTCTTAACTCCAGCCGCGAGGCCCAACATGACAAACAGCACCATGAATATGGGCAGCGTTCCAAAGAACAGATCCAACCCGTACCCGATGCCGAAACCGATCCCAAGACCGGCAACAAGCTCGATCACCATTCTCCACGCCATCTGGGCGCCTGAATAATGCTCGTCCATCCGCGCTTCGGGTACTTGCGCACCTTTTGCCGCTGCAATCCGCGCCTCAATCGCTGCCATTTCCGCTTTGCGATCTTGGTCGTCCACACGCTGGCTCCCACTTGGATGTCTTGGGCGATAGGTACTTTGCACCGCTGCCCGAGTCAACGACATCTGACGCCCCGTTAAGTGACTGTATTTATTTCAATTTATTCATGGCGCGCGCGAATGTCGCGGCTTCAGATCGGCGAATTCAGCGAAATTCACACGCGGATGTTATTCAACCATTCAGTTGATCTTTGTCCCGCACGACCTTTCCCAAGGGCGTACATCACGCTATGAAAGGGCATGGCACAAACTCTCGACACCACTTTCTCTGCACTGGCCGATCCCACCCGCCGCGCCATTCTCGCGATGCTGCTGGAGGATGATATGGCGGTGACCGATGTGGCAGACCCCTTTGACATGTCTCTCGCTGCGATCTCCAAGCACCTCGTCGTGCTCACAACCGCAGGTCTTATCACCCAAGAGAAACGCGGACGTGTGAAATGGTGCAAGCTAGAGCCTGACGCCATGCGTGCCGCCTCCGTCTGGATGCAAGGGTTCGGCCAGTTCGAACCAGTGAACCTCGATGCCTTCGAGCGCTTCCTAAAGGCCGAACTGCCTGACATCGGCACGGACACCTAGACACAAAAAAGGGAGCCGCGATGGCTCCCTCGTTCGTTAGATTTCAAATGGTCCTCAGAGGACGAATTGCACAATCGCCAGTACAATTACTACAAGGCCTACAAGATAAATAATGCTGCGCATGGTCTAATCCTTTATCAATACAACAGGCGTAAATTCGCGTGTTTTGCTTCGTTGTTGACATAACGTCGCATGTACCAATCCGGTTCCACTCAGACCGTTTTATTTTTAACAGGCTCCTTGAGCGGCGCGTCATCATCGCGCAACAACATCCACAGCGCCACCATCGTCAGCGCGATCCCCGCCCCGATCATCAACGGTGGCAAACCGTTGCCCAGCGCCGCCTCCCAACAGATCACCCAACTGGGCACCAGATAGGTATAGGCCATCACTTTGGCCGACGGCAGGCGCAGGGCCGCAAATTGAACCAGCACAAAAGTAATCGAACTCGCCGCCAACGCGACATACAGGATCGTCACCCAAACCATCGGGCGCAAAGCGGTCCAATCTGTCGCAAGAATATCCTGCGCCCCCAAAACCATCAACAGGAGCGCCCCTGCCACCAACGTGCCAAAGGCAAAGACAATCGCGCTTTCACCACGGTTCAGGACCCGCACCAACGGCGTGTAAATCGCGTGCGCAATGCAGCCGAAGAAAAAGATCACTTCACCCCGCCCCACGTCAAACGCGAGTAACGCCGCCATATCGGCACGGAAAATCACCCACAACGCACCCGCTCCGCCGATGCCCAGCGCCAGCGCCATGCGCGGCGTCATCCGCTGGCGCAGCATCAGCCAGCCGAACACACCCGCCATCGCTGGCACCAATGTAAACACCGCCGCAGAACTGACCGGCGGCGAAGTCTTGAGCCCCTCAAACATCAGCACAAAATACACCATGAACAAACCGCCCAGCAGCGCATAACGCCACGGTGCCACAAAATCACTGCGCCGTATGCCTGTGGTCAGCATCGCCGCAATACCGACCACCACAGCGGCGATCACAAACCGCACCGCATTAAGCGCCAGCGGCGTGATTTCGTTCGCAACCATCCCCCCAAGGGAGAAGGACCCCGCCACCAGAGCAGAGAAGGTCAGCATTGCCAGATGCCCTTGGCCTTGGGGGGTCATAATTTCACCCCCATCATTCCATGGCCTCTTTGAAGTGCGCTTTCAGAAACTGGACGAGCGCTTGCACTTTGCTGGTCCGGTGCAAATCCATATGCGTCACGAGCCATAAGGGCGATGACCACTCAGCGCGAGGCGCCGCCACCTGCACCATCTCGGGTCGCGCCTCTGCCTCCTGCGTGGTCAGGAACCCGATCCCCGCGCCCGCAATCACGCCCAGCGCCAAGGCCTGCGTGTCATTACTCCGGAAAACCACATTCTCGCGCGGCACCGCTGTTGAGAGCCATTGATAGAACGGCGCACGCATCTCCGCGTCCTCATGACCGACAAAGCGGTGCGCACTATACTCTTCCGGTCCCGAAGGTAGCCCGTGCGCCGCCACATACGCAGGTGACGCATAAAGCCCCACACGTTGATCCGTCAGCGCTTGGGCGACATTGTCAGGCTGGTCCGGTGCGCGCCCCGCCCGAATGGCCACATGCGCCTCACCGTATTCCAGTCGAAACAGACGGTCGCCCGTCAGGTACCGCACCACAACGTTGGGATACTCTTCCTGAAACGCGACCAGCAGCGGTGCGACGCGTGGGGCCAGCGCCACCAGCGAGGTCACCACCAGGTCACCGGACACACCTGCCCCGCTCCCCCTGATGCGACTGGCAAGTTGGCTGAACTGATCCTCAGTCGCCTGCGCCACCCGCAACAGGTCCTCGCCCGCTTCTGTCGGCGTGTACCCCCGCGCATGCCGCTGAAACAACTTGATCCCTAACCGCTTCTCCAGCGCATCAATATGGCGGATCACAGTCGCATGATGCACACCCAACTTCTCCGCCGCACCACTTACCGTGCGCGTTCGGGCCACCTGATAGGCCGTCTTGATCTCGTCCCAGTTGTCCATGCCTACTCTCAAAAACTTCTGTGCATTCCTCAACACAAGTTGTGGATTTTTGGGCCTATTGTGAATTTTTGCAAGGGATAAACGTTCCTTACACATTCATTAGGAACATCACACATGTCTATTCTCCACATCACTTCCTCTATCTCCCCCAGCGGCTCGAACTCCACCAAACTCGGCGGCGAACTCGCGGCCAAGCTTGGCGGCACCGTAACCACCCGTGACACAACCACGGGCATCCCCCACATCGATCCTGACTGGGCCGCGTCCAACTTCACCCCCGCCGAGGATCGCAGCGCGGGCCAGTCGGCCACGCTTGCGCTCTCCGACACGTTGATTGAAGAACTCAAGGCCGCCGATACCGTCATCATCTCCGCGCCCATGTACAATTTCTCCATCCCCTCCAACCTCAAGGCGTGGATTGACCACATCGCCCGCGCGGGCATCACGTTCAGCTACTCCCCCGAAGGCCCCAAAGGTCTGCTGGAAGGCAAGCGCGCCTTCTTCGTCATCTCTTCAGGTGGCACCCCAGTGGAAAGCGCGATCGACTACGTCACGCCATACCTCACCCAAGTGATGAACTTCGTCGGCATCACAGATGTGACCGTCATCGCCGTCGACCGCCTGATGGTAGACATGGAAAAGGCATTGGCTGACGCCCGCACCCAGATCGCCACCCTCTAACCGCCATAGCGACAGGCGGTTGACAGCCGCCTGCCCTCCCGCTAATCACGCTCTCACCTCCGGAAGCCAACACTTCCGGTCCTGACCTTGTATCAGGATCGCCCCCAGTCAGCGCGTTGCGCCCACTGGGGCATTTGTGCATTTTCGCGGCCGTTCCTATATTGGGACTAACCCGCAACCGACCGAGAAAGGGCAACCGCCCATGTTTGAGAATCTCAGTGAACGCCTCTCTGGTGTCTTTGACCGCCTGACCAAACAGGGCGCGCTTAGCGATGAGGACGTCAAAACCGCCCTGCGCGAAGTGCGCGTCGCTCTGCTTGAGGCGGATGTTTCCCTGCCCGTAGCACGCGATTTCGTCAACGCCGTGCAGGAAAAGGCCACAGGCCAAGCCGTCACAAAATCCATCACCCCCGGTCAGCAAGTCGTCAAAATCGTACACGATGCCCTAATCGACGTTCTGCGCGGCGAGGGTGAACCGGGTCACCTCAAAATCGACAACGCCCCCGCGCCGATCCTGATGGTCGGTCTGCAAGGGTCTGGTAAAACCACCACCACCGCCAAGCTGGCAAAGCGCCTCAAGGAAAAAGACGGCAAGCGCGTGTTGATGGCTTCCCTCGACGTTAACCGCCCCGCCGCGATGGAGCAGCTTGCGATCCTCGGCGTGCAAATCGGTGTCGACACCCTGCCGATCGTCAAGGGTGAGAACCCCGTACAAATCGCCAAACGCACCAAGACCCAAGCAGCCTTGGGCGGCTATGACGTCTACATGCTCGACACCGCTGGTCGCCTCTCCATTGATGAAGAGCTGATGACCCAAGTCGAGCAGGTCCGTGATGTGGTCACACCACGCGAAACCCTGCTGGTCGTCGATGGTCTGACAGGCCAAGACGCCGTGCAAACCGCCGAGAACTTCAACACCCGCATCGGCATCTCCGGCGTGGTTCTGACCCGTATGGACGGCGACGGTCGTGGCGGTGCGGCACTCTCCATGCGCGCAGTTACAGGTAGCCCGATCAAATTCGTCGGCCTTGGCGAAAAGATGGACGCGCTTGAGACGTTCGAGCCTGAGCGCATCGCGGGCCGCATCCTTGGCATGGGCGACATTGTTGCCCTCGTCGAGAAGGCACAAGAAACCATCGAGGCCGAACAAGCCGAAAAGATGATGAAGCGCATGGCGAAGGGTCAGTTCAATATGAACGACCTCAAGATGCAGCTTGAGCAGATGATCAAAATGGGCGGCATGCAAGGCATGATGAGCATGATGCCCGGTATGGGGAAGATGGCCAAACAGGTTGAGGACGCTGGCCTTGATGACCGCATCCTCAAGCAACAAATCGCCCTCATCAACTCCATGACCAAAAAAGAGCGCGCCAACCCCGGACTTCTCCAAGCGAGCCGTAAAAAGCGGATCGCCAAAGGTGCGGGTATGGAAGTCTCCGACCTCAACAAGCTGATGAAAATGCAGCGCCAGATGTCCGACATGATGAAGAAGATGGGCAAAGGCAAAGGCGGCATGATGAAGGCCGCAATGAAACAGATGATGGGCGGAAAAGGCGGCATGGACCCCGCCGCAATGGCCCAAGGCATGGACCCCAAAGCGCTCGAAGCAGCGGCCAAACAAATGGGTGGCAAACTCCCCGGCATGGGCGGCGGCATGACCCTGCCCTCCGGCCTGTCAGGTTTCGGGAAAAAGAAGTGATGACGCCGCTGGCACATAACACAAACGCGATGCAGCACCGCAGCGGTGTACGCACGGTGTACAGCCAGTGCACGCATAGCACCCCCCTGCCGCGCACCAAATCGGAGGCCCTATGACCGACGCTGTAAAACTCGCCGCCGAGGTCCTCAAAGGACACCGCGGCAGCATCGACCGCCTCGATGCCATCCTCGTCTATACGTTGGGCGAGCGGTTCAAACACACTCAGGCTGTGGGTAAACTCAAAGCCGAGCACGACCTTCCCCCGTCCGATCCTGATCGCGAAGCGACCCAGATTGCGCGGCTAGAAGATTTGGCGAAACAGGCCGATCTGGATCCTGAATTCGCCAAGAAGTTTCTCAACTTCATCATCGCTGAAGTTATTCAGCATCACGAACAACACCAAGATAAAACTTAAAGGAAATCAATACCATGGCTATGAAAATTCGCCTCGCCCGCGGTGGCTCCAAAAAGCGCCCGTTCTACCGTATCGTTGCAGCAGACAGCCGCATGCCACGTGATGGCCGCTTCATCGAAAAGCTCGGCACATATGCGCCACTGCTGCCAAAAGACAGCGAAGACCGCGTCACCATGAACATGGAGCGCATCGAGTACTGGTTGGGCGAAGGCGCACAGCCAACAGAACGCGTACAGCGTATGCTCGAAGCAGCAGGCGCGCGCCCTAAGACAGAGCGCAACAACCCGAAAAAAGGTACACCGGGCAAGAAAGCGCAAGCACGCGTAGAAGAGAAAGCCGCCAAGGCCGCCGCAGCAGCAGAAGCCGCAGCAGCACCAGCCGAGGAAGCACCAGCAGAAGACACAACTGCCGAGTAAGACAGGGAAATTCGGCACTGGACCATTCTTGAATGTGTTCCGTGCCGCACCTTCCGTCAAGGTGTCCGAGCGCCGCAAAATACGCCCGCTCTGCACCGATCTCTTGGAGAAAGCCCCTGACATAAGGGGCTTTCTCCCACCCCCTCCTTTTCCATCATCTCCCACGCGCCGTGATCTGTATGCACCATCATGATGGTCATTGGTCGCTTCCCTTTGCCATGGCTCGCCGCGCGATGTATCCCTATCCCCAACGCTTTAAACAAAAGCAGGAAGGCCCGCGTCGCCGCCCTGCACATCGAGGAACGCTAATGTTTGGACTACTTAAACTTGTGGTTACACTGGGCATCGGGGCCGTGCTTGGGTTTTACTTTCACGGCATGCTGATGAAGGCTGAATGCCGTGCGGGTGAGGGCCAGTGGACAGGCACCATTTGCATCGATTCGGAGCTACAGCAATGAATGATCCCCGTATTTGCGTCGGCACCATCTCAGGCTCTTACGGCGTTCACGGAGAGCTGCGGATCAAGAGCTTTTGCGCTGTTCCAGAGGACATTGAAACCTACAGCCCGCTGACCGACGAGAGCGGCGAGCTTGAGTTCAGCCTCGCTATTCTGCGCCCCATAAAGAACGGATTTTCCGCGCGCATGCCCAACGTTGCAACAAAGGAAGATGCCGATGCGTACCGCGGCACCAAACTCTTTGCCCGCCGCGAGCAGATGCCCTCCCTGCCCGATGATGAGTTCTACCATGCCGACCTGATCGGGATCGAGGTTTATGACACAGGCGGAGTCCTGTTGGGTCGCGTCAAAACCGTGCAAAACCACGGTGCCGACGACTTGCTCGAACTTCAGCTTGCAGGCACCTCCACCACCACATTCCTTCCCTTCACGAAGGCCGCCGTGCCAACTGTCGATCTTGCGGCCCGCCGCATGGTCGCCGACCCACCCGAAGGCATCCTCCCCACGCCCAAAGCGGATCCCGCACCGCAGCAGCAGGACTGAGCATGCGGCGGGTTATTGTCCACGCCGGATTTCACAAAACGGGCACGACAAGCCTGCAACAAACCCTGCGCGCCAACCGCGCGGCCCTGCGCCCTGAGGTACGTCTGGTCCTGCGCCCTGGCATGACGGCGCTGTGCGAATGCGCACGTGCCTACAGCCGTTCACGCGAAGATTATGATCTGGGTCTCGTTAAATACGAGGCCGCCATGCTGGTCGAACGCCTCGAAGATGAGGACGCAACCACCATAGTGATTAGCTCCGAAGACCTGAGCGGCCACATGCCGGGCCGTCATGGCTTGCACGGTTATGGCGCCGCACCGCACCTGATGCGCGCACTGTCGGTGGCGTTCAAAGCGGCGGCGCCTGAGGATGAATTGACCTTCTTTTTCACCACGCGCACACCTGAGCTGTGGTTGCGCAGTTGCTATGCCCAACACCTGCGTGCAGCGCGGATGGTCTGGGACGAGGCCGACTATCTGAAACGCCTCAACACTTCTGCCGAGCATGATAAAGTTATCGACCTTGTGAAGCGTGAATTGCCCGAACAGACTGTGTTGGACGCAGCAATTGAGGACCATGCCGAGCGGCCATTGGGTATCGCAGAAGCGCTGATCGACCTTTTGAACCTGAGCGAAGAGCGTCGCACCAAGCTCTCGCCTGCCGTCCCGCGCAATCCTGCCCTTCCAACGGACATCCTAAACCAATTGCTAACCCTAAACCGCTCTGACCTTGATGACGCAGCCCTGCGCAAGGCGAAGCGTACCTTGATCGAAGAGGCCACCTGATGCCCCGCAAGATCGTTGTGCATGCAGGGTTTCACAAGACCGGCACCTCCACTGTGCAGGCTGTACTGCGCGCCAACCGCAAGGCCCTAATGCCAGCACTGGCCATTAGGCTCAAAGGGCAGATGCAGGAATTGGTCAGTGCCACACGTGGATATTCGACTTATGTCACATCCGATGCGCTGGAGAAGGTGAGCCGCCGCTTTGACACCCTGCTCAACGACCTACCGGGTATGCCGCGCCGCACGTTGGTGCTGAGCGCGGAAGAACTGTCAGGGCATATGCCAGGCCGTGGCCCCTTGGCTGATTATAGCGCAGCCCCTGTGTTGATGTACGAGTTTTGGCAACGCGCACAGGCGAGATTCCCTGAAACGCCTGTGGTATTCTGCTTTGCCACACGCGCAACTGATGCATGGGAACGTTCAGCATGGGCAGAGCATGTCAAATCCTCTGGCATGCGGCTCGATTTTGCGGAGTATTCTGCGCGCTACTCCTCTGCTGCTGATCTTGCAGCCGTGGTGAGTGAGGTACGTCGCCGCGTGCCAGCGCCCGTTCATAGCTATGCATTGGAGGACTGTGCTGAACTGCCTCTTGGGCCAGCGGGCCCTGTTTTGGACCTATGTGATATTCCTGACGAAATCCGAAGCGCACTGATCCCGCAACCGCCCCACAATACACGGCTGGGTGAGGATACGCTTGCTGCCTTGCTGGAGATCAACAGGACGCATACAGACACAGACGCCCGCAATGCTGCGAAGGCACAACTTTTGGGCAAAGGACCTGATATATGAACCCGCCCTCCCGATCCCACGGCAAGCAACGCGTCATTCCCACGATCAAACCACGTGAGTTGATGAAGGATACGCCCGACTACATCCATGTCTGGCAGGCCCATGTCCTGACCCTGTTCCCCGAGTTGTTTCCCGGTGTGCTTGGAGCGAGCCTGACGGGACGCGCCCTGAAGGAAGGGCAATGGCAGCTCAAAGCGCATGACCTGCGCGAACACGGCCTGACCAAGCACCGCAACGTCGATGACACCCCTGCGGGCGGTGGTGCTGGCATGGTGTTGCGCGCCGATGTGATCGGTCCCGCGATTGAGGCCGTACAGGCGCGTGCGCACGGGCGCTGGCCGATCCTTTATATGTCACCGCGCGGTAAACGCTTTGATCAGGCGATGGCGCGTGACCTTGCCTCTTGCGCGGGAGTGACAATGTTATGCGGCCGGTTTGAGGGGGTGGATGAACGGGTAATCGAGCATTACGGCATTACCGAAGTTTCCCTTGGAGATTTTGTGATGACAGGTGGTGAGTTGGCTGCCCAAGCGATGCTGGATGCCACGGTCCGCCTTTTGCCCGGCGTGCTGGGCAATGCAGAGAGTACTGTGGAGGAAAGCCATTCCGCAGGCCTGTTGGAGCATCCACAATATACCAAACCAGCAGAGTGGAATGGCCGTGAGATCCCGCCAGTTCTTATGTCCGGCAACCACGCCGAGATTGCGAAATGGCGGCGCGAGATGTCGCACAAGCTAACTCGCGAGCGGCGGCCTGACCTTTGGGCTGCATATCAGGCAGGTGAGGATGAGTGACTGGGCAGCCCTTGATGTCGAGCTGTCCCAGTGGTCGGCCATAGGCCAAATCCCGCGCCTTTGGTGGCGTGATGATGACGCCCAAACCGTAACGCCCGACTTAGAGCGCTTGTTGGGGCTGTCTCACCGTTTTTCCGTGCCTACACATTTATCGGTCATCCCCGATGGGCTGCAGCCCGATCTTTCACCCCGCCTGCGCGATGCAGAGTACGCATTTGTGCTGCAACACGGCCTAGTGCATAAAAACCATGAGCCAAAGGGCACACCTGCATCCGAGGTCGGCAACAACCGTGATCTGGCATTGCAACAAGACGACCTGCGCCGTGGCTGGGACATCTTGCAATCTGCAGGTATGCCCCGCCTATTGGATGGTTTTGTGCCGCCGTGGAACCGTATTGGCGATGCCACGCGACGCATGCTGCCTGACTGGGGCTATAGCTTTCTCTCGGCCTATGAAGGGCGCGGCGATGATGCCGACATCGCAGGCCTGACCCAGATAGATGCGCACCTTGATCCGATCCGTTGGAAGTACGATCGTGTATTTCGCGGCGAGGACAAAATGCTGGCGATGCTGATCGAACACCTACAGGACCGCCGCCGACACGCGCCAGAACGCCCTATCGGATATGTCACCCACCACCTGCAAACCAGTGATGCGATTTGGGAGTTCACCGAGCGGCTTTTTGCCCGCACCCGTGGGCTGTGGTGGACCGTGCCCGATATGCAAAAGGAGACTTGAGCCATGGTCGATATTACATTTGCCACGTCTGCCCAGCGAGAAGAGGTCGAGGCCTTTATGCACGCGGCCTTCCCCCGTGCGAAATGGGGGGCCGAGGGCTGGACCCGCTTGCTCGCCAACCGTTGGGGCGGTGCGCAGGGCGAGTTTGCCGTGACGGCGCGGGATGGCGACACCCTCGTTGGTGTCATGGGCATGAACGACAGCATCCGCCACACACCACGCGGTCCGCAACGCTACCGCAATCTCACCTCTTGGTACGTGTTAAAATCCCATCGCGGCATGGGGTTGGGCGAGACGCTGATGCACAAGGCGATGGCCGATCCGCAGGTGACCTCTACCAATCTTACCAGTGCCAAAGCAGCTTTACCTTTGGTGGACCGGATCGGGTTCAAAGTGCTGGATGCCGAGCGCTTTGTCTGGCGCCAAAGTGGTGGTGCGCGCTTGCCCCTTTCCCTTGATCCGCTCGCCGATGCCACGCTCGATCCCGTCGATGCCCAAGTGCTGCGCGATCATGAAGATTTAAATCTGAAACCAGTCACCGTAGAGACCACCGACGGTCCCTGTACCCTAGTCCTTTCGGTCAAACAAAAGGTCGATGAATACGTCACCCATGAAGTTGTATACATTGGCCAGCCCGAAATTTTGGTCAACCACGGCCGTGCGATTGCCGATACCGTACTCCCTGATGAAGGAGCTGTTTTCAGCATCGACAGCCGTCTGGTTACAGGTGCGCAGCCCGATGCGGTCGAGACAATCGAAGTACCACGATTTTACAAAGGCACCTCAATGCTGCCAACAGAGATCGACCACATGTATTCAGAGATCGTCTTGATGGGTATGAAACTGTATTAGCCAAAGCGCGGTGCGGGGGCACTTTGCAGCAGTGCCCCCATTTTCAGTTCATGCCTTCTCGCGCAGATACGCAGCGATCTGATCTTTCAATGCAATGCGCTCGCGACGCATTTCCTGCATGTGGTCATCACTTGTCGGCTCCACATCAGTCTCGGCGCGGTGGATCGCACGGTTGACGGTATGATAACTATCGGAAAGCTTGGCAAAATGCGTGTCCGCCTGCCGCAAAGTTGCCATTTGCTCCACGTTTTGCGGGAACTCTTCGGACAATTCATGGGGGGTGTGGGACATAGGGTATTCCTTTGTTGGTTTACTATAGATCGACTGTTCAGGGGCGTTCATGCACTGCTATGCAGGCTTCGCGAGTATGAGTTATCAAGGATATTCAGGTCTGCGCGTTGACATGGATCAAGCCGCCTATGTGTAACTCAAGACTTGATCCGTCCCTCTATCACGCATATAGCACCCAAGTCTGGACCGCATAGCGATTCCGGACGCCTGTGCATTTGCACAATCACATAAGCAATGACGATGCTACCTCCGGTGGGCTGTACGCAGACCCGACAGACAGACCGAAGCTCTGGGATCACTTCAAAAACTTCGTGGCATACCACGAGCATCATAGGAGCATCAGATGAACCTGATCGCACAAATCGAGGCGGAACACATCGCCGAACTCGCGAAGGAAATCCCTGATTTCCGCGCTGGTGATACGATCCGCGTAGGCTTTCGCGTAACCGAAGGCACACGGACCCGTGTCCAGAACTATGAAGGTGTTTGCATCTCCCGCAAGCACGGCAAAGGCATCGCTGGCGCATTCACTGTTCGCAAAATCTCATTCGGTGAGGGCGTGGAACGTGTGTTCCCACTGCACTCCACCAACATCGACAGCATCACCGTGGTTCGCCGTGGCCGTGTCCGTCGCGCGAAACTGTACTACTTGCGCACCCGTCGCGGTAAGTCTGCGCGTATCATCGAAAACGTTCACTACAAAGCACCGAAGGCGTAAACGAGATGAAATCAGATACACATCCCGAATATCACACGATCAACGTCAAAATGACCGACGGTACGATCCTGGAGATGAAATCAACTTGGGGCAAAGAAGGCGACCAGCTGTCGCTTGATATCGACCCGACAGTTCACCCCGCGTGGACAGGTAGCTCCGGCCGCCTGCTTGACACCGGTGGTCGCGTGTCCAAGTTCAAAAACAAGTA
>JBALTK010000021.1:0-27324 GCA_036964385.1 Sulfitobacter sp. | reverse complement strand
CATCCATCACCAGATCGAGACGATCTCGGTCGCCACCGTCGCGTTCCTCAAGTTGCATTTCACCTTGATCGGCAAAGTTCATTTCCTGCTGTCGTTGCCCTTCTTCGACAACGACCAGAACAGCACTCGAACGTTTTTCGACGCGAGAGGCCGATTTAGCAGCGCTTACCTGCTGCGGACCGCTTAGACGTTCATCTTGCTTATGCGATTTCGCGCCTATTCCGTCCTGTTTCAAATTCTGGCCTGACCCTCCCGATTCAGAGCCTGATCCACCTGCCCCACCTCCGCCAATCACTGGAAACGGTAGTTCCCCTGTCTGCGCACCATGGATGGCCGCAAACAGCCGATCATCAAAATACTGGATCCGTTTCGCACGCACTGGCATTTGCGCATCCACGACCATGATAATTTCATCCAGCGGCAAACGACGGGCTTCATCTTCGGGCAGTAGCGACGTTTCTTCCGTCCGCGTGGACTGACTCCGCCCTTCAAACGGGTTCTTACCGATGGATCGCGACCGCGTGATGACCGTCTTTGTTGTCTTGCCCACGGCCTTGCTCAGCTCCTCAATGGTCTTTTCATCTGAGGGGGTGAGGTAGAGCTTGACGCCGGCGTTGCCCTGCAGCGCGCGGCGGGTGTTTTCACCATAGATTTCGTCGAGGGCAGGGATGGTTTGTGTGACCACCGCCAAATGACCACGATAGGTGCGCAGGGTTTCAATGCTCTCGACCACAATGGGCATTTTGCCAAGGCGGTTGAACTCATCAAGCATGATCATCACGGGCCAAGGCTCATCTTTACCTGGTTCCTTCTCTTGCATCGCCGAGAGAAGGTCAGAGAAAAACAACCGGATCAGTGGCGCAAGCGGCTTCACCATCAGAGGCTGGACAACCAGATAGACCGTAAAGGGCTTCTTGCGGATCGTTCGGAAATCAAAGTCGGAAACCTGCGTCGCCTCATCAATCGCGGGGTTCTGCCATTGATCCAGACCTGAGGTCATCAATAGCGAAACATAAGAGGTCAGCGTGTCGTTGTTGGTGGACGCCAGCCGCGTAAAGATCAACTTCGCGGCCTTGTTGTCGATCTCGTGGCCTCGCGCCACATATTCTTTCTGCTTGTTGCCACCCGAAGCCGCGATCCGGTAAATCTCGCCCAAGTTGGGTTTCTTGCGCTGGAAGGCCAGCAGGCCTGCGGCCACGAAGAGATCAATCCCGCCTTTCAGAAGACCCTGAACGCGATCATTGTCGCTTTGCAGGAACAGGGTCGCCAATAGCTGCAATTCCATCTGCTGACGCGCTGGGTCTTTCAACTCATAGATGCGCAAGAGCGGATTGTAGCGATGCGTCCGCTTGCCTTCCCAGTCCGTGGGCGCAAAGCGGTAAACTTTGTCGCCTTGGGCCGCACGGTGACGCGCTGTCGCCTCAAAACACTCGCCCTTTACATCCAACGTGACGGCAGACCCTTGCCATGTCAGCAAGTTCGGGATCACGAAGCCGCTGGTTTTACCGCGCCCCGTTGGTGCCACGATCAGCGCATGGGGAAAGACCTTAGAGGTGATGTAGCGGGCCCGCGACTTTGGGCTGCCCAATTTGCCGAGGATAAACCCGGTGCCGGGCGCCCCGAAGAAACCGTTGGCTTTCATCTCACCGCGCTTTTGCCAATGGGTCTGACCAAAGCGTGTGAGGGCAGAGCCCGACATGGCAAGGCTCATCATCAGTCCGGCGACGGCAGCACCGCCGATGATCAGATTTATCAGTTGGAAATCGTCTGGCCGTCTGTCTCTGATCCAGAGGTAGTTCTGCGCAATATATCCAAAATCGATATCGGCGCTGAACCCGAGGGCCTTAAAGGTCAGCACTGCCGAGGCAATGGTGTAGCCCATCGCACCTGCCACCAAAGTGACCAGAACCACCCCGATGGCAATCCGCACCCTGCCCATGGACCCGCTCAATGGATCTGGCCCCGCTCCGTCTCGCCGTCCACGTCCGCCGCGCGGTGTCTCTCGACTTCAACGTCTGCCAACTCATCAACAACTTGGCGCAACGCATCCGAGTTTGCGGTTGCCGCATCCGATTGCAAATAGACCTTTGCGGCATAGAGCCGATCAAGACGATCTTCGATGACATTTTCCAAAGCGTCGCTGTCACCCTCGTTCAGGCGATCAAGCTGCGCCGCGTCCAGAACCCGCGACACCTCAGTGCGGAAGGCCTCGCGATCGTTTTCGGTCTCAAAGGGCGAAGACAACTCCCCAGCCCGTTCATGGGCGAGAACACGGGACAGTTCGGGCGTCTCATTCTGGTCAGTCTCGCGCTCCGTAAGGCGTATCTCCCGTTCCGCACTGTGCGCTTCATAAACGCGCTCGTAGGTGTCGCCGAAACCCTGCGCCAGTTGCTCGGGCATATCAGGATATCGCGTCTGTAGATCGCGCGTGACGGAGACGGAGATTGGCGTGCTGCTGTGCGCACCCAAACGCGCCGCCTCAACCTCAATGAGAATCCGGTCTGCAGCTGCCTGATCTACGATCACCGCCCTGCCCTCCTCGCTCATCCGGATCACATCGGTCGGGCGCGCAATTAGCTCTGGATGGTCACGCAGATACTCCCGCTGTTCGTCCTCCAAACGCTCTACGGCAAGACTTTCGATCACAGCTTCATCTCGATCTCCACTCTGGGCTTCAATCCGCGTTTCCAAGCGAACGGCATTTGCAACGGTTTCGATCTGGTCTTGCGTGACGTGCGCCTCCACTTCGCGGGTGTCTTCAATGACCCCGTCACGGCGCAGCACACCTTCCCGCTCCAACATGGTCCCCAGCTGAACATGCACATCATTGAGAATATCCCGCGCCTGTTCCAAGTCCGCGCGGCGCTCAAGGTTCAGATCCTTCGCCTCGGCCACCTTGGACAGATCATCCGCAATCCATTGATGCTCCAGTGCTGCGCTCGAGGCCCCTGTCTCCATCCGGGCCACAACCTCGGATGTGCTGATTCCGGTGCCGCGCAGTGCTGCATCGACACGGGCGCGTACCCGTGGTTCAGACAGACGCTCTAGCTGGCTTTGCTGAATATTGGCCTCAGAGTAGACCCCACCTTCTGACGGCACCTCCGAGAGGGAATTGGACCGTAGCCCAAGCGGCTGCATATGTTGCACCCGCGCTTGGATGGCGTTGAGGGACTTCTCCAGCGCGGGCCGCTCTGCATCCGGTTTTGCGGCAATCAGGTCTGTGATGTTTGCGACCTTTTCCGCGTAACGGCTGCGCAGATCCTCGAACGTATCGTCTTCGGCCATGTAAATGCCTCCTGCGGTTTCAACGTGACCACCCTTCGCCAGAAACTCGCCCGCACGGAATAGGACTTCAGCAATGTCTTCGCGGTTCTCGGAGGACGCCTCGGCAGCCAGCGAGTGGAACATGATTTTGGTGTTTGCGATCTCGGCAAGCGTGCGGGTCAGGTCTTTACCCACCCGTTCGCGCTCCACTGGCGTCCTGCCCGCTTCTTTGGCGGCATAGACCTCGCGGGTCTTGGCCGGGTAATGCACCTCGCCGCGATCTATCCGCCGCGTTGCCTCCAACCGAACACCGTAGGTCTCGGCCTCTTCGACCATCGCCAACCGGAAGTCGTCATAGTTGAACCGATGATTGCGCGCCAAATAGAAAAACTCACCCTCTTGAGAGCGGCGGTTCAATACGAGATGCGCATGCGGATGCTCGCGGTCCTCATGTACAGCAATGATATAGTCGAAGTGGCCTTCTTCGGTTTGGAAAAACCGCTCGGCCACATCCGTGGCGATGTCGCGCACATCCTCTCCGCGCGTTCCAATCGGGAAGGACATCAGCAGATGTGTGGTCTGGCCAAGCTTGGGTTTGAACCCTGCGCTCCACCGCTTGGCAAAGCGCTCGGTCAGGTCTTTGATCTCGCCGCGATCAAGCCTGGATTTCCCATCCAGAAACCCGCTGCTGTCGACGATATGGGTGGACTTCGTCGTGAGGTATTCGAGCTGGTTTGCGAGCTGGGATTTAGTGTGCGTCCCACCACCCCGGATCGCCTTGAACACAGCTGCCCGATGTCCTGCCGCAGCGCGCACCATCTGCTTTTGCTTGGACGCGTATAGACCCTGCATCGAGCCACGGATGCGGCTCCATCCATCCTCAAATATCTCTCCGGTGACGGCACCAACCGCATCATTCAGCTGCATGGGCAAATTCCTTCAGAGCGGCCGTTGCGGTCAACTGCATCGCGTCCCGACGGCGGCGCATAAGCAGATCAATCTCATCTGCACTGTCGAGGATAAACCGCGCCAACCCACGCATCTGTGCAAGCCGCAATTCTGAGAACTCTGCACCAGATCCCTGTCCTGCCCGATTGGCCTTTTGCATCTGCTTGGCAATCTGGGCGACACCGTTTCCAACATCATTCAAAGAGGCGCGATAGCGCGACATCTCTGCCGCCAATGATGTGTCTGCTACAAAGGTGCCACCCGCTGCTTGCATCAACCGGCGCAGCCCTTCCGAGCGCGTCTCGATTCCCGACGACGCCAGCACCGCATCGAACGCTGTCATCTCATCAGAGGTTACTTTCACACTCACCGCCAAGACCGGAACCGCTGTATCGCGCTGGCGCTCTGCGTCACTCTTCACCGTGTATTGCACCGCCCGCGGCGTCACCCCGAACCGCTCCGCAAGCACGGACGTGGACACCCCGTCCGCGGCTTCGCGCACGATCTCCATGCGTTGCGCATCGGTGAGACGTATTGAGCGAGACATGCGAAGAAAGACCCCCTATTTCCTGCCACCTTCATACAAGGCTGCACCCACCATACGAAACTATACCAATCTGTCAATAATATACTTACGGTTAATTGGGGCGCAGGCAGCCTTGTATTCCGTTTCACGGCCCAAGCACCGCAGGTGCGAGGCCGCGCCCGAGAGGGCGCCAACCAACACCAGCCACTTGCTCTAACATCGGCCGCTCTCAACAGTGCCCGCGCCTGAGGTCTGTCTGAACATGTAATGTTTGGACGGAAACGAAGGGGCGGGACAGGTCTCAAACGACAGGGCTGACAGACAGGGTCAAGGGAGGCGAGAATTGGCTTACCAATTCTCTGCCGTACAAACCTGAAGGCCGCGCCGAAAGGTTTTTGGGGATGGCCCCCTTGAGGCTGGCTGGCGGCTCTGTCACCGCGCTTTTTCAACCCCTACAAAAACCATCAGGACTGCTTTGCAGTCCTGTCATCGGCAACCGTGACCGCTGGCAAAGGCAGGGGTCTCAACGGGACACGCAGCGATCTCTGGAACAGAGATAGGGCCGCCTCACGGCGGCCCATCCTCGGGGAGGATTTACTCTTGGGGTGCCTTTGAGCTTGGTGAGAACATCACCAGCTCTTGGACGCCGACGGGGAAGTCGAGCTTGAGGCTGAAGAACTCCGAGCCATCCCCGTTGCGGGTGTTGCGGAACATGGCCCCGACGCGTTGGAAACGGGTGCGTTCTTGGCCTTCACCATCGGTGTATTTGACGGGAACTGTTGCGACGTAGTGGTTGGTCATTTTAGTCTCTCCTTTTTGCGATGAGGATCAAAAAACACGGGGGCTGAGGACCGGTCGCAAGCGCAAATGCGGAGGGTCCGCGCCAAAGGCGTGGAAGCCGTATTTGTGCTTGCCGAAGCAAAGCGCAGGGCACGAGCGGTCCGATCCCGTGCGATCCATATCAATGAGAAAAAAGAAGAGACCAAAATGTATGCCCCCACATCGCAGTCGCCACGGTTCTCGTTGATCTCGATGGAGGTGAAGGTCGGGTGCGCTCTGATGCAACGTGTTGGGGTTTGGTCTGTCGCGCGCATCGAAAGACAGGGCGGTTGTTCAGCCTCGGGCGAAGATCAATTTCTCGGTGTTGAGATGGTTGTGATATTATCCGCACCAAGCTTGAGGACGAGGAGGACAGCTGGTCCGGCCGCACAGGTATGGCACGGCCAGTCCTTCCCCAATCAGAGTGCGTCCAACATCCTGACCGTCGACGAACAGCGATCCACAAAGGCGTCCAAAGTTGCAACGATCAGTACCTTCGGTACCAGACCTGCACGAACATGCCACGCGTTCAAATTCTATCGATGCTGCATTCCGCACCAGCTGGCTCAAACGCGCCGTTGCACGTTCCCCGACCTGACGCTCTGCAGTGCAGGATGGCCGCCATGTCTCTGGGGCATTGAACCCGACAAGGCGTACGTTCGCCGGCAGCCCGCGAATGTCGACGGTGTCACCGTCGATGATCCGCACATCGCTGGAACGGAGGGTCCGGTCCGGTGTTGTGGGTTGCGCAGCAGTCGGCCCATTGAGAGACAGGAAGCTGGAGGACATCCAGCCGGTTCCCAAGTCAGACCGGATTTGCGCCCATTGTCCTTGGTCACGAAGCAGTTGGACACGCGTGTCTTCAACCAGAACGCCCATGACCCGATCAGACGTGGACGGTCCGTCCCGTTGATTGACCCGTGTCCCCGTCACATAGACGTAAGCGGAGCTTGCCGTTTGCGGTGCAGACGTCGCTGGTGGGCTGTAGGATGTGGATCGCGACGACGTTGTATCGAACAAAGATCCGATCAGCGCAAAGAATGCGACAGCTATAACAAGCGGCACCATGATTTGCCGCTGGGCCCTACGGACCGCCCGCCGAGGTGCAGTGATTGCGCGGGTGACAGACATCGGTCTGGACTTTGGTTGGTAAGACTTGGTGCGGCGCTTCGGAGTCGGGCGCGAAGTAACATCGTTGGTCTGCGCTGAAGTCCGAGATGATGGCTCACGTTCCAACTTCAGGACTTTATGCAGACTGGCATATTGGGCCTTACTCAGACGCGTGTCGGTTCCGTATTGCTGAAACCGCGCGGTCATGTTTGTTAGAAACGACACTTCCCAATCGTTCGCCTGACCAGACTGCAGTCGCGCATCAATGCACGATTGAATCTCTTTGGTGCGTTCCGGGGAAAAGGGCATCGACTGTAAAACCTGCGCGCGTGATATGCTGCACAACAAAAGTCATTTGCGGCGCGGACACAATAGACAGGGATTACATTGAGATACCGCTCTGCCATTCGGGAAACGGGAAATTCGGATAGCGACTGCATACCATAAATGAACCCGTGCCGCAGACCAGCACCGTGAATCTGAAATTCGACCCACGCTTTTGAGAACGAAGAAAGGGCCACCCGAAGGTGACCCTCTCTGACTTATGCCTCGTCTGGTGTCTTCGCTGGATCCGCGACCCGCATCACCGTTAGTCCTTTCGCTTCGGCTTTCTGCCCGAGGTTCAGTGCGACCCCGTTGCCGCCGAAGAGGACAACTCCTGTCGCGGCGAACTTATCGTCCAACATCTCATCGTTGCACTTGAACGGCGCTGCACGTCCATGTGCGGACCAGCGCGGATCAAAGCGCGCTTGGTTGATGCCCCGCGCGCGTGCCCACCGCGCCGCAATCATTTCCGCCCCATGCTTGCCGCCTTTGTGGCAGATGAAGATATCTTGGTTGCGGTTTTGCTTGATCCGGTCCCGAACCTTATCGAGGGTTCGGAAGATGACGTCGATGTCGGTCCAGTCGGTTGACCCCGACACGATGAGCGGCACGCCTTCGACTTTTGACTTGGCGGCGGTCTCCCGATCATGCTGCTCAAGCAGCTGCTTGGCCTCGAAGACGGCACCCGTCTCTTGCGCCCGAACGCTGGCCCGCGATCCCGATGCCGGGATAAAGGCATTGCCAGTCTCGACCTCGTAGCATTCCGCTGCCGCCTCTCCCATCGTCTCGATGGCGTCCACGATTTCGCGCAATTGCACGAAGCGCGCTTGCGCCTCTTCCAGCGCGGTCTCGGCGATCTCTGATCCGTCGTGACATTTCGCCAATGCGCCGATCTTGTCAGCTGTGCGGTCGACTTCCTTGCCGAGGGCCACCTTACGGCGCTGCAGAATTGTCGCCAACCCGTGGGCGATTGGTTCGATCTCTCCTTCAAGTCCGGTATTCCGCAATTGCCCAAGCAGGGTCTCAAATGTTTCGCGGATGATGCTGTCTTTCAGGATATCGTCCTGCGGGATTGGCAGGTGTGCATCTTTCTCCGTCAGGCCGAAGAGTTCGATTGTCTCGTATGTTGTCGCTTGATCGTAGGCCATGTGTTCATCTCCAATGTTTGAGTTTGATGACCACCACGTGATTGTGGGGGCATGGCCGATTTCTGGTTCACCGAATCTGCCCGGGTCAGGGACGGCGCAGCCGCCAGCCTGCTGGGCGCAAAAGTTTTACAAGCGCCGTGCTCACAACACGCACAACCTCACGCGCAAAACAGACCCCGCAACCCGCACCGTCCTCGCCGAAAAGTTTTGCGATCCTTGAGGCGGGCTGATTTGGGGGCCATCCGGAGGATATGCTTCCATACTCATGTGTGTGTGTTTTGACGCCAGGTTTGCCCGACGCGAGCAGGCAAGCGGTGGGGCCGGACACGCAGGCGGATGCAGTGACGGGATCGTTTTGCACCGCAAAACAGACCAAAGCGAAGACCGCAGGCGTGGCCGAGACCCGCCGTGCTCGCGAGACGGGCAAACCGAGACCCATGAGCCGACACCGCGGTAAGGCCGCATGGCCGCATGCGCGACAGGCCAGCGGCCTGTGCTCAACTGCGACACGCGCAGCCGAGCAGGTAAGACCATCAGGTAATTCGTCAGAGGTTCAGTTGATTGGCGAACACGGCAGACCGGACTTTGAAATTCTTTAGTTCAAGGTCCACTGTGCGGGACTTTGCGGACGTTCAACAGGCGGATTCGAAGGTCAGGTTTCGGGTCGCATTGACCAATCTTGCGCTTTGACCTCCAGAGTTTCATCTCGCAGATAGAAGTGAAAATGTCGTTCCCCTTTGCCTTCCATTTTCCTCCAAGGCGTAGGATCATCATCATCTCTCGCATCACCAGAAACTTCGTAGAACTCTCCCCATGACGGTGCAATTCCGCTAAAGCGGCATTGTCCCAAATACCAGCCATGGTCGTTTACGGGCGTCACCCGATACATTGCACAGCCGCCAAATCTAACAATGATTTTGGCTATGCCTTCGTACTTCGGGTAAAGCCACAGATTTGGTTTCATAACTGCCAAGAGGGTCTCGCCATCATGCTTGACTGAGAGATGTGGCGCGTTCGGTTCCGCGTTCCAGTCTTCGTTGAGGCGTATGAAAGTTGGCATCTTGTTCCAGAGGTTTTGTGTGACCATTATCCAATACCATCAGCAGACCTTTATGCAATCTGCAGCATCCGTGAATTTGGGCTCCGAGCAGTCATTTGCCGCAGATTTAATGAAGGTCCGCTGTAGGCCAGACAACGTCGGCAGCTTAAACAATTCGACCTAGCCGCAATGGAATACGCTCACGCTCGGGGCGCTTCAGTGCTTCCGCATATTTTCTGGCATTGTCGTCGATCCCATCATGCCAAAGCTTCGACACAAAATCGCGGGCATCCTGCACCGTCATATCTTTGAGCATGGGAGAGAGGGCCATAAAGAGCTCGTCCTCGGTAAGGGATGCCGCGCGACACATTGCGTCTTCATAATAGGACGGATCGTTCAGGACATATTCGCTCAAGGGCATCAACGCGACATTCTCGGCCGGGATCGCCAAGAAAATCGTATCCTGAATGGTTTCTAAAAAGTCGCGACGGGATGTGGAGACCGGTTTGCCCTGGCTCTTCGCATCGGCGTATGCCTGTTTCGTTTTGCTCAACCGCGACGCTGCATAGGAGAACGCTAGGTCGCGCTTTTGGGCTGGAAGCGTAAACTTAGTGCATGTCTCAATGCGCGTGATCAGAGCGGTTACTTCGGCTTCGAGATCAAAGCTTTCGAACCAAACGCTGTCTGTTTTCGGTTTTCTAGCCATCCGCCCTCTCAATTTATCTTATACGTTAGTATATTATTGTAACACCGATCTGTCGTTCGACAAGCCAGCACATAACAAGGGATGCTTATTTGGACGCCAGTCAAAACGCCTAGGAAAGCGCGGGTGTCTCTCGAACATACAAACAAAAAAAAGGGGAACCGCGTTGCCGCGGCTCCCCTATCCTGTCAGTCGATGGTCTCGCTTCCATTAGGCAACCAGTGACAATCCACCGCTGGCGTCCGGCTGCTGATCGCCGCTTTGCACAAACGGGATGATCGAGAACGTCTGCCCCCCACGCTGCTCTTCGTTCTGCACGGCGTTGACCCGCAAATCGCCGTCGGGGGTGTTGATCAGCAGCGAGACGTAATCGTACCCCGTCCGGTTGCTCTTGGCCATCCAAGCGGAACCAACACGGACCGGCTTGCCTTTCGGAGAGCTGACCTCGATCCGGTAATCCGGGTGCGTGTCTTCCGTCTTGTAGTCATTCTCGATCAGCATGAAGTCCAGATCGAACATCATGTTGGCGATGTAACCTGCGAAGGCGTTGTCAGCATCCATCGCCGTCAGCTCGCCCGAGATTGAGCCGGATTTCATCGTGCCGTTTGAGACCAGCGGGATGATCTCGAAGTCTTCACTCTTGGCTTTGCGCGCTTCCTGCGTCTGCACGGCATTGACGCGGAATGGCCCAAGACCAACATCTAGCTGCATCGAGATGTAGGGATTACCGCTGGTGTTGCCGGTCTCACTCCAGGCTGTGCCAATGCGCACCTTGCGGCCAGATTTGTTGACCGCTGTGACGTCATAGTCCGGGCTGCGCTCTGACATCTTTGCACGGGTTTCCAACTGGATCGCGATGTCAAACTTGGTGTTGTGGATTGTGCCGGTGAAGACAGCGGCTGCGGTGTCGGCGGTTTTCGTAAGGGTTCCTGCGAACATGGGTCTTATCCTTCTTGGGTTATCGGGGCCCGACATCTTGCCAGACCATCCGAGATTGCTTTTCGACCCCTTGTGGGATCACAAAACAGAAAGCCTGCTTTCAACTTTCTCCCTCGGTCTCCAAATCCGTTGTCCCACATTGTGAAGATCCAACGTCGCCAAACGCGCTCCCCTGTCCTTGAGGCCATCTCATCTGGCGCATCCAGTTTCTAGGACTGGTCATTGTTTGCACCCGCAACGTAAAACTCTGCCTCATCCCCGTTCAAACGGGTTCCCGACTGGTCAGTCAGACCGATGGTGCTGCCACCATGGCGATAGGTGATAAGGTATTGGCCGAGGGCGTCTTTGTGCACAATGTAGCCCGTGTTCGCCCAGTGGACGGTCTGACCCGCATCCACTGCGGCTTTGATAGCTTCAATGTTCATGTCGGTCTCCAGAATAGTTTCATATGGAACAAGGAGCCAAAGCACCGCATGTTAGAGCGGGCTTTGGCATTGAGGGTCTAAATGGAATTTGTGTGCCACTGCTCCACCGGTCAGGCCGCGTTTCGGGTGCTGCCGCCGTTACCACCAGTGATGCGGGACAAAATGGCAATGGTATCCACACCCTCACCGTGCGGCACGAACACGCGCAGCTGGAAGGCGATGATTTCTGTAAAACACCCGAGGGCCTTGAGACCATCAATCGTGCCCTTGTCAGCGCCACCAATCTCCAAGCGCACATCGCCCGCAACGCGGCGGCGTGTCAGCGTCAGGCCGCCCCCCAGATCGACGGGTGCCGTCGTACCAAGGGCAGATGTCAGCATTTCATTCGGTGTTTCAGGCGTCCCTGTCATGAACCGCGCCCGAAGGGCTGCGGCTCCCTCTTCACTGAGTGTGCGGCCGATCATGCTTGCACAGCCTTCGGGCGTGACGCGATAGATACGCTCGTTGCTTGTCGGGATGGTCTTCCAGATCGGAAGCAACAGACCTGTGAGCAGGTAGAGCTTCGTCGTGGTGGTTTTGGGAAGACCATCGGCCTCCTCGTCCCAAAGGCGGATGAACTCTGATTGCGCGACCGCCTCCCAAGCCGAGGCTTCAAACTTAGCCTCCTCAAGATAGGATTTGCCAGTTGGTCGGGCAACCTTGCGCATGAGGGTAACCATGTCTTCGTCATACATCTGCATGGGGCGTTTTGAGATCAGCCCTGCCCGCCCCGACGCGCGATTAACCATAGGGATTTTATCGAAGTTGTTGCGAAGGGTATCATCGGCGCGCAAGATATGAACTGGATCGGTCACCTCCAATCCGATGATACGTGTCACAGCACCTGATTGCGGGCAGGTCCATAGATCCTCCGCCGAGACCTGTTTGATCGTCTCGCCTCGCAGCGTCTCCACACCCAGATCAAGCGTACCTGCGTCCCGCGCACGCTCGGTCTGATCGGCGATGCGCTGCATAAACTCAGCAAAGAGCGCGTTTTGCATATGGATCGGCAAGGCCAGCACCCGGTTGAGGAACCGCTGGATGGGCGGCAATTCTTCCAGCAGCACGCCATCCTTGTCGATCAGGCGCAACGCCGTCCAATCGGTAAAGGTCTCATAACCCATCGCCTCCGCACGCCCCGCGGCAAGATCGGCGTAGTATCCGCGCAGCGCGGACCGCGCGATCGGGCTTTCGAGATTGTCCTCCTCGCGGAACATGCCTTGCGAGCCAGTCTCGCGCTGGCCTTTAGTGAGCGCTCCAAGCTGATCGAGACGTTTGCTGATCGTCGAAGTGAAGCGTTTTTCGCCATGAACGTCCGAGGTACAGACCCGGAAAAACGGCGCACTGACTTGCGCCGAGCGATGCGTCCGCCCAAGTCCCTGAATGGCGGCATCCGCGCGCCAACCGGGTTCCAGCAGGTAATGGCGACGCCGTTTTTGATTTTTGGCCGTTTGTGCCGCGTGATAGGATCGTCCAGTGCCTCCCGCATCTGAGAATATCAGGATATTCTTTTCGCCATCCATAAACGCCTGCGTCTCAGCCGAATTGCTGCTCGCAGCCCGTTTTTCGATGAAGAGCGCACCGTCACTGGATTTGAGCGGGCGAATGGACCGGCCTGTGACTTCTGCCACGGTTTCATCCCCGAACGCCCAGAGAATTTGATCCAGTGCCGCAGGGATCGGGGCCAGCGCCATCAGGTCCATCATGGCCTCGTCACGCAATGCTAAGGCTTCGCGAGAGACGACCAAGGCCCCTGTTTCATCCCGCAGCGGCTCTGCGACAACATTGCCGTCAATCTCGACAAGCTTCTGGGTGTGGATCGGAAAGGCCTGTTCGAGATAGCCGAGCACGTAGTCGCGCGGTGTCAGCGCGCCTTCGACCAGTTCGTCATCGGGGTCCATTACTTCCAAGCGCCGTTTCAAAAGGCTTTCACCCGTGGAGACCACTTGGATAACGCAGGCATAATCGTCGGATAGGTCCTGCTGAATGGCGCTGACAATCGACGGGGCTTTCATGCCCATCAGCAGATGATTGAAGAAGCGCTGCTTTGTGCTCTCGAACCGCGACTTGGCGGAGGCTTTTGCGGCAGACGCATTTGTCTCGCCCGAGGCATCATTGACGCCTGTCGCGATCAATGCCGCCTCCAAGTTGTAATGGATAGTGCGGAACACGCCTGCATAGGCGTCATAGATTTCTGTTTGGGCAGGCGTCAGTGCATGCTCCAGCACATCGTATTCGACCCCGTCAAAACTCAGCGCCCGCGCCGTATAAAACCCGAGTGTTTTGAGATCGCGGGCCACCACCTCCATGGCCGCCACACCGCCCGCCTCCATCGCTGAGACAAAGCTCTCGCGGCTCGGGAACGGATACTCAGACCCTTGACCCCAAAGCCCGAGCCGGGATGCATAGGCGAGGTTGTGGACAGACGTGGCTCCCGTCGCCGAGACATAGAAGACCCGCGCACGCGGCGCTGCAAGTTGCAAACGCAGCCCCGCAAGTCCCTGTTGGGACGGTTTTACCCCCCTGCCCTGCTCCGACCCAGCCGCATTTTGCATCGCGTGGGCCTCGTCAAAAGCGAGCACACCATCGAAGTCGTCACCCATCCACGCGAGCAGTTGGTTCAGGCGCGTCGTGCCGCATTTGCCGGCAGACCGCAGTGTAGCATAAGTCACGAACAAGATGCCGTCGCCCATGGTGACATGCTGGTCGGGCTTCCATTTCGAGAGCGGTTGGATATCTGCGGGCGAGCCGCCAAGATCGGTCCAGTCGCGCACGGCGTCCTCAATGAGGGTCGCAGATTTTGACACCCAGACGGCTTTGCGCCGCCCCGAGAGCCAATTGACCAGAATAAGCCCCGCGCACTCGCGGCCCTTGCCGCAGCCGGTGCCGTCACCGAGGAAATATCCCAAGCGGTAGGCACGTGCCTCAGCATCCTCATCACTGCGCATCATCTTGGTCTGGTCATCATCGATGGTAAACTTGCCGCGCAAATCCCGCGCATGGGCATCGTTGGCCATCGATGATGGTTTCCAGCTGGGCCTCAGAGAGATGGCCTTCTGCTATCAAGCGGTTCGGTAGGCGCAGCCCCTTAGCGGCCTGTAAGGACGGCACGGGTGGTGCGACCGAGGCCATCGCAATGCTTTCAGCCAGCGGCGTCGGGTGCTTCTGTGCCCCCGCAATATCGATCCGCTGCGGGCGATAGCGGGCATAAATCTCGGAAATGGGGGTGTTTTCGCGCGGAACCTCGAGCGTGGTAAACGACAACGGTGTCGCTGCGTGTTTAGGTGTTTTTGCGGCGGATGCATTTGATGCGACAGGCTTGCGCGCCTTGTCAGGCGCCGATTGCATCAGAGGGTGCCCGACATGCAACGAGCGCGCCGCCGTCACAGACGCTACAATCGGGCGGACGCTGGCGATCTCGTCCACGATGCTGACCGCTGCGCCGAGATCGTCCACAGAGGTGCGGATCATCTCGCTGGCCTCATCGACCTTATCAAAGACCATCAATTGCGTATCCACGCTCGTGCCAAGCTTGCGATAGATTTGGCCGGGGATGGTCAGGGCAAGCCGCGGGGAAAGAAGGCTCAGGGCCCGCGCCCAATGTGCGGCATCCCGTTCGGGGGTGAAGCCCATCGGCATGATCGCGACAAGGCGACCGCCTGGGGCCAATCGTTTCGCTGCCCCAATGAGATGCTTTGCCGCGATATGCTTATCACGGGAGCGATCGACGGAGGATGCAAACGGCGGGTTCATCACGATGACGCTGGGGTCTGTCGTTGATGTCAGCAGATCATCGATATGTTCCGCGTCATGTCCACTCACCTGCGCGTCAAACACCACGGCGAGGAGCCGCTGGCGAAACGGATCGACTTCGTTGAGCATAAGCTTGGCCCCTGCCCGCTTGGCAAAACCCGCCAGCGAGCCGGTTCCTGCAGAGGGTTCCAGCACCGTCTCACCGCTGCGGATCACCGCCGCGCTCACAGCCAGGGCCGCGTACGGCAGCGGGGTCGAGAACTGTTGCAGGCGTATCTGTTGCTCGGACCGGCGGGTTTCGGTCAAAAGCCGCGTCGCGAGGTCCTTGGCGGCACCAAGTGGGTCTGACCCGCTGGCGTCCGTTAGGATCGTTTGAACAGCAGCAGCCTGCATCATGTCGTAGGCCATACGCCAGCTCCATGCACCGCTGGCATCGCTGCCGCCAAAGGTGTCGCGCATGATCTTTGAGAGAGAGGAACTGCGCATAGGACCGCGCGCGATCTCGGCGGCGATCAGCGACAGGACTGATTTAAGCTGAGCGTTAGATGGGGTTTGATTGGAGTGCTTCTGGTTGGCGTGGGCCATGATTTTTGTCCTTTGTGATCCGGTTTGAGGTTCACAGGACAAAAAGCCCCCTTTCCCTTTAAGGGTGGCGGAGGCAGGGCACTAAAACTGGAAAAGATTGCTGAAATTAAGGAATGGCGGTCAGCTTATTTCGCGGTCAAACATCATTTGTACTGAGTTCGCGCAACCAGGCCGCAAATTCTTCTTCACTTACTTCGTCTGTTGCGAGGCTCTCCATCTTTCGAACACCTAACGCCGGATCGGGACGAACAAACACACCATTGAGCCGCAAGAACGTGAACGCTGCCACGAAAGCCGTGCGCTTGTTGCCGTCGACAAAAGCGTGCGCCTTGGCAAGGCCGAACGCATAGGCTGCAGCGATTTCAAACACATCCGGATCACCGTAAGCCGCAAGATTCATCGGGCGTGTACAGTCCATCTCCAAAAGAGCCGGATCACGGGTTCCAGATGCACCGCCGTGGCGCGAGATTTGGCGGTCGTGAATGACGTGTAACGCCGCCAACGGCACCCAAACCCATGCGCTCATGCAAGTGCTTGCAGCAGATCGCGGTTTTCATCCATGACGATCTCGGCAGCTTCGAGTGCCGCCAGCAAATCGGGGTTCTCTGTCATCAGCTTCAGCCCACCATCATCGGTACGCACAGCGTAGAGCGTGTCACCCTCTTTGACGTCAAGGAGGGCAAGCATCTCTGTATTGAGCGTCATAACAGCGGAATTGCCTACTTTACGGATTTTGACTTCTATCATTGCAGACCTCATTAGGTTATACAAATGTATATACGAAAAGCGCCGCTTTTGTCAAGTTATGGCTCCAAACCGATGGACATCCTATATCGCCGCACGTGCGACGGACCGATGTCGCTCCCTATTGAGGTCGAGAACGGCGCTTTTCGTCAATCAACGTCTGGGCGGCTTCCATCACCTTAGCATGTGATGTTGTCGGCCGAGGATCATCCTGCGCTTCGCGCACCGATGCGCAGAACCATGCAAGATAGTTCTCATCATCAGCGGTCACGGAAATGATCCTCGATACCCTTGTCCAGAAGCCTGCCCAAATCGTCGGGCATATTTGCGACCTCCAGAGAAACTCGCGTGCCGCGTCCAGTTGGACGGGCCTTGGCTCGATCGCCAGTGTTACGATTTGGATGGCCATCTTCAGATTTCTTCATGTTCGTGACCCACAAAAGTCCTGTTTCAATAGGACCATATCGATCTTCTGTGCATCCTGAAAGTAGGACAAGGAGATTCCTGCGCAGTCATCCCTGCCCCGCAAAAAACTCCGCCAACACCGCACTGCCCTCAGCTATTTCGCGACTGATGAGCTTCGATCCCGCCAGTGAAGCCTTTGAGAGCCGCACAAGGCTGCCGGTTTCCTCAATACGGTAGCAGCGCCGTTTTTGATGCCCGCGCCTGTAATGGGTCGCTGTAACGAACTGACAGGTGCTGCCATCGCTGAGGGTCACAGGGGCAACCAACTTGATCTTATCACCCTCTGCGTAGTCAGGGATCGCTGCCCAGTCCCGACACCGCTGCCGCCAAGCGTGGGCGTAGCTGTCGGAGTCTTTCAACTCGGACAAGAGATTGAGGATGCTTAGTGGCGCGCGAGACTCACAGGGACCAGCGCTTTCCTCCATGTCCTTGTAGCCCCAACACCCGTCGTCGTACCGCGTCAGAAACACTGCACCGAAGGTGAAGGTTCCATCTTTGTCGGTCACATAGGTCCGATCCACCAAGGGCCCCGCATCGCATGCAACGACCTTTGCTGCCGCATACCACGTCGAGCCAACCTTACTGGCTTTGACCAGTGTCGTGCGGCGCGTATCTGTCTCAAAAGTGCAAAGACGTGTGATCTCTGCTTTCTCATCGGCGTAGGTCTGAACCCGCCGGTCGGTGTAAAACAGCCAGCCCACTATGCTGCCCTCCGGTCTTCGAGCTCCACGAGAGCATCGAGCGGTACGCGATACGGCTGCATCGCATCGAAGTCCTCGCAGTTGCCGCAGTTCTGAACGATTGCGAAGGTGTCGCAGGCGTCCTTCAGGACCACTCGGAATGTGCCACCCAAGCCTGATGGAACCTCATAGGTGCCACCAATCAAAAAATCCGACGCTCGGCGCACGAAGACGCGGATAGAATGGCCATCGGTTGCCAGTCGGATGGCCCCCTGCCCGCGATCGATAAGTGTTTACACA
This sequence comes from Sulfitobacter sp., assembly GCA_036964385.1. Classification (GTDB taxonomy): domain Bacteria; phylum Pseudomonadota; class Alphaproteobacteria; order Rhodobacterales; family Rhodobacteraceae; genus Sulfitobacter. The sequence continues at coordinate 9,513 of JBALTK010000021.1, read as the reverse complement.
TCGTCAAGGATGCCTGTGTAGAATTGCCCCGTCAGATCGCGGAACGCGAGTCGGCGCTGTGTCATCCAATCGCTGTCCCGAAACGGATTGATGCCGTTTGCGAAGGCAAAGCTGGGATCGGACTGCTCGGTGGTGACAATACGGGTGGTTGAGCCATCAACGCCGTTGGAGCGCAGGTGCACGCCGTTTCCGACAATGAGGATCAGGGCGGGCTTATCAATTGGCCCGTTCCAATTGGGCAGGAAGGTTGCACAGGAGCGCGCATGCGTGATCTGCGCCGCAACAGCGGACGCAGAGAACTTGAGAATAGCCATGGGGATGTCTTTCATAAACGGCGGCCTGAGCCGCTTGTTTCAGAGAGTTGTGAAGGATTTGACCCGCGCCTGCTTGATCTCAAGCGCAGGTCGATGTTTGGATCAGGCAGCTTTTGCTTGTACGATCTCTGCTTGAGTGGCGTCTTCCGCCGCATCAACATCCAAGCTGGCGCCACCGGTCGTTTGCATCATCGGCGGGCACCACGCCGCAACCGCCCGCTGCTGCGCCTCTGTCAGCGTCGCGAATGGCTCGCCGAAGAGCTTGTCGCAAAATGCGACGATCTCTTTCTTGCTCATGGAGGCAAGTGTCACCGCCTCCTGCGCAAGGCCGAGCTCTTCGCCAAGGATTTTGAGCAGCCACGCCTTCTTGAACCGGTTGAACAGCGCCGCGTTCGGCGTCCAATGCGCGCGAATGTCAGGCATGACCTCTATCTCGAAGTCGTGCATTAGGCTGTCGCTCTGAACGCTACGGGCAAAACACGATTGCGTGGTGCTGGCCGTGGCATAGGCAACCAGTTTGGCCTTCTCGCCCGCCTCAAGGGCGCGGAACGATGCAAACTGATCTGCCGGAGACTTCGCCTCATCCGCCCAAGACAGATCGAGCGCGTCGTGCGCCTCGGCCACCTGTTCCAGCGATGTGCTGTCGATCTCATCCATCTTGGCATGGCTGCGGTATTCCTTGCGGGCCTCGACCTTGATGCCGTGAGTTGCGCTCATGGTGCCAAGCACGTCCGTGACCAGCTTGAACAAGGTCATATCAAGTGTGGCTTCGGGATGCAGCGTCATCGCCGCCCCGAGGGCCATTGCCCGCTCTGTTTTGAGGTCTTGGGTCAGCGAGGCAGGATAGACGATTGCGTCTGCGCCCTGCCCTTCGACGTTGTTTGACGTGCCGCCGGCGCTGGTCGTCTGCGCTGTCGCCTCAGGCTTGTCCTCTGGCCGTACCAGACCGACATGCAGCGTGATCTTGCCGTTTGACCACGATGCGATGACACCACCCTGCGCAAGGTCGTCTGGACTGTAGGCCTCCTGCAGATCCCGCGCCTCTTCTTCGAGCGCATCCACGCGGTCGTAGAGGGCGTTATAGGCATCGGTCTCGAGGGTCTCATCCTCCATTTCGAGCTGCAGTTTCTCCAGCTCCTCCGTGATCGCATCCACGCGCTTTTGTCCCGCCACATCGGGCTCGATCGGACCGGGATAGACGCGGCCATAGTCTGCCATCGTTGCATAGTCGTAGCGCACCAACGCCTCGGCCCACGCAAACCCCATTTGGGCCCGTGCCTCTTCGGCGGCGGTGGTGAGTTTTTCGACCATGATGGCCTCGACCAGTGCGATGTCTTCCAACACCGAATGCTCCTCGAGGAGGTCGGCAGCGATGGGACCACCCCGCGCCTCATAGTCCTCGCGCACGAAGGCCCCGATATCGTCGCTGACCTGCACACCACGGGTTTTGAGCGCCTGACGCACCGTATAGGCCTGCACATAGCTGTCATCGCCTGTTAGCGCCTCGTAAACCTCAAGCTGCACGGCCTGGCTCGGGTGGTCCGCAAAGGCCTTCATGGTATCGAGGGTGATCGTCTTGGCGCGCGCGGCTGCGCGGATATCTGGATGGATCAAACCATAGCGCAAGCGACCCTTAACGGCGGCGACTGTGGTGCCGAACGTCTTGGCAATCGTCTCAGGTGACTGTCCATCGACTTCCATCATGCGCGCAAACGCCTCGAACTCGTCGATGGCATTCATCGGAGCTTGAGTGATGTTTTCGGCCAGCGATAGGGCCGTGGTCACATCGCAGTCATCCGGCACCAAGCGGCATTCGATCTTGGTCTTGTTAGTGAAGCCCTTGGCGGTCTTGTCGGCGACCAGTTCATTCAAAGCTGCGCGACGTCGACCACCAGCCAATACGCCGAACTTGCCATCGATCTTTTGAACCAGCAACGGTTGGATGATGCCCAGAACGCCAATGCTGGCCGTGAGGTGGGCGATAGCCTCAGGCTCGTAAGTTTCAGGTGAATTGCTCCGCACATTGGCAGGATGCGATGTGAGATCTCCAATGGCGACCGAAATAGATTTGAGTGCATGTGTCATGTGATGTCCTTCTGAGATGTTTGCGCCGCCCCGAACATTCGGAACGGCCTGACCAATCCCCGGGTGTGAGGATCACACGGGAAAAAGGCCCATTTTCCCTTTTGAGAGGGTCGGCGAGCCTTCAGATTGTGCTTCGTTTGTGAGGTTGGGCCCCCTGCCTTACCAGTCAGATGCCATCATGATGGTGAGCACGCGTATGGTGATTGAGGGATTGTCAGGGTTTTCAGCGCCGTAGCGGAAATCGCTATCCGCCTCATATAGATCAATCTTCCAGAAGACCTTTTGCCCTCGGACATCCACAGCACCGAAGTCGTGGCATCCGTCTGGATCATTCTCGGGTTCAAAGACGCCGAAGTCGCCTGTGGCCTTTATCGCCTCATTCATGAACCCGTCCTCCGCTTCCATTAGCGAGCGAGTGACATGCATACGGCCCGGAATGGCGATATCGGATGGTGTTCCGAGGCAGGCGAGCTTGCGGAAGGCATCATTCTGCGCCGCGATTGCTGCGATGTCGGGTCTTTCGGTTTGAGGGAGTGCGGAAGTGGTCATGGGTCTGTCCTTTCGAGGAAATTGAAAACACAAAACCCAAAGCTTGCTTTCACTCTTTGAGAACCCCGCTTGCGACAGGACCAGACTTCTCATGCTGCCTGGTCGGTGGCCCCTGCCCTGCCCGCCTCCGACCTCGCGATCAGATAATCGCAGGCTTTTTGCGCGTCCGCGGCGTGTTTGAAAATCGCCGATCTGTCCGAGCGCAGCACACGCAGCCAGTGGTACAAGTAGGACGCGTTCAGCTCTAGCGTATGCGCAGTAAACCCAAGCTCCTGCCCCAGAAAGCAGGATGTCAACTCGGCCACGATCTCTTCGCGGGAATAGGCTGTGTTGCCAAACCGGCTGAGACCATAATCTCGGTTCAGGCGATGGGGCGCCTTGGTGGCATGGGCCAGCTCATGCGCCCAGACTCCGTAGAAGTTCAGTGGGTTCTTGAAGCGCTCGATGCTTGGCATGAATACTTTGTCAACGGGCGGATTGTAGCGTGCCTCCGTCCCACCAAAGACTGTCGTAATATCGATGGCATCGAAGAACGCCTGCATGTGCGGGATTGGCGCGGACGGCGTATGATCGGGGACCGGACAGGCATCCGGGTGGAAAGCCTCCGGCAAGCCCTCGATTTGATCTGCATTGAACACCCGGTATGACTTCTGGAACCGAAAAACGCGGGCTTCTTCTATATCGCCATCATTGGTGTCTTGCTCATCATCCGACTGCGTTCGACTCTGGCCATAATAAACAACAACTGACGATCGTTCGCCCTTCCGTATCTTAGCCCCAAGAGTATTTGCCTGTGGCACGGTCATCCAGAACGGAGAGGTATATCCTGCCAACACCGTGCGCATCGTGAGCAGAAAGTTGTTCACCCCCTGATAGGGCTCACTGTTGTGGCGCAATGGACGCGCGCTGCCGCCTGCGGTCCACGGTTTGCGCCAAGGAAGAACACCACGTTCGATGATGCGGATCAATTCATTGGTGATAGCTTCGGATGCGTCGAATTTGGACGTGCGGGAACGGGCCATGGCTGGCCTCCTTTCGGTTGGGGTTGATTAGGAAGGTTGGATTAATTCGCGTGACTTGCGCGCGGATCGTTGACGATACGAGCGCCAAGGCGTTCGGCAGCGTCGATATATGTCAGGAGCGATATACGGCTGGAGGACGTCCAAGGCTCTGGATCGATCCGGCCGTCCCTTGTGACTTTTGGCAGGTTAGCGAGGGCGATGATGTCGCGGACGGGTCGGCAGTCGATCAGAGGCGTTCCAAGCTGGACAGCCAAGCTGGCGAGCGGGAAGCGTTCAACGGGGGGATAGAGCGAGACTGTTGTCAGCCCGAGGTGAAGAATGGTCCCTCCCCCATCGCAATTGACATAGGCATTGGGGTTGTTGAGGGCCGCACGGAGATATCCAATATCGCAGCGGATGGTTTTGCGTTCCAGCCGATGCGACGCATCAAGGTCACCAGTTTTCTAAGCTCTCGGTGTCGCCACCACGACCGTGCCTCTGCGCGGAGCACGCGCAATACTTCTGATTGCATGAGAGATTCTTTTTCAGGACAGACAGGCCGGAAACCGACCCAGACCGATTAGTAACACCCCACAAGGCTTCCTTCAGACAGTCCCAAAACAAGAAGGAAACTTTCACTTTAGAATAATGCTAGGCTGCATCTGTAATGGCGGAATGCAAAACCTCTCAAGACACTGATGAATCGGTTTTTAGAAAACTATGGCAAGAAACCGTACAGATTTATCACTTAAGACATTGATAATTAAACATATCTTAATTGAAAATCGTGTTTAAATACCATTCCTGAGTATTGAATTAGGCTCAATAGCGGCTGAGGTACGCAATGCGGCTAAAAAGTGCGCGTAAGGTATCGGTAAAGCGTCGTGGTAGACTGTAGATAGACCAGTGCGCCCTGCTGCATCTCTTCTGGATGCAATAAAATCGGTGTAGCTATCGACGCAAGGTTTGGCATCCCATGCTACCTTTGATTGGGCGTCAGTTCATAAAATCCGACGATGCGGCCTGTAAAATTGTCCGCGGACAATTTTGAAATCAAACTGCATATCTTTGCGCTGAAGCCAAACGCCGGATGAGTTTCTCTGGGCTAAAACCTTCGCTCTTTGATCCTGTGGTTATTGATCGAAAATATGCACCGACTGCTTTGATTTTGTCACGGAACTGCATGATGGCCCAAACAGTTGCGGCAGCTCTTAACGCACCCAGTCGCTCATGAGCTGCATCGTAGCTTTGAGGACTGATCCCTATCATTGGCGCCAGCGTTCGTGCGTGAGCAACGGCGTCATGAACAGTTTCTATTCTCCTCAGCGAAAACTCAGCTGCTTCCGGACATGCCGATAGCAATTCTGGTATTGTGATTGGAGCATCTGAAGGCAGAGGAGTGGTTTGTTTTTTTTGTGGGATGTTTTCTTTATCAATATGTTCTTTATTTGACTTATGATGGTGCCGGACATTTTGACCGTCACTGGCGGTCATTGTGGTTGTTAAATTAGAAGTTTCATCATCTGGTGACTCTGCTTCAACTTCTTTGATTGGTAGGGCTGAGAGAATTGTCCCACAGTCTTCAAGGGATAATTTTCGACGGAGGACACGAAATATGTTTAGAGCCATCGCGTCGTTTGGGTTGTCGATCAGGCTTGCATTTGCCGCTGCGCGGATTTTGGCACGCAGATAGTCAATTTGCTCTCGTTCCTTCATGACCTCAGCAGCCATTGAAGCAATCTCATTAAGACGATCGAAAAGTGGTGAGAGGTCAAAGCCAAAGCGAAGGGCTTGGCCGGCCTGGCCGTTGTGTTTCGTGAACCGTTTCCTATTGGGGCTGTCACGACGAACCAGCAGGCCAATTTCTTGAAGCGTCGCTGCGTGGCGTCTGATTGTTCTGTCTGAGATGCCATTGCGCCGGAACGTGAGCGTTGAGTTTGATGCAAACACTGTGTGGTGGTTGCGCTTTGGGGCGAGGCAGGAAAGCATCGCGTCCAATGTCGAAATAACCGATGAACTGAGGCCGAGTCGCGGGGCCGCGTTTCGGAGCGTTGCGACAACGATGTGGCGCTCTGGAATGGAATTGTCCGCGGACAATATTTCACTGGTCCGCGGCCCAGTGGGTGCAGTTACTTGTATAAATGCCATGTTTTTTCACGACAACCTGATGTGAAAGGCTCCGACATCTCTGAAAATCAGAAAAAAGGCCACAAATCTCCAGCAACCGAATCGGTTGTTGTTGACTGGCGCGGAGAAGCTGGTAAACCTGAAAGTGCAAAGAACAGATTGGGCTCTCCTAGGGAAACCTTGGGGGGCTCTTTCTTTTTTGGGTTGTTGGTCGTGCTCCTTTTTTAAGTTTTACTGCTCGGTCGACATCAGTCAGGCTTTTGCTCTGACTGCCACGCCTCATAGAGGCGCGTAAGCTCAGCTTCTGCGTTGTTACGCATCCACTGGGCAAATTCTGGGGTATCAGACTTCGACAGCTTGAATGTCAAAGCACGGGCCGTTTCTCTTACTTCTGCCAAAGCCGTCCCATCACTAAGTTTGATGGAGAAGGTAGGGGGTGCGGCGGGTTTGTCTGGGGCTTTAGATTTCAGCGCCTGAGTAATGGCATCACTGACCAAGCCAAAGCGGTCGTCGGAGCTCTCGGCAGCATTAAACTGAAGCGTTGCGGTGACCTGTTCAAGATCGACGCTATCGCTGCGCGACTGGTCTGCCAGCTCTTCCCAACGTCTGCGTCCAATGCCGTGCGCGGAGCCGATCTTCTCGATGACTGACTTAGGAATAGACCGTGCAACTTTGGTCATGCGCGATAGCATTGGCTTGTCCACAGCGAGGGCATCCAGAATGATTGCTTGCTCGTAGCCACTTGTAGCCAGCTCGGTGGCGAAAAGCGCTTTTTCAATGAAGCTGGGGTCCAAGCGTTGAGTGTTCTCTTGTCCTTGGGCAAGAATAGCCTCTTCGTCAGAAAGAGACCTGACAAGGGCCTTCGCGGGGATGCCTAGCGATCGTAAGGCCCGCAGTCTGCGGCGACCATAAACGATCTTGTAGTATCCCGGTTTGTCCGCGATAGGGCGCACCATAATCGGTACTTGTTGGCCGTGTGCCTTAATGCTCTCAGCTAGCGTCACAACATCAGCATCGGTGAAAGAGAGACGGTCCTTGGGGCCGTTCTCTTCAATGACATCAACGGAGATATCTCTTACCGCGTTGCTCGCGACATCCTTCAAAGTGGACTTCACGCCGCTCATTGCGCCGGTATTCGGGAAACGTGCCTTTTGTTCTCCGGCTGGTGCCGCAGTGCTGGCCGCATCTGGTGGGGGAGGGGGCTGGAACAGGTTTCTACGGGCCATTAGTCAGTTTCCCTTCCCCAAGCTTGCTGGATCGTCTTTTCGAACTCATCCGCGACGCCATTAACAGACTCTAATATGCGTGTTAGTGTCTTCTTTACGACTTGCGAGGGATCCAGCTCATAGATGGTTTGCTGCGTCATTCCAGCGTCTGAGATCGCTGTGGATTTGAGCATTGGTGTGGTCAAAACCTGATCGAGGAGAATGGAACGCAAGAAACCCGCCATTTGTGACTGGGGTACGTCTGTTGGCTCATATCGAGCAATCAAGAACTTCAGGAAGTTCCAGTCGATAGGCCCTGCAGCCTCCTCAAGAGTTTGAACGGTTTCTCCAGCCATTTCAAGGAATTGCGCCATTGAAGCAACATCCAACATGCTGGGAACAACTGTAATCAGAAGGCCGGTAGACGCTAGCAAAGCTGTCATCGTTGTGAAGCCAAGTTGTGGTGGACAATCAATGATGACAAGATCGTAATCGGCTTCGATTTCGTCGAGCGCGATCGCAAGGCGCTGTGTGAATGGCGGGTCGATCTTGTGCTGAAGCGCATAGGCCGTTTCGGTCTCGTACTCGGATAGCAAGAGACCTGCCGGAGCGAGGTCAAGGTTGTGAAAATAGGTCTTTCGGATGACTTGGCTTAACGGCACGGGGTCTTCGTATTTTAGTGCGTCATAGACCGTACCGCTTTCAGCGAACTCGATCTCAGGGCGGTATCCGAACATTGTTGTCAAGCTGGCTTGCGGATCCATGTCGATCGCAAGAACTCGATAGCCCCGCAAGGCGTAACGTTGGGCCAAGTGAATGGCACTTGTCGTTTTGCTGGAGCCACCTTTAAAGTTAACGATGGAAATAACTTGAAGGGCGTCGTTCTGGCGACGTCCGGGAAGATAAGTCTCACCATTTCGGCCAGTTTTCGCCATGACATGGCGGATTTGGTCAATCTCTTGCGCTGTGTAGAGCCTGCGGCCTCTGGAATCTGTCTCTACATCAGGGAAATCACCTTCCTGATGCCGGGTTCGGAGGTTCGACATGCTGATGCCGGTGAGTTCTGAAACTTCCGCAGGGTGAAACTTACGCAGCGCTTTTCGACTGTCGGGCTGGAAGCTATTGCGCATATGGTTGTTAAGCGCTTCCGACAGGCGGGCAGCGTTCGACGCAATAGATGCGGCGATAGAGCTGGTTTGCGCGTTATTTGCGTTTGAATTCATGCTGCCCTCTCGACCTCTTAGTGGGCCATCTGTGTTTCGTCGCTAAAAGGCGTGATTTACGTCAGATTGCGACAACTGAACTAATGACACGCAACTTATCCCCAGGCAACAATTTTTTGGCCCTTTCGGCAGCAAAGGGTTCTTCTATTCAGCCGTTATGACTGACGAACCTTAGTTAACATGCTGAAAAAAAACATTTTGTCGAGATTTTGATGGATTATCGCAACATGTTGTAGCACTTAGACAGATGGTCGCAATTGATAGCAAACATGTCTATGGCTCGAATCGGTTGGATCGTAGGAACTTATGGAAGTTGTTGTCGCGGACACAAAATCGGCTTGGTGGCCTTGGGCTCTGTGGCAGATAGCGATTTCGCCTTGAATCGTGATTAAGATCCAACTTTCACGCATGTAAGGTGCGCGAAAGTTGGATTTTTGATCCGCCCCGTGAAGAACTCGATATACCACCGAGTATTTTTTCTACTCAAAGCGTAAGTCTTATCATGCGGTGTGTCGCGACATCTATTGTCTTTGTGAGCGGGGCAGGGGGCGTCAGAAGTTCTTCACTTTCTATTGGTCTGGCTTCGACTTTTAATCGGTGGCGAACGCTCCCGTTCAGTTGCTGGGTCCCATGCGGGATCAGCAGAAAACCCGTGAAGACGTACATCTTACTTTACGTGTAACCGCACAGCATAAAAAACGTGTATACAGACGACATAGTTTACGTCTAAATGTACGTCTCTTGATACGCGTAAAGCTCCGACAACTTCTTTAGGAAGGTGACCCTCCTATCATGGCGACTCCAGGGCAGGGGACACGCGGATCGCTTTCGGGTTTGATTTGTCTCCGATGGCGCGCAAGTCCACGGAAATCTTCGCACGCAGTGAAGCGGCTGAACTGCGGCGCACGCACCTTCAGACTTTGCGGGTCGAACTGGCCGCACTGCGTCAGGAAGTCCTTGAGCAGCACGGAGACTGTGAGTTAACCGAGGCGAGCTTCAAGCTTCTCCG
>JBALTK010000020.1:0-28014 GCA_036964385.1 Sulfitobacter sp. | reverse complement strand
TGATGCTGAGCAGTGAGCGCCGTCAGGGCCTCACCGATTTGGCCATGGGCACTGTGGCACTTAACCGCCGCGCCTGAACGCGCACCCCAGTCACCACACGCCAAATTTAGGGTTTGCGCCCAAGCACCAGCGCGCTATCTTCCCAATAAATCCAACAGCCGGACACATTGATGCGCCATTCCCTCCCAATTGCACCGCAGTTCTACGTAACCGCGCCCCAACCCTGCCCCTACCTTGAGGGCCGGATGGAGCGGAAACTGTTTACCGCGTTGCAGGGAGAGAATGCAGACAAACTCAACAACAGCCTATCCGCGCAAGGATTTCGCCGCAGCCAGAATGTGCTCTATCGCCCGTCTTGCGCCGATTGCGCCTCGTGCCTGTCTGCGCGCATTGACGTGTCAAAATTCAAACCGACAAAAAGCCAGCGCCGGACGATTAAGCGCAATGTGACGGTGAACCGCCGCGCGACATCGCCATGGGCGACCGAAGACCAATACGACCTCTTCCGCCGCTATCTCGACAGCCGCCATGCGGACGGCGGCATGGCCGACATGGACGTGTTCGAATTTGCCGCCATGATCGAAGAGACCCCGATCCGCAGCCGCGTCATTGAGTACACGGATGCCGACACGAATGAGCTGATTGGCGTCTGCCTTACGGATGTCTTGGGTGACGGCGTGAGCATGGTGTATTCGTTCTACACACCGGATTTGCCGCAAAACGGTCTTGGCAACTATATCATCCTCGACCACATCCAGATCGCCCGCGATGCGGGTCTACCTTACGTCTATCTCGGCTACTGGGTGCCTGGCAGCCAGAAGATGGGCTATAAGGCCAAGTTCTCGGGACTAGAGGTCTTTATGGGCAACGCGTGGCACCCCATGCGTGACCCCGATAATTTCGTCCAGACGGCTGCTCCGCTCAGCAACGATCCCATCGCTGAGCAGGTTGCCAATATCTCGCTCCCCGATATGAGCCCCAAGCGCGTCTGATCGTACCTTTCGAACGTTGTATAAGACCCCTTATCCGGCATTCGTTAGACTAAAACCCATCGTAGCAACCTCACAGATCGGCTTGCTGCGAAGGACATCAAACCCCGGATGCAATCATCTGGCGGATTTTCACAGCTTTTTCAAAATGGTCCAAACGGTGGGTTTCAATCCACCACGTTGCCACTTCCATAAGCTGCTCTGGATCATCATTCTTGTTGGCAAAGAACGCATAAAAAGACAGGCCAACGCCCTCTCCCTTTTTCGCAATCTTGGCATCACATCTCGCGATGGCTTTGGTTCTGAAGGATGCACGCATGGCAGAAAATCCGTCCCTGTAAATAATTAAAGTTTCAAAACACAAAAGGCCGCCCCACATCAGGGCGGCCTTTGTTCTTTTTTCAACCCGTTCGGATCAGTTCGGGATCAGGTCCGGTACAATCGTCACAATCGCAGGGAAGAACCACAAGATCGCCAAACCCGCCACCTGAATACCTACGAAGGGGATGATCCCGCGATAGATATGCTGGGTCGTCACACTCGGTGGAGCCACCCCGCGCAAGTAGAAGAGCGCGAACCCGAAGGGCGGCGTCAGGAACGACGTCTGCAAATTCACCGCGATCATGATCGTCACCCACTTGGGATCAAACGTGCCGCCGTAGATTACAGGGCCCACAATCGGCACAACGATGTAGATGATCTCAAGGAAGTCGAGCACGAAGCCCAGCACAAATAGCACCACCATCACGATCAGGAAGACCTTCACTTCGTTATCAAACGACTTGAGGAATTGCTGGATGTAGTGCTCCCCGCCAAAGCTGATGACCACGAGGTTCAACAGCTGTGAGCCGATGAGGATCGTGAACACCATCGAGGTAACCTTGGCCGTCTCACGCACAACAGGCGTCAGAATACCGTTTGTGAACAGGATCCAGCAGCTGAACAGCAGACCGAACACCGCATAGAGGAAGGCACCATAGGCCGCAAAGAAGGCCACCCAGTTCTCAAATCCGACCTCATCCTGATTGATGCGCAAATCGAAATTCACACCCAGCAGGATACAGATGATGATCGCCAGTGTTGACCAGATCACGACTTTGGGAGAGCGATCCAGATCTCTGAGCTTGCGGTAAGCCGCCAGCATGATCGCACCACCCGCACCGAGCGCCGCCGCAGGCGTCGGGTTCGTGATACCGCCAAGGATCGAGCCAAGCACGGCAACAATCAGAACCAACGGTGGGAAAACCACGCGGATCAGTTCGTTCTTGGCACACAGCTTGGTCCCGTAGACCACCCCGTACATCACCGCAACAAATGGCAACGCCATCAGCACCACCATCGTACCGGGCGATGTTGTTGGAGAGATCAGGACGATATCAACCAAAAGCAGCAGAACCATACCGATCCCGCCGATGATCAACGGCTTGGTATCCGACGAAGGCGACACACCGCGCGCCGTTGTCATGATCAGACCCAATAGGATCATCAGGATCGCAATACCGGTACCGATGGGCGCAGCACTGGCAATCTTCTCTGCCTGAGCTTCTGCAAATTCGTCCTCGGTCAGCTTGGCACTCTGTGTCAGACCGCCTGCATCATCAATCTCCTGCTGCTGTTGCAGCGCGAGGTCCCAACGTTCCTGCCCGTGCAGATCAATCATCGCAGCTCTACACTCATCGCCTACATTGGTCCGCAGGGTGGCGCTTTCACCGATGTCCGAGAAGCTGGAGATACGCGTATTCTGCGAGCCGACAATCCCGAGGTTGCCAAGGACAATCGTCCCGACAATCATTAGGACTGGCGCGCCCACGAACCATGTGAAGGCCTCGTTGCGTGTGACAGGTTCCGAATTGGTGGACCCCATCGCAACCGCAGGTGCTTTGCTTGGGTTAAAGATGGCATAGCCGAAGGCATAAAGCGCATATAGAAGCGCAAGCAGGATGCCGGGCAAAAGCGCCGCTTGGAACAATGTCCCGACGGAAACAACCGCAGGCTCACCCAGATAGGTCAAAGCATCGGTACACCCCAGCGAGGAGGCACGCGCCTCTTGCGCTGATGAGTAGAGATCACCGGCCAGCGTGCCGAGCAGAACAATCACAATCGAGGGCGGAATGATCTGGCCCAAAGTGCCAGAGGCGGCAATGACCCCTGTCGCCAGTTCAGGCGAGTAGTTGTTGCGCAACATTGTTGGCAGCGCAAGCAACCCCATGGTCACAACGGTCGCACCCACAATCCCTGTGGAAGCAGCAAGGAACGCACCCACAACAACAACAGATACAGCCAGACCACCGGGCAGCGGGCCGAACACTTTGGCCATGGAGGTGAGCAGGTCGTTCGCAATCTTTGAACGCTCAAGCGTGATGCCCATCAGAACAAACATCAGCACGGCCAGCAGTGTCTCGATGGACTGCCCCGCCAGAACCCGCTCGTTCATACGGTTCACAACAAAGGATACGTTGCGATCCATCGCCACTTCCCAGCCTTGGGGGAAGACAGGCTCTGCAAGGCGGGCGAGTTCGGGATATCGGAACACCGATATCGCGTCCTCTTTGATGCCTGAATTAACAAGCGCCCGATACGCCTCCGAGGAGGTGTCGATCGCTTGGTGAATGAGCAAACCTGCGCTGTCCAATGCCGCGATAATCGCGAATGAGATCATGCCCGCACCACCAATGGCAAACGCCACTGGGAAGCCCGATAAAATCCCGCCAAACAGGCAAATAAATACAATAATCAGGCCAACTTCGACCCCGTCCAGACCAAAAAACATCAGTGTGCTCCCTCATAGGCTTCTTCGCCTTCGCCAAGGGTGTCCTTGTCGAGATATTTACCTTCACTCGCCTCACCTTCGCGCAGTTCGCACCACGAGCGGTAGAAGAGTGCAATCGCCTGAAGAATGACCATGATGCAGAACGTGCACAGCAGGATTTTAAACAGGAAGTAGCCGTTAAAGCCGTTGGGCGAGAAACCGATGGTCTCTACGTTCCACTTGAGCAGGCGCGATTTGCGCAGCAGCAACTCAAGGCTGTCGGATGCGGACGGGTTCGGCGTGACCAGATGGCGCCACAAGAAGAACCAGCCATACAGCCAGACCACCAGTGCAAACGGCATCATAAAGAAGAGAGCGCCGAACATATCGATGATCTTTTTGGTGCGGAATTTCGCGCCGGCATAGAACAGGTCGACCCGCACATGGCCACCTTGAACAAAGGTATAAGCCACACAAAGACAGACGACTAAGGCGTTGAAAAACTTCAATTCTTCCGCAAACCAGCTGATGTCGAATTGCAGCGGGATGCCGAAGCCGATGGAGATATCGGGCCGTGTAAAGATCCGCTGCATAAAGACGATGATGATCTGTTGGAGCACCATGATCAGGCCAGCCCATGCGAACAGACGCCCGACGCCATTGGCAAGGCCTTCAAGGCCACGCACCATCCCCCACATGACCGCACGCTTGCGCATCCCGACGATTGTGACGATCACAAGCAGGGTGGCCAACACAAAGAAAATCTCAGTGGACGCACCATAGTAGATAAAGCGCATCATCGCCTGTGGATCGGCCCAGTTGAGCCACATCCCTGGGTTCAGTAAAGCGGCAAAGAAGTTGTAAAACGCTTCCAGCACATTGCCCGTTATAAATTGGACAAAGCCGCTATCTTGGAACTTGTCGAGACAGCTGAGCTTTGCGCCCTCAGCTGCACGGAAAAATCCCGAACATACAATATCGTCAGCCATGTGTCCCCTCCCCGGGTCGCGCGTTTCGCGCGTCGTATTCGCGATGTTTCAACACCCCGCAATGCGGAGGGTTAATCACCATCTGTCGTGTTTTGAGTAATCACAAGGGCCACGCAAAATGCGCGGCCCTTGCAAAAATTCGTGTCGAATTACATGCTGTTGCGAACACGCTCACGCTGTTGGACGTAGAAACCATCAGACTTCTGCAGCCATTCGGCGGAAGATGTCAGGGAAGCTTCGAAGCTTGCGCGTGTTTTTGCAAACAACTCGTCGCCCATGTTCTCGTCCATGACTTCTGCGGAAGCCTTACCAAACGCATCCCAAACATCGTCGGAGAACTGCATGGTTTTAACACCCTGCTGCTGCAGACGCTTGAGGGCCGCGCCGTTGTTCGCAAGCGTCTCGGCCAGCTGAACGTGCGTTGTTGCCATCGTTGCATACTCGATGATCTTCTGGTGCGCTGGGGACAGCTCGTTGAAGACGTCGAGGTTACATGCTGCTGCAAGACCGGAGCCTGGCTCGTGGAAGCCCGCTGTGTAGTAGACTTTTGCAACTTCTTGGAAGCCGGCGCGCTCATCCGCGAAGGGACCAACCCACTCCAGACCGTCCAGAGCGCCGGAAGACAGCGCTTGGTACAGTTCGCCACCGGGGATGTTCTGAACGGATGCGCCCATTTTACCCAGTACTTTACCACCAAGGCCCGGCATGCGGAACTTCAGACCGTTAAAGTCTGCGGCAGAGTTGATTTCGTTGCGGAACCAGCCACCGGACTGTGAACCGGAGTTACCCGCTTGGAACGACTTGAGGTTGAAGATCTCGCCAAGCTCGTTGTGCAGGTCGTGACCGCCACCGTGGTAGTACCAGTTTGTCAGCTCTTGAGCTGTGCCGCCGAATGGTACGGCAGTGTAATATGCGTACGCTGGGTGCTGACCGATGAAATAGTAATCGGCAGAGTGGTACATGTCGGCCTGACCGGAGGATACGGCGTCGAATACTTCGAACGCGCCAACCAGCTCACCGGGGGCTTTTTTGTCGATTGTCAGAGTGCCGTCAGACATCTCGTTAACCATGTTGTTCAGGTACGTGGCAGCATCGTCCAGCACGGCAAAACCGCGTGGCCATGATGTAACCATTGTTAGGGTCTTTTTACCTTGGGCATAAACAGGTGCAGCAAGCGTAGTGGCGGCAGCAGCTGTCCCACCAAGGGCAGATGTCTTCAAAAATGAACGACGATCCATAAGGTATCCTCCCGGGATTATATTGCCTGAACGGGGGATTCGTCCCGCGCAAGCTTTTGCTAGTGGCCTAACACTAACGAGCCGCTACAGATTGGAAATACCTACTACTGCGTAGAAATGCTGTTTCCGCAGTTTTGCATGACAAAATTCATAGCATTTTCCCTTATTCCAATCACGATACTGCCCATTTTGAAGTTTTCCCCTTTTAATCCTCCCCTACGCTTAGGCTTTGCTCACAGGCTGGATTCGTCGTATCGAATCATTATGACCACCCGCCGCCTACGCTTTTCTATCCCCTACGCTCAAAAGCTGACCCTTTTGGCCTCTGTCCCGCTCATCGTCGCGGTGGCGGCGATTGCCGTTGTGGTTGCTGCCCAATCACGCGCATTGGCCGAGCGCGAGATCAACACTCTTGAGATACAACTCATTGAGGCCAAAAAGGTCGAACTGCGCAACTATGTCACCCAAGCGCGCAACGGCTTCTATTTTATCTACGGCAATGCGGCACCCGATGACGCGGATGCCCAAAAACGGGTCGAACAAATTCTCTCCGCGATGATTTACGGCGAGGAAGGGCAGTTCTTTGTCTATCATTATGACGGCACCGCCCTCGTCTCTCCACGCGAAACGGCACGCATCGGCCAGAACTTCAGCGGCGAGAGCGATATAGAGGGCACCCAAGTTGTGGACCGCTTGATCGAGATCGCCCGCGACGGTGCGGGGTATCACACCTATATGTGGCCCAAACCCTCCACTGGAGAGATGGCGCAAAAGATCGTTTATGTGACGTCCTTTCCCTCGTGGCAGTGGGCGGTGGGCACAGGCGTGTTCATCGATGATGTGCTGGCCTCCGTCGCCACCTCCCGCGCCGAAGTAGAGCAACGGGTTGAGCGCACCTTCCTTTATATCGGGGCGATCGCCCTCATTGCCCTGCTCGTTGTCTTTGCCACGGGCATGGGCCTGAACCTGCGCGAACGCCGCCTTGCCGATGCAAAGCTCAAAAAACTGACCCAGCGCGTGTTTGACGCCCAAGAAGAAGAGCGTGGGCGCGTGGCCCGCGAATTGCATGACGGGATCAGCCAGATCCTTGTGGGTGTACGCTATGCCCTTGATAACGCCCGCCGCCGCCTTGACCGTGGTGATCCCACTGCCGAGGCACCGCTGGCCAAAGGCATCGCCACGTTAGGACAGGCGATCTCGGAGGTCCGCCGGATCAGTCGCGATTTACGCCCCGCCGTGCTGGATGATCTGGGTCTTGGCCCCGCCCTGCGTATGTTGAGCGAAGAATTCGGCCAGCGCACAGGTATCGACGTCAGCTTCTCCACCGTTGTCTTTCGCAACCGCCTAGACAGCAACGCAAAGATCGCCCTCTACCGCATTGCCCAAGAAGCGCTCACAAATATCGAGCGGCATGCTAAGGCCAGCCATGTCACCATTGATCTGCGCGGCCACAAAAGCGGCGCAACGCTCTTGATTAAAGACGACGGCGCAGGCTTTAACCAAAATGCGCAAACCCCCGGCCTTGGCCTGCGCAATATGCAAGAGCGGATGGACCAGCTTGGCGGCTCCCTCACATTGCATACCTCTCCAGGAAACGGGGTAGAGATCAAGGCAAGCGCCCCCCTCACCCATATGTTGCCTCCGCCGACAGCGCCCGCCGAGGGCGCGAAATCAACTCCAAGAAAGACACCAGCATGACCAAACGCCTGCGCATCGCCATTGTTGACGATCACCCTATGGTCGCCGAGGGCATCCAATCAATTCTGGAAAGCTACGATGACATCGAAGTCGTCGGCACACTGAATGGCGGGCGCGCGGTCATCGAGGCGCTCGACACGCTAAACCCCGACGTGATCCTGATGGACCTTAACATGCCAGACCTTGGCGGACTGTCCGCGACCGAGATCGTGCTGGAACGACGCCCCGGCACCCGTATCGTGATCCTGTCCATGCATGACAGCCCGGAGTATATCTCGACTGCCCTCAACCACGGCGCCATGGGGTATCTCCTCAAGGATGTTCCGACCGACGAGATCAAACTCGCCATCGACACGGTCATGCGCGGAGAGCGGTATCTGTGCACAGGCGCCCAAGGGTCCCTCACCCCAAAGGACGGCGGCATGCGCGAGACGCTGACAGGCCGCGAGCAAACCATTTTGCTCCAACTGGCCCAAGGGCAGTCCAACAAGGAAGTTGCCCTCACACTTGATATCTCCGTGCGCACGGTCGAGACACACCGCAAGAACATCAAACGCAAACTTGGCATCTCCTCCACCGCTGGCCTTACCCGATACGCCTTGGAACACGGCGTGCTTCAGGGAACGGGCGTGGACCTTTAACAACCAACACTTTGACTTTTTTGGCTGATAAGCCTGCATCGGGCATTTATTGCCGAAGCACGGAACACCACACCTTATACGGGAGCTTCCTCAATACCATACTTCTACTCGGGGGCGAGTTTTCCACAATTGAACCAAGTCAATTCTATTTCACTTTTGAACAGCCGCCCTCGCTCAATTTTGAATAAGGGAGTATTACAAAAATAGTTTCACACGGATTATCAGGCTATGATGCTTTTGTCGTAGACTGCGCAAACCACACACCAGCAACGCTACCGCAAACCTTTGGCCGCCTTGGTCCGCGCAATGAACTCACAGGGATTGCCCCCGATGGGACCCCGTACAACGACGCATCGGTGCAAAAAACATTCACCCAAGCGTTGGGCCAAATGCGCGACAATTCGGATCGCGAGGACGGAACCGCCGCCCTCGACCTTGATTGCGTCTATGGTGATGGTAATGAGGCAAGCCCTTTTCTCTATCATCCCCACCACCAAGGCTTCATGCTGTTCGGCACTAAACAAAACAATCGTGATCTCGCGCGAAACAGCCACGGCACGGCGTTGATTGGTGATTCCCGCAACGATGAAAACCAAATCCTGAGCCAGCTTCAGGGTGCTTTTGTGCAGATGCACAACAGTCTGATGACAGCCCTGCAAGAAGACGAAAGCATGGTGCCTGCCGCCTTTTCAGGCATCCGTGCCGAAGCGATGGCACAAGGCATCAAGCCCCAGAACGGCCTCTTTCAGCCCGCGCGCCGCGTCCTGCACCTGCACTACCAATGGATGGTCATGCACGACTTCTTACCCGCATTTGTCGATGCACATGTACTCAAAGACATCGTCGCGAAATTCGCCGTAGGAGGCTTGCCGAAGCCCTGTACGAAAGACAGTCCTGTGATGCCGATCGAATTCTCGGGGGCCGCGTGCAGCTTTGGCCATGCTACCGTGCAGAATGATCCGCTCACCATCGGGGGCAAACGCTCAGCATTGAGGACAGTCGTAAACTCCCCCACCACAATGTCTTCCGCGACCGTATGACGCTGGAGCTTGCTTCAGGCCAGCAGATGGCGCGGCTAATGCATGTACCCGATATCGCCGCCCCCAAAGAGCTTACCACCCACGGCATCAGCAAAACGCCGCTCCGGTACTATTGCTTACACGAAGCAGAAAGCCACGGCGGCAAGCTTGGTCCCGTCGGCGGTACAATCGTTGCAGGGACACTGCTGCGCTTGTTGTCGCTGGACCCTGATAGCCTACTCTGCTCGGCCCATGATTTCAAACCGTGGACAACGCTTGGCGCGTCCAAGGCTGGAAACTTGTCGCTAGGTCACATGCTCGCTTTCGTCGAAGCAGGCCGTGACGCGATTGCCCATGCGGATGACCTGATCACCGGATAATCTACCAAAGAGCACGGCACGGAGCTGGGATTCCGCGCAAATTTGCCAAAATGTCGCATACAACCCCATCTGGCGAAATAATATTTCACAAAATCACCCCCCAGAGACATATTTTCTGCAAAAAGGCGGTTGACGCCCCGAAACACCAATCATAATGTCGCCGCACACTTCAACGGAGTATCTGTGCATGTTGCACCTAGTCGTCATTGTGGATCGAACGCGCATGGGCCGGTAACGGTAGACCAGTTCTTTTCCCATGCGCCCCCGACAAAATCGGGGGCTTTTTTATGTGACCACGGTGCCAACACGCTGATACACCGCCCCGACCCGACCGCCCCTGATGGGCAAAACCCGACGCCAAGATAAAGGACCACGCAGATGACACGCCAAATGACCGGAGCGAAAATGATCGTTCAAGCCCTGATTGATCAGGGTGTCGATACCGTATTCGGGTATCCTGGCGGTGCTGTCCTGCCGATCTATGACGAAGTGTTCCAACAAAACAGCATCAAGCACGTTCTGGTCCGCCATGAACAAGGTGCCGTTCATGCCGCCGAAGGCTATGCCCGCTCCACAGGCAAACCCGGTGTTGCCCTTGTGACCTCTGGTCCCGGTGCGACGAACGCCGTTACTGGCCTTACCGACGCGCTCATGGACAGCATCCCGATCATCGTTCTCACGGGTCAGGTTCCTACCTTCATGATCGGCTCTGACGCGTTCCAAGAGGCCGATACCGTTGGCATCACCCGCCCCTGCACCAAGCATAACTGGCTGGTAAAAGAGACTGACAAGCTGTCTGGCGTTATCCATGAGGCGTTCCACATCGCAACATCCGGCCGTCCTGGCCCTGTTCTGATCGACATCCCCAAGGATGTTCAATTCGCCACAGGCACCTACACGCCCAAAGCGACGACAAAATCCCACTATCAACCCCAAGTCAAAGGCGACATGGAGGCGATCACCGAACTGGTCGAGGCCATCGAAAAAGCCAAGAAACCGGTTTTCTATACTGGTGGCGGCGTGATCAACTCTGGCCCTGCTGCCAGCCAGTTGTTGCGCGAATTGGTCGAGGCCACAGGCTTCCCCATCACCTCCACGCTCATGGGCTTGGGCTCCTACCCTGCGTCTGGCGACAAATGGCTCGGCATGCTTGGCATGCACGGCCTGTACGAAGCCAACATGGCGATGCATGGTTGCGATCTGATGATCAACATCGGTGCGCGTTTCGATGACCGCATCACTGGCGTCGTCGAGAAATTCAGCCCGAACTCCAAAAAAGCGCACATCGACATCGACCCTTCGTCGATCAACAAAGTTATCCGCGTTGATATCCCTATCATGGGCGACGTAGGCCATGTGCTCGAAGACTTGCTCAAAGTCTGGAAATCACGCGGCCGCAAAACCAATTCCGAGGCTGTCGCCAAATGGTGGAAACAGATCGAGGAATGGCGCGCCAAGGATTGCCTCAAGTACGAGCAAAAAGGCAGCATTATCAAACCACAATACGCCCTGTCGCGCCTTGAGGCTTTGACCAAGAAATACGACCGCTACATCACCACCGAAGTGGGCCAGCACCAGATGTGGGCCGCGCAATATCTCGATTTCGAGGATCCGAACCGCTGGATGACGTCTGGTGGTCTCGGCACCATGGGCTATGGCTTTCCGGCGTCTATCGGTGTGCAAATGGCCCACCCTGACGCGCTGGTAATCAACGTTGCGGGCGAAGCCTCATGGCTGATGAACATGCAAGAGCTGGGAACAGCGATGCAATACGCCCTGCCCGTCAAACAGTTCATCCTCAACAACGAACGCCTCGGCATGGTCCGCCAGTGGCAGGAACTCCTGCACGGTGAGCGCTACTCCTCCAGCTGGTCCGAGAGCTTGCCCGATTTCGTAAAGCTCGCCGAAGCCTTTGGCGCAAAGGGCATCCTGTGCTCTGATCCTGCCGATCTCGATGATGCGATCATGGAAATGCTGAACTACGACGGCCCCGTGCTGTTTGATTGCCTCGTTGAAAAGCACGAAAACTGCTTCCCGATGATCCCGTCAGGCAAGGCGCACAATGAAATGATCATGGGCGAGGTCGACACCTCAACCGCGATTGATGCCGCAGGTAAGCTGTTGGTGTGAGGTAATTCGATATGGAACCACAGTTGGTTATCAGGGATGAGATACTGAAACTATCGGAAAAGCGTCGGTACTACTTGTTAACGGCGTGTGGCGCTACGATCGGGTATCTTACAACCCAGATCACTCCATCAACAGTATACGATGGGTTTATCTTTGCTTTGCTGTCGTTTGCATTTCTTGCCCTGAGCCTGATAGCAGGTTTTGTTTCAATAGAAACAACCAGAAAATTCCTCTGGAACAACGCCTTTATCGTTCACTTACAGATAGAAGGCGAACATCTTCAGGACGCACAATCCATCCGAGAGGCCAACTTGCAACTAATGACCCCTCTAACGAAACGAGTAGATTGGATTGATAAAATTCAAATCATTACATTAAGTTTGGGCGCACTATTTATTCCAGTTTGGAAGATTGCATCATGCCCGAGTTGTGTAATGGCCATAAATGAACTTGCAGAGAAAGTACTCCAGTAATGTCAGCTCTAAACATCAAAAAAGGCGCTCAAAGCCACTCCGCCTACAACCTGCGCCCGAACTTCT
This sequence comes from Sulfitobacter sp., assembly GCA_036964385.1. Classification (GTDB taxonomy): domain Bacteria; phylum Pseudomonadota; class Alphaproteobacteria; order Rhodobacterales; family Rhodobacteraceae; genus Sulfitobacter. The sequence goes on along the minus strand of JBALTK010000020.1, from coordinate 15,642 downwards.
CGGATGTGGAAGAACGCCACACCCTCGCTTTGGTTGTCGAGAACGAGCCGGGTGTTCTTGCCCGCGTGATCGGCCTCTATGCGGGGCGCGGCTATAACATCGACAGCTTGACCGTGGCGGAAGTGGATCACACAGGTCACCTTTCCCGCATCACCATCGTGACGCGCGGCACGCCGCAGGCGATTGAGCAGATCAAGGCGCAGACTGGCCGGATCATCTCGGTGCGCGAAATCCATGACCTCACGGTCGAAGGCGCAAGCGTCGAGCGTGAGTTGGCCATGTTCAAAGTGGCAGGCACTGGCGACAAACGCGTTGAGGCCCTGCGTCTCGCCGACATTTTCCGCGCCAATGTGGTCGACAGCACGCTGGAAAGCTTTGTCTTCGAGATCACAGGCGCGCCTGAGAAAATAGACGCTTTCGCCGATCTGATGCGCCCCTTGGGCCTCATTGACGTGGCCCGCACCGGCGTCGCAGCCCTCTCACGCGGCAGCTAAACCAATCTGCGGCCCCATTTTAGGGCCGCACACCCCATGTCGCCAGTGATCAAAGCGGGTCGCTGGCGGCATCGGCCCCCCTGACCCTCCATGCTAGAATCGTAGCAACAGCAGGAGAGCGCCATGGACCAGCCCCACACATCCCCCGATCTGAGCAATGTGCGCCGCCCTATTGGCACGGCGAACGGCCTGCCCAACAGCCATTACATTGATCCGGACGTCTTTGCCGAAGAACGTCAGGCCGTCCTCTGCGATAACTGGGCAGGTCTTGGCGTTGGTGCGGACGTGCCGCAAATCGGCGATGCAAAGCCTGTGACCTTCCTTGGCATGCCGCTTCTATTAGTCCGGGACCGCAATGATCAGGTCCGTGTGTTCCAGAACATCTGCCGCCATCGCGGCATGATCCTCGTCAGCGAGCCGCGCAAGATCGAAGGAGCAATCCGCTGCCCCTACCATTCTTGGTGCTACTCGACTGAGGGAAAGCTGGTCAGCACGCCCCATGTGGGCGGCCCCGGTCAGAACACCCATGAGGGGATCGACAAAAACCTGCTCGGCCTCATCGAAGTGCGCAGCCACATCTGGATGGATGTCGTCTGGATCAACATCTCGGGCACCGCAGCTCCGTTTGAGGAAGCCAACGCAGACCTGCTCGCCCGTTGGGCCGAATTCGACAAACCGCTCTACCACGGCGGCTTCGGCAGCCGCTTCGAGTTGGAGGTGAACTGCAACTGGAAGCTCGCCGTCGAAAATTACTGCGAGAGCTATCACCTCCCGTGGGTGCACCCCGGCCTCAACAGCTACTCGCGGCTTGAGGACCACTACCACATTGAACTTGCTGATAAATACTCAGGCCAAGGCACATTGGTCTACCGCCAACTCAAAGGCGAGGACGGCAACAGTTTTCCCGACTTCGAAGGGCTAAGCGGCAAGTGGGACACCGCCGCCGAATACATCACCGCCTACCCTAACGTCCTGCTTGGCGTGCACCGCGACCACGCCTTTGCCATCATCCTCACGCCCCAAGGGCCAGAGAAAACGATTGAGCAGATCCACCTCTATTATGCGGAACAGGGCACAGACAGCGAACTGCGCGCGCGCAACACCGCTCAGTGGAAAGAGGTTTTTGAGGAGGACATCTTTGTCGTCGAAGGGATGCAGCGCGGCCGCCACGCGTCGGGCTTTGACGGCGGCCGTTTCTCCCCCGCGATGGACGGACCAACCCATATGTTCCACACGTGGGTCGCGGGCCAGATGGAGCGTCACCGCACGCCTCTCGCCGCTGAATGAGTGACCTGAACGCGAAACTGCTCGCAGCGCATGAGGATGAGGACACCGACGCCCTCATCTCTCTCTATAGCGCGGCAGCCTCACAAGCGGCGGATATCGACACGGCATGCTTCTTCCTGACCCACGCGTATATCTTTGCACTTGAACGGGGTGACGCCCGTGCAGCAGCCTTGCGCGCGCAACTGGTCTCCCACGGACGCGAAACCGCAGACTAACTGTCGCGCATCCCCGCATAGACATGCCATGACGCATGACCCAGCCACGGCAAGACGACCAGCAGCCCCAAAAACGCCGGCAACATCGCAAGGAACAGCAATACCGCGATCATTGCCGCCCATCCGATCATCAGAACAGGGTTCGCGATTACGATAGAAATACTCCGCAGCATCGCCGTCACATAATCCACCTCACGGTCAAGCAGCAGCGGCAATCCGATCACGCACATCGCATAAAGCAGCAACCCGAAGCCCGCACCAACAGCCGACCCCAGCACCAGCATCTTCAAACCGTCAACACTCAGGAACACATCCGCCGAGGACATGATGTTCGTCATCGGCTTCAGTCCCAAAAACAGTGCGAATATCATATGGCCAAGGAAAAACCAGAACAGCAGCGCCACCATCATCAGCGCGCTTAGAAACGGCAGTTGCCGGCCCCGCTCGGCCCACAGCACGCGCAACACGCGCCCGACCGAGGGCCGCTCACCCATGCCGCGCAACCGCGACACCTCATAAGTCCCAAGAGCGGCAAAGGGCGCGGCAAGCGGAAAGCCGAACACCCCAAGCACCAGCCAGAAGGTATGCCCCGCCCAAACAGTCAGTGCAGTCATCCCCCAACCCGCTATCAGACACAGCACAGCCACCAGAATGCCAAAAGCAGGAGCCGCTACAAAATCTCGCCACCCCAGCACCAAGGCGCGCCGCAACAGCGCCACCGTGGGAGGGCTCAGTTCAGGAACACCATGTGCGCGCGTTTCCATAATCCGCCGCCTCCTTCAAAGTTTCGGTGGTTGTGCACGGGGCCAATCGGTGGCGCTGTGCCACTGCTGGGCCAAACGCAGCAGCGTCGCATCACTGCCCCGTGGCCCGATGAGCTGAATGCCCGCAGGCAATCCATCCGCGCTAAAGCCAACTGGCACATTCACAACTGGCAGACCGATCAGACCCGCAGGCACCACCACTTGCATCCAGCGGTGATACGTATCCATCGCGTGCCCTGCGATGCTCTCGGGATAGGCCCACTCAACGTCGAATGGCCACAACTGCGCAGAGGGCAACACCAACACATCCGCACTCTCGAACATCCGCGTCACTTTTCGGAACCAGTCAGAGCGGGTGACACTAGCCCGGTGAACATCCATCGCAGACATCGCAAACCCGCGCTCGATCTCCCAAACAGCCGCAGGTTTAAGGTAGTCGCGTTTGGTCGGATCGGCATGGATCTCCCCCAGTCCCCCAGCGATAGCAAAGGAGCGCAAGTCAATCCATGAGCGCCACATCGCATCCGCATCAAAGGGGGCTGCCAGGGTCTCAACCTTATGCCCCATCCCTGCCATCTGCGCCAAAGCATCCTGAGATATCTCTGAAATACCCTCGGCATAGGGAAAGGCCCTGTCCCAATCTCCCAGCCAGCCGATTTTCAAACCTTTGGGTGCGGCATCAATTCCTGCCAATGTATCAGGTGCATCGCGGCTCAGCGGCTCACGCGGATCACGGCCCGTCATCACGTCCAGCAATGCCGCCAAATCCGCAGGGCTGCGCGCCATCGGACCAGAGGTGGCAAGCTGGTGCAGGAACATATCGCCCACTGGCTCGTTCGGGACGGTCCCCCATGTGGGGCGCATCCCATAGACGTTGTTCCAGCCCGCCGGATTGCGCAGACTGCCCATCATGTCAGAACCGTCCGCGATGCTCAGCATGCCCGTCGCCAACGCCGCCGCCGCACCGCCAGAAGAACCGCCAGCGGAGCGGGTCAGATCATAGGGGTTCCGCGTGGCCCCATGCACAGGGTTGTACGTATGCGAACCGAGCCCGAACTCGGGTGTGTTCGTCTTCCCGATGATAATCGCCCCCGCGCGGCGCAAACGCGCCACCATCAGGTCATCACTCTCCGCCACTTGCCCCGCAAACAACGGTGAGCCCATGGAAGTGGGCAAGCCCGCCGCGTTGGCCAAATCCTTAATCGCAATGGGCATGCCATGCAGCCATCCACTGCGTGGCGCATTATCCGCCGCCCGCGCCTCGTCACGCAAACGGTCCCCGTCGCGGAGGCTAACAATCGCGTTCACCTGCGGGTTTACCGCCTCAATGCGCGCCAGCGTCGCGTCCATCAACTCAAGGCTCGAAATCTCGCCCGTCTCAAGCGCGGCAGACTGGGCGCGCGCATCCATGCTCAAAATATCCATACCGCCAAAGAAGCACGCAATCCGTTCGCCGCGCAATCCTTAAGACATGTTCCGATCCCGATGCAGCGACACCAATTTGGATCACAGCCCCCCGAATATTAAGTTTTTGTGCACCACTAGACAATGCCGCAACGCAGCATTACCTCTTGATCACGGGAGGCGACGATAGCTGAAACAGTGAAGAGCCCCAAATGATGACCCCTGACATAGATCATAAACCCACCGTCATCCGAAGATTGTGGCAGTCCGATAAAGCGGCTTTGGTCGAGTTTTTTCAAAAACTGGATCAGCCGACACGCCGCCTCAGGTTCTGCGGCTCTGTCAGCGATGGTTTTTTGAAAACCTACGCCGAGGGCCTTATGGCAGCAGATACCACCGCCTATGGCGCATTCTGCGATCAGGAGTTGCACGGCATTGCCGAGTTGCGCCTCATCAATGACAAATGGCCCCGAAAAGCCGAGGCAGCCTTCCTTGTTGAGCCTGCATGGCAGGAACAGGGGATCGGCGATGCGTTGTTCGACCGTATCCTAACCGCGTCCCAGAACCGGAATATCAAGTCGATCACCATGCTGTGCCTCAGAGAAAACAAGCGCATGCAACATTTGGCGAAAAAGCATGACGCCGCGATCACCTACACCGCCGGAGAATCAGAGGCTGCATTGAACCTGCCATTCCCCACGCCCATGACGCTCTTTTACGAGGTGTTCACCGATACTCGTAGCTATCTTCAAATTATGTTTCCCGCACTGGCGCCCCGCTAAGGGCCGACAGTGCTGCGTGGGTGCTTGTTAGCCCTCTTGGGCTTCAGCGCGGCTCTTGCCTGACACAGCCAGCGCCAGCGTGGCACCCATCAGCCCGTCCAAATCCCCGTCCAGCACCCCTTTGGTGTCCGACGTCTCATATTGCGTGCGCAGGTCCTTCACCATCTGGTAGGGCTGCAAAACATAAGAGCGGATCTGATTGCCCCACCCCGCATCGCCCGCGTTCTCATGCACTTCGTTCACAAGCGCCGAGCGCTTGTCCAACTCCATCTGGTACAGGCGCGACTTCAACGCCTTCATCGCGATATCACGGTTCTGGTGCTGTGATTTCTCGGAGGACGTCACAACGATACCTGTTGGCGCGTGGGTAATACGCACCGCAGAGTCGGTTGTGTTCACGTGCTGACCACCCGCACCGCTTGAGCGGTACGTATCGATCCGAATGTCCGACGGGTTCACTTCAATCTCGATGTTGTCATCCACAACGGGATAGACCTTTACAGAGGTGAACGACGTGTGCCGCTTGGCCGCGCTATCGAACGGCGAGATACGCACCAGACGGTGAACGCCGCTCTCGGACTTGAGCCATCCATAGGCGTTATGTCCACTGATCTTATAAGCAGCGGATTTAATGCCCGCCTCTTCGCCTGCACTCTCGGACTGCAACTCAACGGTATAGCCCTTTTTCTCGGCCCACCGCACATACATCCGCGCCAACATGCTGGCCCAGTCGCACGACTCCGTGCCGCCTGCGCCAGAGTTGATCTCGAGGAAGGTGTCGTTGGCATCTGCCTCCCCGTCCAGCAGCGCTTCAAGCTCTTTTTGCGCCGCCGTCACGGCGAGCTTGGTCAAAGCGGCTTCCGCCTCGGCCACAACTTCTGCGTCGTCTTCCATCTCACCCAATTCAATGAGGTCGATATTGTCCTGCAAATCAGTCTTGATCCCGTCATGGGTGGCCATCGCATCCACCAACCCCTGACGATCACGCATCAGCTTTTGCGCCGCTTCTGGGTCATCCCACAAGGTCGGGTCCTCAACGCGCGCATTGAATTCCTCAAGGCGGTAAGGCGCTGTTTCCACATTCAGACGCTGGGCCAAAAGGTCCACAGATTTGCGGATTTTATCGACAATGTTTTGTACTTCTGCGCGCATGATCAGTCCTGAAATATTAGGGCGGTCCCTGCACACGCAAGGACCGCCCATGTGATAGACCAGCGCCTTGGCGGCGACAAGCCAGTGCTAGTACAATCCGCCACCAATCACGTTGCCGATGGTAGCTTTCTTGCCCACAACCGCCTTTTTACCAGAGGAGGTGGTGATTTCCTTGATCTTCGGACCACCAATCTCTTCCACCAGCGGCAGGTCCGCGCCCATCGCGAAACCACCATCAAAGGTCACACCAAAGTCGATGAATTCACCTTCACGGAAACACTCGGACACGACATTGTCTCCGGACGCGCCAGAGTTGAGGCGCGCACCAGTAAAGCGGTCGATCTTGATGAACTCACAGCCATCGGGCACGCGGAACTTACCGCCCCCGTATTTCTGAACGGCCTTGGACATAAAGCGTTGGAACACAGGGCCACACATGCCCCCGCCAGAGGCAGAGCGCCCCAAGCTGCGCGGCTGGTCATACCCGATGTAACAGCCCGCTACGATATTGGAGGTAAAGCCTACAAACCAAACGTCCTTGGCATCGTTCGTCGTCCCTGTCTTACCCGCAGTAGGCACCCGCAGGTTGACCGTCTTGCGCGCCGTACCACGCGTCACAACACCCGTCATCATCGACGTAAGCTGGTACGCAGTGACAGGATCCATCACGCGCTCACGGTTGGAAGTCACACGCGGCCCCTGACCCGCAGCCAGCGTTGGCTGGTTACAATCATCACAAATCCGCTTGTCGTGCTTATAGACGGTGCGGCCATAACGGTCCTGCACACGGTCGACCAGCGTCGGCTCCACCCGCTCCCCACCGTTGGCGAACATCGCATAGGCGGCGACCATCTGGTACAGCGTGGTTTCTTGGGACCCCAGTGCGTTGGCCAGCACCGGCGAAAGGTTCTCATACACGCCAAATCGCTCTGCGTAATCGCCGACCACATTCATGCCGACCGTCTGGGCCAGACGAATGGTCATCAAGTTACGCGATTGCTCGATCCCTGTGCGCAACGGTGTTGGACCGTAATACCGGTTCGAGGAGTTCTGCGGACGCCACACACCTTGAGGCGTGTTGATCACAATCGGCGCATCCACAACAATCGTCGCAGGTGTATAGCCACTGTCGAGGGCCGCCGCGAAGACGAACGGCTTAAAGCTGGAGCCCGGCTGGCGTTTGGCCTGCGTGGCACGGTTGAACACACTTGCCTGATAGCTAAAGCCACCCTGCATCGCGATCACACGGCCCGTGTTGACGTCCATCGCCACGAAACCGCCCTGCACTTCTGGGACCTGCCGCAATGTCCAGCGGATGAACGATCCATCGGCATCGGCGACCATACGGCGCACCAGCACCACTTCGCCCACTTCAACCAAGGCACCGCGCTCGCCAAGGCGGCCATTCTCAAGCCGCTTGCGCGCCCATGCCATATCCTTTGGCGGAACCCAGTTGCCGCCCTCTGCACTCTCAACGCTTTCAATCCCAAGACGCGCCCCTTTTGCCCCAGTCTCAAGGACGACGGCAGGGAACCATTGTGTCTCCAACGTGATATCACGCGGTACGCGCAGCTTGGCCAAGGCATCGCGCCATGTCTTCTCGTCTACCAGTTCTGCGGCGGGCATTGTCTTGCCTGTTCCGCGCCAGACACCTTGACCACGGTCAAAATTCTCTAGCTCACGGCGCAGCGCATCTGCTGCGATCGGCTGCATCTCGTTGTCGATTGTCGCACGGACACTCAGACCGCCCGTGAAAAACTCCCCCTCGCCAAAGTCCTCTGACAGCTGGCGGCGAATTTCATCGGTAAAGTAATCACGCGGCGGCAGGTCCGCTTTGAAGCTATTGAAATCACCATTCTGCACGGAGAGCAGCGGCATATCGCGCTCTTGCTCAAAGGCCGCTTCGGTGATGTACCCGTTCTCCTTCATCTCCCGCAGCACAAAGTTACGGCGGGCAAGCAACCGCTCTTTGCGGCGCACAGGATGGAAATCCGATGGCGCTTTGGGCAGGCTGGCAAGGGTCGCTGCCTCATGCGGGGCAAGCTCGCTCAAGGTCTTGTTGAAATAGGTCTGGCTCGCCGCTGCGACACCATAGCTGTTCTGCCCAAGAAAAATCTCGTTCAGGTACAGTTCAAGGATCTTCTCCTTCGGCAGCGCCTCTTCCACACGCGCCGCAAGGATGATTTCCTTGATCTTACGCTCGGCGCGACGGTCACCGCTCAGCAGGAAGTTCTTCATCACCTGCTGGGTAATCGTCGAGGCCCCGCGCACGTCCTGCCCACGTGACTTCACCGCATCCACAGCCGCCGCACCAATCCCGCGCAAATCATAGCCGTCATGTTCGTAGAAATTCTTGTCTTCCGCCGAGATAAACGCCTGCTTAATGAGGTCGGGAATCGTATCAGCAGGCGCAAACAAGCGCCGCTCCTTGGCAAATTCATCAATCAACCGCCCCTGCCCGGAATAAATCCGGCTGATGGTCGGCGGCGTATAGGAGGCCAAGGATTCGTGGCTGGGCAAGTCGCGCCCGTACATCCAGAAAATCGCACCAATGGTGAGCGCCACCATGCCAACGGACATAGTCAGGGTGGTGAAAATACCCCCAAAAAAAGACAGGATCATCCGAAACACGCAGCACGCTCCTTAAAATGGCGCAGAATTAGCGGTAGCTATAGCTACATTCCGCCAGATCGTCAAAAGGCATACCGCCCGTTTTATGGGGAATTAGGGCGAACTACCGCCTAATTTTCACCCATTGCCTCAGCGCCTTATTGACGGACAAGCGCCTTGCGTGCCGCATCTGCATCGCGCCACGTCAAAATCGCTTTCGCCATGCCCTCGGCCATGCCGCGACGCCACAGGGGATCACCCAGATTTGAAAGGTCCCGATCCGAACTGAGGAACCCGATCTCGACCAATACCGACGGAATATCCGCAGATTTCAGTACAGAAAATCCCGCCTCGCGCAGCGGTCTGCGGTTCATCGGCCCGCCTGCGGCTGCCATCCCCTCGGCCAGTGTCATCGCCAACGCAGAAGAACGCGGTCCCGTTTCCTGACGCGCCAGATCAAGCAGCACTTGCGCCACCTGATCGTCCGATCCAGTCAAATCAGCCCCCGCAATGATATCAGCGCGATTGTGCCGCGCCGCCAAATGCTCGGTCGCAGCATCGCTGGCGTCATCCGACAAGGTATAAACCGTCGCCCCCTTCGCGCCGCCTTGGCGCAGGATGTCCGCATGCAATGAGATGAACAAATCCGCCTCGACCTGATGCGCAATCGCTACCCGCGTTTGCAACGCAACAAACACATCGCTCTCACGGGTCATCACAACATCCACATCCATCCGCCGCAAGGCTTCTGCCATGGTTTGCGCAAAGCTGAGCATCAGCCCTTTTTCGTTCACCTCGTCGCGTTCCGCGCCCGGATCGATCCCGCCATGACCGGGGTCAAGTACGACCACAAACCTATTATCGCCCTTACGGACGGGTTTGGGCGCACTCAGGAATGCAGGGGTCCAATTCGGATCGACGACCACACCAGAGGCGGCGGCAAACTCTTCCGCGCTCACGGTTTTGAGCATTATTCCCAACATGGCCCGTCCTGTATTGGGGTCAACAGGCATCCCGATCTCGCGCGGGACCATCGGCTCCGCCAAATCCGCCACCAGCCGCGACCAACCAGGTTGGAATGCACCAAAACGCACTGCGGAGACCCGATCCCCGTCACTGATCAAATCAGCGGCGCGTAGACCGCGAAAATCAACCTCGCGGAAATCCACGACCAGACGTGCAGGATCATCCAGCGTGAACACCCGAAAAGGCACCCCTTGGCTTAGCGCGAGCGTGAGGTCCGTGCGTCCCCACCAGCCATCCTTGATCACACTCGCCTCAGGATCGACCCGCGCAAGCGCACTCAACTCCTGAGCCACTGCATAAACGGGCGCGGATAAGCACAAGATAACGCTAAGTAAAATTCGTTTCATTACTGCTCCAGCCACAGGTTTTTGCGTGGCACTTTAGCGCACCATACCACCGCCCAGCCTACGCGGTCCAGCAGATCAGCGCGCTTGCATGAACGCCGCCAGCCGCGCCAGACCCTCACGGATATCCTCGGTGCTGCGCGCATAGGAAAAGCGCATCGTCGTGTGCCCGCGTACAGGATCAAAATCGAGCCCTGGTGTCACTGCGACCCCCGCCTTTTCCAGTACCTCGGCAGCCAGCGCACGGCTATCGTCGGTGATGTCACTCACATCCGCATAAACGTAAAACCCACCGTCTGGCGGTGCGATTTTATCAAACCCCGCCTTGGGCAAACCATCGAGCATCAGCGCACGGTTGGCACGGTACACGTCCATGTTCGCCTCAAGCTCGTCCACACAATCCATCGCCGCCAGTGCGGCCACCTGAGACGCATGTGGCGCGCAAATAAACATATTCTGCGCAATCCGCTCGACTACACGCACCTGATCATCGGGTACGACCATCCAGCCCACGCGCCAGCCTGTCATGCTGAAATACTTGGAGAAACTGTTGATCACATAACACTCGTCGGTAATCTCAAGCGCGGTCACCGCTTTCTTCTCATACTCGATCCCGTGGTAGATCTCGTCCGAGATAAAAGAGGCCCCCGTCCCGTGACACGCCTCAATCAATGCACTCATCGCAGGTTTATCCAGCATCGTACCCGTCGGATTCGCAGGCGAGGCGACCATTAACCCGCGCAAATCCATGTTCGCAAAATCCGCTGGTACAGGTTGAAAGCGGTTTTCCGCTGCCGTGGGCAAATCCACAGGCACCATCCCCAACGCTCCCAAAATCTGGCGGTAACTCGGATAACCGGGCGCGCCGATACCCACGCGGTCTCCACTGTCAAAGAGCGCTGTAAAAGCCAACAAGAACCCCGCCGAAGACCCCGACGTCACCACCACCCGCGCGGGATCAAGGTCAACATTATACCACTCACCATACATCTGGGCGATGCGTGCACGCAGTGCAGGTAGCCCCAGAGCAACGGTATATCCCAACGGCCCTGCCTCCATCGCCGCACTCAACGCGGCCGCCGCAGGCTTGGGCGCACCAGTGCCGGGCTGGCCGACTTCCATATGAATGATGTGCCGCCCCGCCGCCTCGGCCCGTGCCGCGGCTTGCATAACGTCCATCACAATAAAGGGATCGACTTCGGATCGGCTTGAATTCCGCATGGGGCTGCTCCTAAACTGCTTTATGCGCTTTCACCTGATCAGACTCCTGTCGTCAATAGCCGCCCTGCTCCTTGCGGGTCTGCTGGCGCTGCCCGCCCATGCTATTGGCTTGTTGCGCGATGCCGACATGGAATTCGCGCTCAAACAGATCGCGTCGCCCGTGATCCGTGCCGCAGGTCTGAACCCATCCCGCGTAAAAGTGCTCATTGTCGATGACAGTACACTAAACGCCTTTGTCGTGAGCAATGATGTGATCTTCCTGCACTATGGCCTGATCAACAAACTCGACAGCGCCGCGATGCTTCAAGGGGTAATCGCCCATGAGGCCGCTCACATTTCAAACGGCCATATTACGCGGCGCATGAACAACTTCGCCAACTCGCGCACCATTGCGGGGCTTGGCCTCGCCCTTGCTGCCGCTGCGGCCGCATCGGGAAACGGAAAAGCGGCGGGCGGCATCGCCCTTGGTACGGCCAGTTCGGCAAACCGTGCCTTTCTCGGTCACACCCGTGAGGAAGAATCCTCTGCCGACCAATCCGCCATCCGCTATATGAAATCCGCAGGCGCATCGCCCGATGGCCTGCTCGACACACTCAAGATTTTCTCGGGTCAAGAGGCGCTGAGCGTAGGCCGTCAAGATCCCTATATGCGCTCTCACCCGCTGAGCCGTGACCGCCTGCGCGCCGTTGCAGGGGCTGTCGCCGCCTATGGCACCTTGCCTGCCGATGCCACCGCCGAATACTGGTTTGCGCGGCTCAAGGGCAAACTCACGGCCTATACCCGCGCCCCCAGTTGGACACTGCGCCGCCTCAACTCCGAGCCTTATGCAGATGTCCGATCACTGCGCGAGGCTGTTGCCCACCACCGCAACTCCAACACAAAAAAAGCGCTGGCCGCGATCGACAAAGCCATCGCAATACGCCCCACCGATCCCTTCCTGCGCGATCAAAAAGGGCAAATACTTTTGGAGACCCGCAACTTCAAAGCGGCGGCAGACACACACGCCAGCGCGGTACAGCGCGCGCCCAACGATCCACTCCTGCTGTCTGGATATGGCCGCGCCCTGCTCGCCTCAGGTCAGGTTAAAACTGCCCTCGGCGTACTTGAGAAATCGCGCCGTCAGGATTTCCGCGATAGCTCCATGCTCCGCGATCTGGCCACCGCCTATGCCAAGACGGGCCAAACAGGCATGGCTGCACTCACCACAGCCGAGCGTTTCGCCATCCAAGGACGCCTCAAAGACGCAGGCATCCATGCAAAACGCGCCACAGGACTGCTTCCCACAGGCTCCGGCCCTTGGCAGCGGGCCCAAGATGTGTTGATTGCATCCCAACGCGTCGCCAAGTGACACCATAAAACGAGAGTAAATTGTTATGAAACGCCTTATCGCCACCACCGCCCTGCTGGGCACCCTCGCCACTGGCGCCTTCGCCCAAGAGCTGACGCCGATGACCGACGAAGAACGCGCGCTGTTTCGCGCCGAAGTGCGCTCCTATCTCTTCGAGAACCCCGAAGTGATCATGCAGGCCGTCGAGATTTTGCAAAACCGCGAAGCAGAGCAGCAGGTCCAAGCGGACGTTGATCTGGTGACCAATAATGCCGACGCGATCTTTAACGACGGCTACTCGTGGGTCGGCGGCAATCCCGAAGGCGACATCGTGCTGGTCGAATTCCTCGACTACCGCTGTGGCTATTGCAAACGCGCCCACGGCGAAGTGGCAGAACTGCTTGAAACCGATGGCAACATCAAACTCATCGTAAAGGAACTGCCCATTCTGGGGGATGCTTCCGTTCTTGCATCCCGCTTTGCCATCTCAGTGAAACAGATTGCAGGCGACGACAGCTATAAGGCAGTGGGCGACGCACTTATGAGCTTTAATGGCGACATCACCATGCCTGCCCTTGCCCGCTTGGGAAACACTTTCGGGCTGGATATGGAGGCTATCACCGCGCGCATGAACAGCGATGAAGTCACCGCCGAGATTTCCGCCACCCGCGCGCTTGCAGGCACCCTCGCCATTTCAGGCACGCCCACTTTCGTCATGCAAGACGAGCTTCTGCGCGGCTACCTGCCGCTCGACCAGATGCAAGCGATCGTCAAAGACAAACGCGGCTAACCCCGTTTCACCGGCAGCAGTCACCGAACTGCTGCTGGCTCTTTCCCTTGCGTAGTCCCCCGCAGACACAATTCTGCGCCTTCATCCTAAAGGATGAACGAACGTCCGCAAAACCAGCCCCCTGCCTCACATTCCAAACAATTTCAGAGGCGTGACACGGCCTACTGGCCTAGCATTCTTTCCTAAACAAAGAAGGGTCAGGTAGACACAGACCCTACGCTGGCCAGAACGTGTCGATGCGCCACTTCGCCTTTGGCTCTTTCACTTCGTGTCAATGGCCATGCTGCGCGCGCACCACACCGTTCCACACTCTGCAGGGGTCTTTCACCCCAATCAAATAACTCCGTTGAACCGCTCCGGCAGCACGTATTGTGTGTCAAAGCTGGGGCGATTGAACTCGTAATACCCCGTTTCGCCGCGCGCCTTGAACGACCGCTGCATCCGCTTGCGCATAAACCCGAGGTCAAACCCCTCTTCCATTTTCAAATCCGCGAACCCTTCGAACATTTTCTGATCCTCGCCCCGTTCGCCCGTGAACCAATGACGCCCGATGGATGTCCCCTTAATATCATCGCCCATCTCTTGGGTGATCGCATTGCGGCGGTCCATCGCGCCCGTGTACTGATCCACATCGCAAAACTTGAGATGGAGCAGGTACAAATTCTCTGGAGTGTGAAGCTTGGGGTATTGCGAGAAATGCCCGCCACGCGAAATCTTGACCGCTGCTGACACTATGCACGGCTTGGAGTAATGCGGCGCAGGGCGCACATGGCGGCGTGGCCCAAGGATGCGGTCCGTGATCACCTCCGGCTCGATATCGACGCGGTGGATCACTTCCAGCCCCAAAGGCGTCAGCACCCGCTTCTCGGGTGCCTGCTCCAGAAACTGCAACAGGTTCATATCAGCTTGAGGGTCGACAACGATCAACTCGTCCACATCCCCTACAATCACATGGCGGTAGTACCTGCGCAAACCACCCACCAGATTATTGAGCAGCCCCCAGCGCTTGACGTCAAAATTCTTGTGCGGATCACCTGGAATGCCGATGACGTTGCACCCTTTGGCCAGTTCCGCCACTTCTTCACCGTAGCCGTGGTTGATCACATAACAGTTCTGCCGCCCGAACAACTCGCCGTAATGCGCCAGCCATGCGCGCAGAAAAAACGCGTCATCGCGCACCATTGTGACTGCTGCTGCTGTTTGCATGCCTCTTCCTTCTTTTCATTTCCCGCGCGATTGACCACACTGCGGCCACCCTGTGGGATGCAGGTGCAGTAAGCCGCGAGAGACGCAAAATGACAATGGCCCACGCCACCGACACGCCCGAATTTACCGCTCTTGCGGCGGAAATGACTCCCCCCATGACGAAAACAGGCTGGCACCTGCACAAAGCGCATGATGCCCCGGTTGACCGTTTTCAAGTCTTGGGAGAGCGCGGCTGCGGCACCAACGTTATCCGCAAAATTGTACACGAATCCCTCAAAATCCGCAAAACCGAAGCGCTTGGCTGGAAACACGGGTTTCCCCAAATGATCGCGCTACCGCCCACGTTTCTCACTATCGTCGCCGTGCGCAATCCGCGCAGCTGGGCGCACTCCCTCTACAAACGCCCTTGGCATGCGGACCCGTCTGTCCAGCGCCTCGGTTTTGCCGATTTTCTGCGCGCACCGTGGCACGCCTACGTCGACAAAATGGGCCACTTCGACAACATCGCCCCGCGTTTGCAACCACTCGACCATGAACTGCAATGGGACCGCCACCCCATAACAGGTGCGCGCTTTGACAACATCTTTGCTATGCGCAATCTCAAGCACCGCGCACTGATGAGCCTGCCTGCTCGCGGCGGCTCCGTCGCCTATGTCTCCCTCGACAGCTTTAACGCCGCCCCCGAGGCGTTCCTCAGCGATCTGGCGGCCACCTTCAACCTTGAGCCGACCGAGCGCGGCTACGCCCCTGTAGAGCGCCGCATGGGCAACCGCTTCACGCCTGTCATCGAGGATCGCGCCCCGGCCCCCGAAACATGGGACGACGCAGACACCAAATGGATGCACAGCCAGCTTGATCCCGCGATCGAGACAATCCTAGGCTTCAACTTCTAAAAAAATCCTAAACCTCAAATGCAAAAAGACCTCCCCGAAGGAAGGCCTTTTAAGCAGCAGTGGCGCGGTTGACGGGGCTCGAACCCGCGACCCTCGGCGTGACAGGCCGATACTCTAACCAGCTGAG
>JBALTK010000019.1:16045-28556 GCA_036964385.1 Sulfitobacter sp. | reverse complement strand
GCAGAGTTTTGGTAGTCTTCCGACAGCGGACCTTCGCGCCAATAGCGATGTGCGGCGGGACCTAGTCCGAAGCAAAATATGGTCTGTAGATTCGAGAAGCTTCGAATGCCGCAATCACGCCAAACTCTTTCCATAGTTTTCTGATTAGGTCAGGGAAATCAAATTTCTATCAATCAAAAAAAATTAGAGGCACGAGAAAAAATGACTGCAGAGGCAAAAGATATTGGCATAATTGGAACCAAGCAGCAGGTCGAGATCGCTCCGGCTCTTGTCAAAGCGGCTCGCCGGAGTGGAAAAAACCCGGTATCCATCTGGTTTGACTACCGAAAGCTGAAACGCGGACAGGGCAAACTTCAGTTCTACGAATACATGCTCTATGAACTCTATGACAGAGACCGCTGGAGCGACGAGGAGCGGAACCAGTTTGTTTCAGCACACATCCACTGGCCGATCGTCAATGCTTGCAATGATACGAGTTGGTGGGCAGTCACTGAAGACAAATGGTTGTCCTCAAGCTTTTTGAGCCAGCACGAGTTACCTGTTCCTGAAATCGCCGCTGTTTTTGACAAAGGGCCGCGCAGCTTTCCTGATGTGCCGAAGTTGGAAACGGCGGAAGACCTCAAGTCATTTTTTGACGCAGTACCAGCTTTTCCACTTTTCGCGAAGCCGATGAGGGGCATGTGGAGCGCTGGCGCTTTCCGCATCAATGGCTGTACCGATACTCATATTCTAATTGAGGGTCAGGACCCCGTCACATTCGCGGAATTGGCGGAAAATATCTTTAGCGACCAGAGTTACCTTATCCAAGAGTGCCTTACGCCACACAGTTTTTTTGATGGCATCACAGATGCGATTGGGACTGTGAGATTGCTAAACCTGATCGGCAAGGACGGATTGAATGTTCCCTTCACGGCGCTGAAGCTCCCAATGCAGAGCAACGTGGCCGATAACTTCTGGCGGCCTGGCAACCTGCTGTGTCAGCTGGACCCTGAGACCGGAACGATCTTGACGATTGTAGACACGCAGGACGGGACACGTGTTGAATACGACAGCCTACCAAATTCTGCCCGCAAGCTGATCGGTGAGCAACTTCCCATGTGGTCTGAATTGAAGGCGCTGAACGAAAAAGTTGCGCTTCTGCATGGGGCAAACAAGTATGGCTCAACCGATATTGCGTTAACCGAGGATGGACCAGTTGTCGTTGAGGTAAACAACGGTTGTGCCTTCGAATTAATGCAGATGGCCACAGGAAAGGGCTTGCTGAGCGACGAGATGCTTGCCTTCTTCCGCGGGTGCGGCGCTAAGATATAAAGCGCATGACGCCGGATAACAAAACCATCGGATGTCAGGTCCCAGAATTGCTTCCATTTCGACATATCTGATCTCCTTCGTGCTGAAGATCAGCTGGCTACAAATCGCAGCTTACATCAGTGTCGGATTTTCGTCGGGTAGCTCACATTGGCTTACGCCCAAACTTGGTTCCGTTTGCGATAGTGATCTGGTGGCTTATAAATCGTTTTTCCCAACGGTCATTTAAGGGCATGGTTGAATTTAGTGGACCTGGTGGTCTGTGCCACTTGGAAACTTGGATTGGTGCTGCCGTATGCGCAGGTGCCGCATGCTTTGATCCAATTCTACCACAGAGACGAGCGTTGTAGTTTTGCGATCGGCTGATAATTAAGCTGAAACCTCATCCGCCCATGCAACGAGTTTGCGGTCAATCGTCTTGCGTGACACACCCAAGCGGCGCGCAGCCTCGGCACGATTGCCATCACATAGATCAAGAATGTGCAAAATATGGCGTTGAACCATCAGCTCCAAATCTTCTACCGCCCTTATGCCGGTTACCGAAGCATTGCCTGAAAATTCTTTCGGGAAGGCACCCAGAATGACAGACCGCTCTATCAGATTGCGCAATTCACGGATGTTGCCTGGCCAGTCGTATCGGCGCAGCTTCAGTAGTGTTTCGGCATCCAGGTCCAACGCACGCATGCCTAAAGTCGCCGAGAAATGCTCCATAAAATGCACGGCAAGCTCGACAATATCTTCTGATCGTTCTTTGAGCGGTGGCATCTCGAGTTCCACCACATTCATGCGGTGGTAAAGATCGGAGCGAAAACGCCCCTCGGCCACCGCTTGTTTTAGATCGGCGTTAGTCGCGAAGAGAAACCTTAGGTTCAGGGGAATTTCCCGTTCGCCCCCTTGTGGGCGAATGCGCATATCTTCCAATACCCGCAGCAAGGCCGCTTGGAGGGCGTCAGGCATTTGCGCAACCTCATCCAACAGCAACGTACCCCCATCAGCCAACAGCAGCAGACCAGGCTTCAGAGTGTTGTTCGCATCCACTGCCCCGAACAGTTCGGCCACCACATGGTCCGAGCTGATCGCTGCGCAGTTTACGGCGACGAACGGTTTGTCGGCGCGTGGCGACAGTTGATGTAATTGCCGCGCGGCCAATTCTTTTCCCGTGCCGCTGGCCCCTGTGAAAAGAACGGGCGTGTCCAGCGGCGCCAACCTGTTCAGCATCGCATGGACCGCGCCCAGAGCATCCGAATTACCCAACATGCGTAGGTTCTCACCAGCGTGTAGTTCATGGCGCAATAGTGTGTTATCGCGGCGCAGATGTTTGCTGTCCAAGGTTCGCGCAAGAATATTGAGAATTTGATTTGTGCGAAACGGTTTGAGCAAAAAGTCACTGACCCCTGCCCGAAGCGCCGCAATCACCGTTTCCAGATCAGCAAAAGCAGTTATCAGGATGGTATCCGCGTAAAATCCCTTGCGACGTTGCTCTTCTATCCATGCCAGCCCTGTTTGTCCGGGCATAACGTTGTCCAGAATGACGACATCAAAATGCGCATCATCCAACAGATCAGTCGCCTCAGCAGGCGATGCTGCGGTGGCGATCCGTTTGACTCGCGGTTCTAGTATCTTAGTCAGGAAATTCCGCATTCCTGGTTCATCGTCAACCACAAGAACCGAAGCACCCGCCAATATACTGCCGTATTCGTTTGCCGTCGTCATATTCTGACCCTCGCCCGTCAGTCCAATCTGACGTCTTCGCCAGAGTAGACTTCTTGCGAGGAAAAGCCCATCTCGTGCAGGGCAAAATAGGCCACAAGGGCGATCACACCGGTGCTCGCAAATCCGATCAACATTACCTTCATTTCGCCGACGCTTCCTGCTGTGATTTTTTGACTTCTTCATACCAGATGGAGTGGTGCTGCTCGGCCCAGTTTTCGTCAACCTCGCCTGTACCCATAGCATCATAGGCGCCCTCCATACCGACCGTACCGATATAAATGTGCCCGATGATAATCGCCATCATCAAAAAGCCGATGATCGCATGCCACAGCTGCGCAAATTGCATTTCCTCTTGCGGGGCAAGATTGCGGGGCAGATCGCCGTACCCGATCCACTGCGGCAAACCACTGTTGTTGAGCAGATCAAAGGTGTGGGCAAACAGCGCGATATCGAACGGAAAGAGGAGCGACAACCCTGACACCGAAACCGATGCCCCCAACAAAATCACCGACCAAAAAATAATCTTTTGGCCCGCATTAAACTTCTTGGCGGGCGGGTGTGTGTTGCCGATGATACCGCCTGCATGGCGGAACCACGTGATGTCGGTGCGGTCTGGAATATTGTGCCAAACCCACATGACAAACACCATGCACAGCGCAATCATAAACGCCCAAGAGACGTTGTTGTGGATAAACTTCGTTCCTGCCAGCAGGAACGAATTGGCGTCATGGCCAAAAACAGGCACCAGAAACTTACGCCCGAACATCGATGCGAGCCCCGTCAGCGCCAGTAAGATGAATGAGCCTGCCAGCAGCCAGTGAGCAAAACGTTCGACCGCTTTGAAGCGTGTGACGGTGCGATTGGCCAACCCGTCCTCGATGCGCACTCGCCCACGGATCAGATAGAACACAAACAAAATCGCGATGGTGCCCAGCAACAGCCAGCCACCGTAGGTCGCAATTGGCCCTTCGCGCAGTTTTAACCACCACATACCGCCATCTTGGACCAAAACTTTGCCCGTTTTGTCCATAGTACTAACGCGCACCTCAGCTTCGTTGTATCGCAGCGCACGCCAAAGGTCGGCATCCGAAGCACCCCCTACGGGTCCCAATCCGGGCGCCAAAACAGGCGCCGCTCCGATATTGTCGCGGCGAAAGCTGTCGTCGATTGTCTCGCCGTTTTGGCGGCGCAACACATCCTCCAGCGTCTGTGCCCCGCCGGTAGAAGCACGCGGCATTGTAGCCTCGGCGCTGTTTTCAGGCAAACGCACGTCTTGGGCTGACAGAGGAGCAGATAGGACGGTTAGCGAAATAACAAACAGGGCTAGCAAAGTGCGAAGCATGGGAAATTCCCCAATGAGATCAGTTAAAACAGGGGTGCTATAGTTTAATGCGGACGGCAGTCTGCCGCCCGCAAAGTTGGCTTATTGGCCTTTTTGTTCGTAGGCTGTTCCCCAGCCCCAAGCACCTGAACCAAAGCCGCGTGCAACAACGCGCTCGCGGTAGATTTCCGAGACCATGTCTCCGTCACCCGCCAACAGCGCTTTGGTCGAACACATCTCCGCACAGATGGGCAACTTGCCCTCTGCGATGCGGTTGCGGCCATATTTCTGGAACTCTGCTTGGGAGTTGTTCTCTTCTGGACCACCCGCACAGAATGTACATTTGTCCATCTTGCCACGGCTGCCAAAGTTGCCCGCTTGTGGATACTGCGGCGCGCCAAAGGGACATGCGTAGAAGCAATAGCCGCACCCGATGCACAGATCTTTGGAGTGCAGAACAACACCGTCGTCGGTTTGATAGAAGCAATCCACAGGACAGACCGCCATACAAGGCGCATCCGAGCAGTGCATACAGGCCACCGAGATCGAGCGCTCACCCGGTTTGCCGTCTTGGATCGTGACCACGCGACGGCGGTTGATCCCCCAAGGAACCTCGTGTTCGTTCTTACACGCCGTCACACATGCATTACATTCGATGCAGCGTTCGGCATCGCAGAGAAATTTTGCTCTCGCCATTTTGGTATCTCCTTACGCTGGCATGATTTTGCAAAGAGTCGCTTTGGTCTCTTGCATTTGAGTTACTGAGTCGTAGCCGTAGGTCTGTACTGTGTTGGTGGATTCACCGAGTACAATCGGGTCGGCCCCGTCGGGATATTTATCACGCAGGCTAACACCCTCCATGTGACCACCAAAGTGGAACGGCATAAAGGCAACGCCCTCGCCCACCCGCTCGGTGACCATGGCCATGACCTTGATGCGGCCGCCTTCTGGGCCTTCGACCCAGACGTCCGCACCGTCACGCACACCCAAGTTGTTGGCATCGCGTGTGTTGACCTCGATGAACATGTTTTGTTGCAGCTCGGCCAGCCACGGGTTTGAACGTGTCTCGTCCCCGCCGCCCTCATATTCGACCAAACGGCCCGAGGTCAGGATGATTGGAAAGTCCGCAGAGAAATCATTCTTTTGGATCGAAGCATAAAGCGTCGGCACCCGCCAGAATGTTTTATCATCATAGGTTGGGTAATCGGCAACCAGATCGCGGCGGTTGGAATACAGCGGCTCCCGGTGCAGCGGCACTGGATCTGGGAACGTCCAAACCACGCAACGTGCCTTAGCATTACCGAACGGTGCGCAGCCATGGGCAATCGCGACACGCTGGATTCCGCCCGACAGGTCGGTCTTCCAGTTGATGCCACCAACCTTTTCAGAGTAGTCCGAAGGCAGGTCGCCTTGTTGTGAAGTCTCACCAACTTCTTCCGTACCCTCGCCCGCTTTTGCCGGATGAGAGTAGCCGGCTACGCCTTCAATCGAACTACGCTCGGCTGCGGTAAGGTCGCCATCCCATCCCAGATCAATCAGCATCTGCATCGTAAACTCAGGGTAGCCGTCTTTGATTTCGGACCCTTTGGAATAGACACCCTCGGCCAACAGGTTCTCACCGTCACGCTCTACACCGAAACGAGCGCGGAAGGTCAGGCCTCCATCGGCCACAGGCGTCGACAGGTCATAGAGGTTCGGCGTACCTGGGTGGTTCATCTCGGCAGTGCCCCAGCATGGCCATGGCAAACCGTAGAAATCACCGTCTGCAGGACCGCCCACCGCGCGCAGCGTGGTTTTATCAAAGGTGTGTTGGTTTTGCATGTGCATTTTCAAACGCTCTGGCGTCTGGCCAGTATAGCCGATTGTCCACATGCCTTTGTTGAACTCACGGGTCAAATCCTCAACCACAGGCTCTTCGCCGTCCACTTCAATGTTGCGGAACATGCGGTCTTCAAAACCGAACTTCTTGGCGAATTTATACAGAATTGTGTGGTCAGGCAGCGATTCAAACAGCGGTTCGACCACTTTTTCACGCCACTGCAACGAGCGGTTGGAGGCTGTGACAGAACCCGAAGTCTCGAACTGTGTGGTCGCTGGCAGCAGGTAGGTGCCGTCCGTACGGTCGTGTAAAACGGCGGATACGGTCGGGTAAGGATCAACAACAACCAACAGGTCGAGCTTCTCCATCGCCGTTTTCATTTCCTTCTGGCGCGTTTGCGAGTTTGGCGCATGGCCCCAAAGCACCATGGCTTTTGTGTTGTCAGGTTGCTCAAGGTTCTCCCGCGCCTCCAGGACACCATCGATCCAACGCGATACAGGAATACCCGTGAGGCCCATCATCTCCTGATCCTTGCCGTCTGCACCTTTCATGGTGTCAAAACGGGTTTTAAGCCAGTCGAGGTCCTCGTCCCAGACCCGCGCCCAGTGGGCCCATGATCCTGCGGACAGGCCGTAGTAACCCGGCAAAGTATCGGCCAGAACGCCTAGATCGGTCGCGCCTTGAACGTTGTCGTGGCCGCGGAAAATGTTTGTGCCCCCGCCCGCAACGCCGACGTTCCCCAATGCCAGCTGCAAGATGCAGTAGGCGCGGGTGTTGTTGTTACCGTTGCTGTGCTGGGTCCCGCCCATGCACCAGATCAACGTGCCTGGACGGCTGTTGGCCATGGTGCGCGCCACGCGGCGCAGCTGTTCACCTGGCACGCCACTTACGCGCTCGACCTCTTCAGGAGTCCAGTTGGCGACTTCTTTGCGAATCTCGTCCATGCCCCAAACGCGGGTGCGGATGAATTCTTTGTCTTCCCACCCGTTCTCGAACAGGTGGTAAAGGATACCCCAAACCAGCGCCACATCAGAGCCAGGGCGCATGCGCACATACTCATCCGCATGGGCAGCCGTGCGTGTAAAACGCGGGTCACATACGATCAGCGGCGCGTTATTCTGTTCTTTAGCTTTCAAGATGTGCTGCAATGAGACGGGGTGCGCCTCGGCAGGGTTGCCGCCGATCACAAGGATCGCCTTGGAATTATGGATATCGTTAAAGCTGTTGGTCATGGCGCCGTAGCCCCATGTGTTCGCCACACCAGCAACTGTGGTTGAGTGGCAAATACGCGCTTGGTGATCGACGTTGTTGGTGCCCCAATAGGCAGCAAATTTACGGAACAAATATGCCTGTTCGTTCGAATGCTTTGCAGAGCCAAGCCAGTAGACTGAGTCAGGACCGCTGGTCTCGCGGATTTCTGTCATCTGGTCGCCGATTTCGTCGATGGCCTGCTCCCAGCTGATCCGCTGCCATTCGCCGCCAACCTTCTTCATCGGGTACTTCAGGCGGCGTTCGCCGTGGGCGTGCTCGCGTACCGATGCGCCTTTCGCGCAATGCGCCCCAAGGTTGAAGGGGCTGTCCCAACCTGGTTCCTGACCAACCCATACGCCGCCAGATACTTCGGCAATGACCGTACACCCGACCGAACAGTGGGTGCAGACGGATTTCTTAATCTCCATCGCGCCAGATGCGGCCGCAGTTGCAGCAGTTACTTGTTTAACATTACCGCCAGTCGCAGCAATCGCGGCCAAGCCACCGATTGCAAGCCCCGAGCCGCGCAGGAACGAACGGCGATCAACCTTGGACCGTGCAACATCAGACAGTATTCCTGTGCGCTGGGGTCGCCGTGCGACTCCGTTGGTCTTTTTCCTCAACATATTTTCACTCCCGTAACGCGGGCTCTGTCCCGCTTCTGGTGGCTATGGCTGGCAACGGCTGCTGTAGCGTTACCGATGGTACAAGGCTCCGACTGGACCTTGTCTGTTTTATCTGGCGCGTACTTAGAAGCGCGCGGACTCGTAATAGGCGCGTGTATGCTCGGTGTCCTGGATGCGGTTGGACGTCGGATCAGCCGGCGCTGCTGCGGCCTGTGCTTCACCGCCACTGGCCACAGCAACTGCCACCAAGGGGGCCGCCGTACCTGCAAACTTCAGGAAATCGCGGCGGCCTTTGCTGGGCTGCGCGGGGGTCTGTGTTTTGCGTGTCATAGAATTCCTCCTCCTTATCGTCGTATTATTGGTTTCGCGGGGTGCCCGCCGTTAATGTACACTCAGGCGATACGCCTCGGCCTCGACGTCCATAAACGCGCGGCCAATCTTGCCGATAGGCGCAAAGAAAACCGAGTTCTTTGCACCTTCCAGATCGGAAAAGAAATGCCCCGCCCAAGGCGCGATATGTTTGTTGAAGAACGTCTTTTGTTGCTCCAGCGTGGCTGCACTGTTGAAACGACCGGCAATCATAGCGCCCATCATCTCCATCAGTGATGCAATATTGTCCTCTGGTTCAAACACGTTGTCCGCGCGCTCTAACCCACGTGCCACCATGTCCTGACGCAACAGTGCTAAAGGTTTCTCATTCAGAAAACCCGTTAAATAGTAGCTGGCATAGGGTAGCAGTTCGCCACGGCCCAGACCAATAAACAAGCGGTTATATTCTGTCTCGACGCCTTTGGGCTTGGATTGATGCGCGAGCTTGGACAGCGATACAAAGCCTTGCCCCAAATCTGTATTGTCGCCTTCCAGTGCTGCGCATTGATCCAACAACATCTGGTCTGGCGGACCCGACAGGATCAACCCGAGAAAATTATACAGGTCCGCGCGCAGGCGGTCCTCTTCAGCAACAGGGATGGAGGCCGTTTGGTTCATGCGCCTGCGCCTTCTGCGTCAGTGGAAAAGGTAAACCGCATTCGGCGCGGTGTCGTGAGGGGGCTGAAATCTTCTTCATCGCTTTGCGTCGCGGCAATATCATACTGGGCCACATCCACCACTTCGGCCTTCGGCGGCTTGGGTGGGGATACATCAGGAACGGAACGCTCGGACAGAGTG
Organism: Sulfitobacter sp.; assembly: GCA_036964385.1. GTDB lineage: Bacteria > Pseudomonadota > Alphaproteobacteria > Rhodobacterales > Rhodobacteraceae > Sulfitobacter. The sequence continues at coordinate 19,351 of JBALTK010000019.1, read as the reverse complement.
ATCGTAGCGGGCTCATCTTCCTCGACCGCGATTTTGTCCAGCACGTCCGCAACTGGCTGGGCGAACCCCTTGCCTACCTCGTACAACGTGTTCACCGCTTTGCCCGCCGTTGCGGCGGCTGTGTAGTCATCATCGTAATCGTTCAACCCGTCCAGACACGCCAGCACAGGGTTCGTGCGCCAGAACGCGCGCAGCGCACGTGACTTTAGGCGTTGAGGCAATTGCGCCTTGAGAAACGCACGCAACTGCTCGCCATTTAGCAGTTCTTCGGGGACGGGAAGGCCCAGTTCGGTCAACAGATCCGTATCGTCGCGCTCTGCCAGTACGGCCTCTTGGGCCTCTGCTGCGGCCTCGACATTGGCGTGTTCCTCTGCCTGCGTTTCCGCTGCAACAGCAGCGCGGCGTGCTGTCCAAAAACCGCTCATGCTATCCGTCCGCGCTTCAAAGTAGGAGATGCGTATATGTCTGCATCCTTGCGCACACGTGGATCGCCGATGCCATCCTGCTTGCCAGCCTCAAAATGGTTTTTGCGTTTGCGTTTCACAAAGGCTTCTTCCTCATGAAACTGATCAACAAAGGCACTAACCCACGCGGCCAAGCCCTGCGGCATCGCGACCTTCTCAACCACTTCTTCCGCGCTGTCACAGTAATCCTGCGCCTCATAGGGCGAGGCAGTGACCAGCAAAATTTCAAACGGGTTATCTGCTGCACCTGCGATGGGGCGCATCACCACATATACACATGGAACTTCCGCACCCAAACCATGGACATACGCCTCAGTTTCAGCACCGTGCAGGTTGAGAGGAACGGTGGCGGCATGATATTCGGTTGCGCCATCCTCGCTGCGCAGTTCACGCCAATCCGCATCGGCAGCGCCAGGCAAAACGGCAGTCGCCTTCCAGCTCCACTTGGCCCAACGGGTCACACCGGCGGTGCGCCTAAGCACAACACCGACTGGCATCGTTTGGTACATTTGTGGATTGTAGATCAAGGTTTAGTCCTCCGTCTTAATCTTCACCGCTGAAGGATTCAGAAGGAAGAACAATTTTTTCATTCTGCCGAAAATTCCACCAAAAGGGACAGGTTGGCCAATCAACTTACAACCAAAGCGTCACATCGGACCTTTTGTCTAACTTGAGTTTTTTAATCAGATATCTCCACCCAATCCCAAATCGAATCACAAAGCGCCGCCACGGCCTCCCGCCCGCACTCGAACCCAACACTGCTGCAAAGAAATCAGGTTGTAGCGCAGCACGAAAGACGTCTAGCTAGGGGCCTGAACACCGCCGAAAAACCAGATCCTCAGGCGCTTCATCAAGGGAGAAATCATGGCTAAGACATTGATAACATGTGACTGTGAAGGCTCCCAAACCATTGACTTTGATGCGCTGAGCAGGACCACCGGATTCACGGTTGCCCCCCCTTGTTCGGGCCTATGCACCCACCAGATTGACCGTGCGGCAGACGCCCTGCGCACAGGGGATGCAATTTTATGCTGCACCCAAGAGGCAAGGGTATTCGGTGAATTGGCCGAAGAGTTGGGCCTAGCCCCTGCCCCCCTTCTCGACCTGCGCGACAGAGCTGGTTGGACTGATGACACGGCCTCGACACTACCCAAAATGTCCGCCCTCGCCGCCGAAGCCTTGCTCGACGCCCCTCAAGAGAAATCCCTAGATGTCATATCGGACGGCATGTGCCTGATCCTCGGCGCAGGGGATGTGGCGGTCGAAGCTGCTGAAGCATTAAAAGATTTCCTCGGTGTTACGTTGTTGTTGGACACGGGGTCAGACCTGCCGGACAGCCGCGCATTCGACGTAATCACGGGACAGCTGCGCCGCGCAAAAGGCGCATTGGGCCAGTTCGAGGTTGTTATTGACGCTCTACAACAAGTTGACCCAACAGGCCGCGGCCCTGTGCGTGTCACAGATCCCCGTGATGGCGCGATCAGCCACTGTGACGTGATCCTTGACCTGCGCGGTACCCAAGCATTGTTCCCCGCTCCCGAAAAGCGCGAAGGCTATCTGCGCGCTGATCCAAACCATCCGGCCGCCGTTGCCGCCGCGACAATGGCCGCATCCCACATGATCGGCACTTTCGAGAAACCACTCTACATCCGTACCGAACCGTTGCTGTGCGCGCACAGTCGTGCCGAGCAGACAGGCTGCACCAACTGCCTTGATCTGTGTCCAACAGGCGCTATCACCCCCGACGGCGAGCATGTCACGATTGATCCGATGGTCTGCGCGGGCTGCGGCGCATGCTCCTCGGCCTGTCCGTCTGGCGCGATCAGTTTTGACGTGCCGCCTGTGGATTTCACAATGCTGCGCGTGCAGACACTGGCGCGTGCCTATCTGGCCGCGGGCGGCACCGCGCCACGCCTTTTGGTGCATGATGCCCATGGGGGTGAAATGATCCGCATGGCCGCACGCTATGGCCGTGGCCTCCCCGCCGATGTGATCCCGATGGAGCTGCCCGCGCTGGCGGCCTTTGGTCACGCGGAGATCACCGCCGCCTTGGCCGCTGGGTTCGCCTCCACCAGCTTATTGCTTTCCCGCAAGGCTGACCGCGATGCGATTGAGACACAGGTCGCATTGGTGCGCGCAATCGCTGGCACTGCACGTGTGCAGCTGATCGACACACCCGACCCAGATGCCCTGTGCGAGATACTGTATGCCGAAGACACGCCAGAGGCCGTGCAAAGCCCCGTGCGCCCCATGGGAACGCGTCGTCAGATCACCCGCCAAGCCGCCCGCGCCCTGAACCCAGATGCGCAAACGCTAGAGCTTCCAGAAGGCGCGCCATATGGTGCAGTCGTGGTAGATAAAGACGCATGCACTCTTTGCCTATCCTGCGTATCGCTCTGCCCCTCTGGTGCATTGGGCGACAACCCCGACCTGCCGCAACTGCGATTCCAAGAGGACGCATGTTTGCAGTGCGGCCTGTGTGTCAATGTCTGTCCCGAGGACGCAATTACACTGGCCCCGCGTCTTGATTTAACGGCTGCGGCGCTGGAACAGCGAGTACTGAATGAAGAAGAACCTTGCGCCTGCGTTGAATGCGGTGCCCTGTTTGGTGTGAAGTCGACAGTAGACAAGATCATGGACAAATTGCGCGGCCATGCCATGTTTGCCGATGAAGGGCGTCTGCGGCTTATCCAGATGTGCGACGACTGCCGGATCAACGCGCAGTACCACTCGGCCAACAACCCCATGTCAGGTGGCGAACGCCCGCGCCCCCGCACCACGGATGATTATTTTGCCAAACGGCGCGATCACTGATCCGCCCCCACCCCTCAAGGAGCCACCA
>JBALTK010000019.1:0-16035 GCA_036964385.1 Sulfitobacter sp. | reverse complement strand
GTCGGCGTGACATCGCAACAGGCCATCGAAAAAGCCATCCGCGAAGGCGACACAGCGGGCAAAACGCTGCCCGTGCAGGCAGTCATCTCGATCCCCGAACTGGGCTTTACCCATACCGTTGACGGCACCATTACTGCCCCCGAAGCAGAGCAGGAATAAGACGTGACAGCCAGCAGGGAAGCGGTTCTTGCCGCGCTGAAAACCGTAATCGACCCAGCCACAGAGACCGACATTGTCGCCAGTGGCGTCATGCGTGCGCTGAATGTGGACAGTGCAGGCGCTGTGCGCTTTGTGATGGAAATTCCACCCGCACAGGCAGCAGTCTATGGCGAGGTGAAAACCCAAGCCGAAGCCGCTTTGGCCAAGGTAGACGGCATCGGAACGGTATCAATTGTGCTGACAGGTCACAGCGAAAAAGCGCCCCCGCCCGACCTCAAAGCTGGCCGCAAGGCGGAACCCACAGGCCCCCAGAAAATTCCAGGGATCGCGCGTATTCTGGCTGTGGCTTCGGGCAAGGGCGGCGTAGGGAAATCTACCGTGTCTGCAAACCTCGCCTGCGCCTTGGCGCAACAAGGGCGCCGCGTAGGCCTGCTGGATGCTGATGTATACGGCCCCAGCCAGCCACGGATGTTGGGGATTTCGGGGCGGCCAGCCTCACCTGATGGGAAAACCATCCTGCCCATGCGGAATCACGGCGTTACGATGATGTCGATTGGCCTAATGACCAACGAAGACCAAGCCGTTGTCTGGCGCGGCCCCATGCTGATGGGCGCGTTACAACAGATGATGACGCAGGTCCAGTGGGGCGCGCTGGATGTCCTGATCGTCGACCTTCCACCAGGCACGGGCGATGTCCAAATGACGCTGGCACAAAAGGCACAGGTCGACGGGGCGATTATCGTCTCTACCCCGCAGGATGTGGCCTTGCTCGATGCGCGCAAGGGAATTGATATGTTTAACCAGTTGAAGGTGCCAATTGTTGGCATGATCGAAAACATGTCCACCCACATCTGCACCAATTGCGGACACGAGGAACATGTGTTCGGGCACGGCGGTGTCGCGGCCGAGGCTGCGAAACTGGGCGTACCACTTTTGGCTGAGGTTCCGCTTGACCTGCAAATTCGTCTTGCCTCGGACGGCGGTGCACCGATCACTGTCAGCCAACCTGACAGCCCCCAAGCGCAAAGCTTTCAGGCCATCGCAAAACAACTGGTCAAACTGGGCGTTGCATGAGCATAGCCACCCTGTCTTTCCCTCCGCTACTCTCAGGCGCGCAGGTCACGGGCAATGCCTATGCCCACGCCCTGGGCCGCGCTGCTGCGGGATGTGACGCGGGGCTGATTGTCTATGCCCTGACGGCCAACCAGATCGAGGCGGCAATTGTCTTTGCCCCAGAGGTCCCGTTGAGCCAAGCCATCGCCATGCTCCCGGTGTGTCAGGTGGGGTTGCAAAACGCGCTTGGCGCACTGGCCCCGCCCGAAGTCGCCGTGCAGTTTGATTGGTCCGGGACCATCCGCATAAACGGCGGCGCGTGCGGCGGGTTCAGGGCGCAGGCCGCAACCGATGATGTGGACACGGTGCCGGACTGGTTGGTGGTTGGCTTTACCCTACCGCTCTACCCTGCCGACGATCCACAAATGACGCGCATGGGCGACCAACCCGATGAAACCGCGCTCTATGCTGAAGGTTGCGTCGAAGTGGCACCACCTGAATTGGTCGAAGGATGGGCCCGCCACAGCCTGCACTGGATCAACGAGTGGGACAGCAGCGGTCCAAAAGGGCTTCACGATCACTGGCGCGGATTGGTTCACGGGATTGATGCACCTGTGACGCACCAGAACCTCGCAGGCACATTCCTCGGGCTCGACGAAGACTTTGGCATGTTGCTGCGCGATGATACGACGACCCACCTTATACCGCTTACCTCTGTACTGGAGCCCGCACCGTGACCCAATCCTCAGCAAAACTCGCCCGTGCGATCCATTTTGATGAAAGCGACCAAAACGTTTTTTCCAGCCCCGCGCGGACGGGCGAATGGTGCATTTCTGGCGGGTTTGAGTTTTCAGACTGGACCGAAGCCGATTTGACGGGCAAAGCGCGCCAAGCGTTTGCCAACGGCTGGTTGGGGTTGGAAACATTCGGCCGCGTGACCTTCGTTGCTGTCACACAGGTAGAGCAATCCGAGATAGCCGCCTTGACCGACATGCTGGCCCAGCATTTCGTAACCTACTACGGCGCGCCAAGTGTTGATGCCGCCCGCCCTGTAGCAGCGGAAGAGCTGACGCAGATGATTGATCTGTGTACCGATCACGATGCGAACTGCCTGCTGACTGTTGCGCGTGAACTGACTGAATCGGGCGTGCGCGAGAGCTTTCGTATGATCCAGCCCCAAGATGCAGGGCTGGATCAGTTTGCAATTCACGGCGATATCGAGAGCTGACACCGCGCGGAAGGGCGGCAGATTAATCCGCTGCCTTTGCGTTGAACACGAAGAGTGTCTCGCCGTTGATCTTGTAATCATCAATCAACGCCTTCGCGCGGTCTGATATCAGCCATGCCTCAAGCTTGAGTGCTAGATCGTTTTTGGCGTGGGCATGCAGGTCAGGGCTGACAGGAAGATAGGCGTATTGGTTGAACAGCACCGGATCGCCGGAATACAGCAACGCTAGATCACCTTTGTTGCCAAAGTTCAGCCAGCTGGCGCGGTCCGACATGATATAGGCGGGCATACCCGCCGCTGTGTTCAACGAAGCGCCCATGCCTGCCCCCACGGATTTGTACCAATCACTCTGTGTGGTCGGATCAATTCCTGCGGCAGACCATAACGACAGTTCTTTCTTGTGCGTACCACTGTCATCGCCCCGGCTGACAAAGGGGGCTTTGGCCGCCGCAATCGCGCTTAGCGCAGTAGCTGCTGCATCGGCATCGTGGATGCCCGCAGGATCATCAGCAGGACCGATAAAGACAAAATCGTTATACATGATCTCCGTGCGATGGGTGCCATAACCGCCTTCGACGAAAGCATCTTCCGCGCCGCGTGAATGCACCAATATCGCATCCACATCGCCTGCTTCGCCCAGCTTGATCGCTTGGCCAGTGCCGACCACCAGTAGCTGCACCTCTAGGTCCAGATCTTTGGCAATCTCGGGCAACAGGACATCGGCGAGCCCTGAGTTGTTGAACGACGTTGTCACCGCCATCTTCATCGTATCCGCCGCCTGTACCGCTGTTCCGATGGCAAAAGCCGCAAGGGTTAGTGTAATATTCCTCATCATTCTACGATGTCTCCTCTTAAAAATGCCCGTGCCTGTGGCGTAGTGGGCTGGTTAAAAAATACGTCTGCAGGGCCGCTCTCTTGGATGCGGCCACTGCGTAAGAATACCACTTCAGTCGCAAGGCGACGCGCCTGCCCCAGATTGTGGGTAGAAAGAACCAGCCGCGTACCGTCTGCTGCGGCTTGGGACAAAATCGCCTCGATCTCTCGAGTGGCGCGGCCATCCAGTGCGGCGCACGGTTCATCCAGAAACACCAGCTTGGGTTTAGTAATCAGAGCACGAGCCAGTGCCAGCTTTTGCTGCTCGCCCCCTGATAAAACGGGGGCGGCACGATCCAACAGAGACTCAAGCCCCACGCGTACAGCCCAATCGCAGGCCTGTTTGCGCGCATCAGCCACCGACACACCCCGCAGGCGCAACGGATAGATCAGGTTCTCCATTACTGAGCGCCGCAACATCACAGGGCGCTGAAACACAAACGACTGATGGTGCCGCGCCTCAGCGTCCGAACAGGCCCACACCACCGCCCCAGCCGACAAGCGGGCGGTGCCGTGCAGGAGTTGCAACAAGGTGGTCTTGCCCGCACCATTTGGACCGATGACAATGGTTGTGCCTTCTTTGCCCAGCGTCAGGTCAACTGGTCCAACCAGAACCTGACCACGCCTGTGGCTCTCAATCGCTTTTGCGTGCATGGGCAGAATATCCATCACCAACGCCCCTCACGCTCGGTTTGGCCAAGCCAGTGGATGGACACGTTCACAAGTACCGCCAAACCGATCAGGACAAACCCCAGCGCCAACGCCAATGCAAAATCGCCCTTGCCCGTCTCCAACGCTATGGCAGTGGTTAGCACACGCGTGGCGTGGTCAATATTCCCACCCACAATCATGATCGCACCAACTTCGCCTATGGCCCGACCAAACCCAGCAAGCCCTGCGGTCAACAACGCCCGTCTACAATCCCATAGAAGCGTGCGAATTTTTTGCCTCTGGGTAACGTTCATGGAGATCAACAGATCGTGGTATTCCTGCCAAAGATCCCTGATAGATTGGTGCGCAATCGAAGTGATCAGCGGCACTATGATAATGGTTTGCGCGACTATCATCGCCGTCGGCGTGAACAAAATACCCAAGACTCCCAAAGGGCCTGAGCGTGACAAAAACACATAAACCAGCAGCCCCACAACGACTGGCGGCAGCCCCATCAGTGCATTCAGGATCGCAATCACGAACCGCCGCGCACGGAACCGTTTCACCGCGATCAACGCCGCCAAAGGCAACCCGATCAGACAGGCAAGGAACAGCGCACTCAGCGACACCTGCAAAGAGCGCAAAGCGATCTCCACTAGTTCGGCGTCAAGCGTCACAACAAGCCAGAATGCCTGCGATAAGCCACTCCAGAAATCCACCATTTAAGGTTGTGTCTCCCGCTGTCACAGGCCGCACGGCCGTTCGTGCGACTTTGTCAGGTCATCGCCGTCGTGACCAGCCCTCCTGAGAGGGTTCCCGTCGCTAAGGACAGGCTGGGCATAGATATTTTTACACCACCCCCACGCCAAGACAATTTGTCCATCACAACCCTCAGGATGCGGGCAACCAGACCGTAAATACGGCCCCCCCCGCATCCCGATTAACCACAGTAATCACGCCCCCTGCACGCTGGATCAAGGTTTGCGAGATCGACAGTCCAAGGCCTGTTCCCTCCCCCTGCTTGGTGGTGAAGAAAGGATCAAACACCGATGACAACGCACCCTGCGCAATCCCGGGTCCCGTGTCGCTGATGGTCAGCGCGACCCCTGCCACGCCGTCGCGCGCCTCGGGGCACAGGCCGAGTTCCAACCGCCCCTCCCCGTTCATGGCTTGGACGGCGTTCATCATCAGGTTCACAATGACTTGCTGGGCTTCGCCGGTGTCAAAACGTACTGGCGGGACCTCTGCCAGATCACGCACAACCTCAATGTTGCCACGCGCGACTGAATGATCGACCAAGATCAAGCAATCCTCCACCAAAGGGCGAAGATCAATGTCTTGCTCATAATCCGAGAAATCCGACGGAGAAGCAAATTTCAGCAACTTGCCCACAATCCCTTCGATCCGCGAAACCTGTTGATCAATCAAATCCAATTCGGTCGCGACAGGCGCTGCATCAGGCCCTAAGACCTCGCGCATCACATCTACGTTGCCAAGGATAACTGCGACAGGATTATTAATCTCATGTGCCACCCCAGCGGTGATCTCACCGATCGAGGCGAGCTTTTCACTGACCACCAGCTGGCGGAAAGTCCGTTCCAACTTCTCGTTAGCCTCGCGCAGCTGGCCTGTGCGTTCCTCTACCCGCTCGTTCAACTCTTCGTTCCACCTGCGCAATCGCTCATCGCGGTCTTGGACCTGCTCTAGCAACGTATCGAGATGGTTCGCCACTTCGCCAATCTCACCGCCCGCCGTGACTGGACCGATCCGCGCAGATAGCTCGCCCGCGCCAACACGGTCGATCACCTTGGTCATCCGTTCCAGCGGGCTAAAAATACCCCGCGCGAGCCACAAAAACACTGGCGCGGATAAAGCCAGCACGCCAAAGAACGCGGCCATCATCCACCAATAGGCCGCGCGTTTCGCCGCACTAAACGGTGCCTCCAGAAACCCGACATAGAGCATACCCACCCGTTCACCAAAGCTATCGGTGATGGGCTGATAGCCTGAAATATACCAATCGTTCACAACAAAAGCGCGGGCAAGCCACACCTGACCCTCGCCCAGAACCTGCGCACGTACAGCGTTTGAGACCCGTGTTCCAAGTGCGCGCACATCCGAGAATAGCCTGACATTTGTGGAAATTCTAACGTCATCCAAAAACAACGTAGCAGTGCCTTGGCGCGCGCCACCTTTGGCCGCGTGAAGATAGACCAGATCATTGATCGTATCGATGAAATCCAGATTGCGGTTCAACAATCGGCCTCCTACCAACACGCCCTTATGCCCCCTCAGCGCGACGGGGCTGGCCGTGTGGATCACCATTCCGCGCCCTTCCCGTATGCGCACGGTGGAGGCCGCTTCGGGCGTGTCGATCAGATCAATCCAGACATCTGCTGCGGCTTGTGGGGCCAGTTGCGCCAAGGTTTCATTGGCGAAAATATCAATCTCGGACGCGCCCTGCCCGCGCGTGGCCTGCGCAATGACAGGCCAATCAGCCGCGGCAACCTGTGCTTGGCCCTGTGGTAGATAGTACAAGAAATCCAGCCCCAAGTCGGCGCGCACTGTGTCAAAATACGCTACAGGGGGATCCGCGCTATCAGACATAGTTTCGCTAAACTCGACGGACCGCGCAACGGCGTCCAACTCATCTTGGGTTTCGGCCATCAACCGCGCAAGGTATTGGCTCGCGATTTTCAGATCACTTTGGACATTGGCGATCAGCACCTTGTCATAATCCGCCGTCCACCGCGTCATCCCCAGCAGCAACAGCAGGGGCATCAAAACAATCAATGGCGTAAGGGCTAGAATCAAGATGCGAAGGCGAACAGATGTCATGGGGTCATTCCAATAGGCTGGCTCATCATACGCCACATGGCAACGCGGGTGAAGCGCCCCCGATCACCACGTTCCACCCGTCGAAATTTAAAAACCTGGCTGCAGGGCTAGCCAGCGTTCGGGTTTAAAACAACCTCATAACCAATCCATCAACACTTGTTGCGTATTAGGGTTTGCCGTTTTCTCCAATGTCCCAGAATAATCCCGCCATCAAACGCAAGGCGTCACGGCTGAGAGATTTCAGGATATGTTCATTGGGCGCGTGTTGTGAGCACCCACGGTAGGAGTGCGGCACCCAGACGGTCGGCAAGCCGAGGATATCAACAAAGCTGTCATTGGGCAGAGACCCTGCAAGGTTTGGTAAAACATGCGGTGCCTTGCCCGAGGTTTGCGCAATCGATTTCACAACGGCACCCACCCAAGGGTGCGACGGATCCAGCCGCGTCGCGGCGAAAAACCCACGGTCGTGAGCCGTGATTGTAACCCCTTCAAAGCCTTGGGCATCCAGATGGCGGCGTAGAGCGGGAATGATATCTTCGGGCGTAGTTCCCACGACATAGCGCAGCTGACAGGTGGCACGCGCGCGGTCCGATATCGCATTCACAGGTGCCTCTGGCACACCACTGGTCATCGCAAGAATGGCAAAGCTGTTCCAGCCGTAAACACGTTCGGCGGGTGTCAGACTTTCTTCACCCCAATCCTCGTTCACGCTGGGGCCTTCGCCGCCAGCCACGGGCAAGCCATCCAACGCCGCCCGCACAGTATCGGTCAGGCTGTCAGGACGCCACTCCGCAATCTGAATCTGACCGCGCTTGTCTGTGATTGTGGCCAAAGCTTGCGCCAGAATAATCGCTGGATCGGCCAACAAACCGCCCCAGTTGCCCGAGTGGTGCGCACCTTCGCGCAGGTTCACTTCCAAATCAAAGGTAATACCACCGCGCGATCCCATGAACACGGTCGGGACTTCAGGCTGCAATCGTGGCCCGTCGGAGGCAATCAACACATCCGCCGACAGACGATCCTTGTACTGATGGAAAACGTCCGCCAACCCGCTAGAGCCAACTTCCTCGCTCATCTCGAGAACGATACGGGTATTAAACCCCAACGATCCGCGCGTGGCTAAGACAGCCTCAAGCGCCGCGATGTTGATTAGGTGCTGGCATTTGTTATCAGCCGTGCCACGTCCGTACAGGCGATCACCCTCCTCAATCAGCTCAAATGGGGAAAGCCCCTCGCGCCACATTCCCTCTTGGGCACGGATCACATCGCCGTGGCCATAGGTCAGGATCGTTGGTAGGCCCTTCGCCTCGTGCCGCTCGCCTATCAGCAGTGGACCGCCGCTTTGGTCAGGGTTGTCGATGATCTCGGTCGAGAACCCCATCTTCTGCAACCGCGGCTCCATCGCCTCTCTCAGGTAGCGCCCCAATTCAGGGGCGGCATCTGGGTTCTGGCTCTCGGTTGGATAGGCGACGAGCGTCGCCAATTCGCTTTGGAACGTGCCTGCCTCAAAGTAGTTGGTTATCGCCTCAATGGCATTTTCACGGGTCATGGCTTATTCCTCTAGCTCAAGGGCGCTGTCGCCCCACGGCGACATAATTTCGGTGCAACCGCTGTTTTGATCCCCCTCGCGCATTACGCCTGCCGGACAGGCAAAGGCATAGGGAAACACACTGCGCGGCGCGGTGACAATTTCATGGTTCTTACGCAGCGCATCCAATACATCAGGTGTGTGCGCCTCATCTGCGACCACGTTTGCGCCGCCTGAGATATCAATGCGGGGATGGTGAAACGCTTCCTCCACATCCATATCAAAATCAGCAACAAAAGACGCCATCTGCGTCATAGCCGAGACGATCTTTCGTCCCCCCGATGCCCCAAAGGCAAAGCGCCGCTTGGGCGTTTCGCCCAAGATCGGACACACGTTCATCAGGCAACGTTTTCCCGCTCCGAGTGAGTTTGGACGCCCCTGCGCTGGATCAAACCACATGATCCCGTTGTTCATCAAAAACCCTGTTGAGGGCGACACAACACGGCTGCCAAAAATCGATAACAAAGTCTGCGTCTGCGAGACCATGTTGCCATCTTTATCCACCACCGAAAAATGCGTGGTACATCCTGGCGCATCGGGGCTTTCACCATCATCACCCATCGTGCCAAGCCTCCAAGCATAGGCGGTGTTAAGAGCATTGGCATAGGCAGTAAAAGCTGTGGGTTTGTCGTGTAAATCGACCTTTTCCATCTCGGCCAAAGCATGGGCAAAGGTGGGGCCTGCGGTCAGCCCGCCCAACATATGGAACCGCGCATCACGATAAGAGACACTCAGCGGGGCCTGAATCTCTGCGCGGTAGCCCTGCAGGTCAGCGTGGCTTAGATACCCACCTTTTTCCTGCACATCGCGCGCCATCGCAGCACCCAGATCACCGTCATAGAGTGCGCGCGCGCCGTCTCGTGCGATAATGTCCAAACTGTCGGCCATGCGGCTCTGATCTAGCCGTTTTTCAGCCAGCGCCGTCCAACCCGAAATCGTCGGCCACTGGCCATCCTCCAAAAACAGCGCGGCTGCGTCGGGGTCTTTGGCTAACATCCTTGTGACCGAGGCAATGCAAAGTGCTGCGTACCAATCCACCTGCAAGCCTTCACGTGCATGGGCTACAGCGGGGGCTACAATCTCGGACCATGGCATTTTGCCATAGCGATCATGCACCTGACCCAGCCCGTCAACCACACCGGGAACAGCGATGGCCTTGGCCCCCTGCACGTTCACATCCCCAACGACCTTATCCCACGGAAACAAGTCCCCAGCGACCCCCTCGCCCGACAGCGGGAAATCTTCGACCCGCAAGCCCGCAGGTGCGCGCATCCCGTGGTTCACCGCCACCGCTTTTTCTGTATTGGCACGCCAAAGCATCATCGCACCACCACCCGCAGGACCGCTCATCCAAGGCTCCAACACACCGATCACAAACGAAGTCGCAACGGCGGCGTCCACGGCATCACCACCCGCACGCAACACCTCCGCCCCCGCTTCGGCGGCGAGGCGATGCTGCGCTGATACAACCCCACCTTTCGTTTTAATGACCGTTTTGGTGGTGTTCAAACTGCGAGAAAGGCTGGACGCCATGTCGGTAATCCTTTGGTAATCAGGAGGAAAATTCGGCCTTGTACATCGGGCTGCTGGGATCAAGCAGATGGCATTCCACCAGCCCACCTTTGCGTGGGATAGCGCGCGGCGCGTGAGCCTTGCAGTAATCCGTCGCCAAGGCGCAACGGGGATGAAAATGGCATCCTGATGGGGGCGAAATCGGGTTCGGATAGGCCGCGCCCAATTGCGTATCGGGCACCCCTTGGGACGGATCAGGCGTCAGAACCGATTTCAGCAAAGCCCGCGTATAGGGGTGACGCGGCGCATCAAACAACTCGGCAACATCCGCCTCCTCCACGATGCGGCCCAAGTACATCACAGCGACGCGTGTCGCCAAATGCTCGACTACCGCCAGATCATGACTGATAAACAGATAGGTCAAGCCGAACTCGGTACGCAAATCATTCAGCAGATTCAAAATCTGGCTCTGCACAGACACGTCCAAAGCCGAGGTAGGCTCATCACAGATCACGATTTCAGGGCGCATGATAAGCGCGCGCGCAATCGCCACGCGTTGGCGCTGTCCGCCGGACATCTGGCTGGGATAGGTGTTCAAGACGCGAGATGGCAACCCGACCAGATCAAGCGTTTCGCGAACGGCTTTTGCACGGCTTTTTGCATCACCTATCCCGTGGACGCGCAGCGGCAGTGACACAATATCTGCAATCGTTTTGCGCGGATTCAGAGAGGAATACGGGTCTTGGAAAATCGGCTGGATGCGGCGCGCCAAGGCCAAACGGTCCTGACTGCCAATCTTTTCACCCTCGACCAGCACTTCGCCCTCGGTCGGTGTCTCAAGCCCCAGCAGGATTTTCGCCAATGTGGATTTACCGCAGCCGGATTCACCGACAAGGCCCAAGACCTCACCTTTTTCCAGCGTTAGAGACACATCATTCACCGCCTTCAGCGGCTTACGCGCGCCGAACAGACCCTGTTTGACACTGTAGGTCTTTGCCACGTTTTTCAATTCAAGGACTGCGCTGGTCATGTCAGTTCTCCTCGCGCGATTTCAACTGCGCGCGCGCCGTCCGCAAAGGTGCACAGAAACTCATGCGGAGGCGTTCCGCGTTGCGGGATCGGAGCACGGCAAGCCTCAGACGCGTGGGGGCAACGGGTGCGAAAGGCACAGCCCTCAACTTCCCCCACAAGTGACGGCACAATTCCAGGGATCGTACCCAGAGGCGCGTTGCGATCCGTCTTGCCCGGTTGCGGGATGCAGCGCAAAAGGCCACGGGTATAGGGGTGCATCGGCTTGCCAAAGACGTCTGCGGCTGGGCCAGTCTCGACCAGTTCGCCCGCGTACATGACGCTCACCTTGTCAGCCACGCGGGCGACCACGCCCAAATCATGTGTAATCAGGATCATCGCTACATCCATCTCGCGCGTCAGCTCGACCAATAGGTTCAGAATCTGCGCCTGAATGGTCACATCAAGCGCGGTTGTAGGCTCATCTGCGATAATCAACTCAGGCTCGCACATCAGGGCCATGGCGATCACCACCCGTTGGCGTAAGCCGCCAGACAATTGGTGGGGGTACTGGCTCAGACGGCTTTCAGCGGCAGTAATACCCACCTTCTCCAAGAGCTCCACCGCGCGGGCGCGGGCTACAGTGCGGCTAACTTTTCGGTGCAACTGCAACGCCTCCATCAACTGGTCGCCAATAGTGTAGGCGGGATTCAGCGATGTCATCGGCTCTTGGAAAATCATTGCGATACGGTCACCACGCAAGGCGCGCATCTGGCGGTTGCTGACTTTGGTCAGGTCAATGCCCTTGAAGTCCAGTCGCTGAGCGGAACGGCGGATGTTTCTGTCCAACAGCCCCATGATTGCCAGCGAAGTAAGCGATTTACCCGACCCGCTTTCGCCTACAATGCAAAGCGTCTCGCCCTTATGCAGATCAAAATCAATGCCGCGCACCGCGTGCAGGGTGCCACTGGCCACAGAAATATCCAGCGTGAGGCCACGCACATCAAGTACGGGCTTGTTGGGGTCTGGTATCATCTTCAGCTCCGGCTATCAGGGGCAGTTACATCACGCAGGCCATCGCCCATCAGGTTGATCGCTAACACAAGGACGAACAGAACCATCCCAGGGATCAGGACCAACCATGGCTCGAACAACATCATGTTCTTGCCTTCACTCACCATCAAACCCCAGCTGGGTGTGGGCGGTTGAACGCCAAGCCCAAGGAAGGACAATGTCGCCTCCAGCAAAATCGCATGGGCCATTTCCAACGTGATAATCACAATAAGATTGTTGACGATGTTCGGCATGATTTCCGACAGAATGACCCGCGTGGTCGAAGCCCCGATGGCCTGCGCCGCCGCCACATATTCACGCCGCCGCACCTGTAGTGTCGAGGCCCGCATCACAACCGCAAAACGGTCCCAAAGCAGTAGGCCCAGTACGCCAATCACCACCTGTAATGATCCGCCTAGGATCGCCACAACCGCAAGCGCTACCAGCACCACGGGCATAGCCAAACGCACGTTGATCAAAAAGGTGACAACCGCATCAACCTTTCCGCCAAAATATCCCGCTGCGACTCCCATCGCGGTACCGATAGTGCCGGATATTAAAGCCGCCACCAGCCCGATTAGCAAAGACACCCGCGCGCCGTAAATCAGCCGTGACAGGTAATCACGGCCCAAGTGATCTGTGCCCAGAGGATGGGCCCATGTACCACCCATAAAAACAGGCTCTATCATGCGATTGCTCAGGCTTTGCTCATAAGGCGAATGCGGTGCAAGCACCGGTGCAAAGATGGCTACGACGACCAGCAAGAACACGATGAACAGGCCAAAGATCAGACCTTTGTGGCCCAAAACACGTTTGCGCAAAATCTGGCGTGGTGTCGGGCCAGAGACTTCCTCCAGCAGGGGGTCAGCAGTTGTTTGCATGGTCATCTCAGGAACTCCGCATGCGAGGGTCGAGCCATGCGTTCAGCACGTCCGCCAGAAAAGTAAAAACTATGTAGAACATCGAGAAGATGAGGATCAGCGCCTGCACCGTTGGCAAATCATTGCGCGCAATGCTTTCCCACGCCAGATAGCCCGCCCCATGCAAGGCAAAGACAGACTCAACCACGATCGAACCGCCAAGCATGAAACCCATCTGAACCGCTGCAAGGCTAACAACGGGGATGATCGCATTGCGCAGCGCGTGTTTGAACAACACACGCCCCTCGCCTGCGCCTTTGGCGCGCGCTGTGCGAATGTAGTCGGAGTTCAAAACCTCTAACATGCCAGCCCGCGTCAGGCGCATGATCGCTGGCATCGCGTAATAGCCCAGAACAATCGTCGGCATCACAAAGTGACGCCAAGTGCTGGCACCTGAGGGTGGCAACCATCCCAGCTTGATCGCAAAGACAACAATCAGTATCAGACCGAACCAAAAGCTGGGCATCGCCTGACCCGCTACCGACAGAAACAGTGCAATGCGGTCAATGATCGAATTGGGCCGGATCGCCGCCACAACGCCCAAAGGCACAGCCGTGAGAAGCGCAAAAGTGATCCCGCACAGACCCAAGGTCATTGTCACGGTCAAACGATCCGCAATCAGTGTCGAGACGGGCAGTTTGAAGTAATAGCTTTCGCCAAAATTTCCCTGCACCGCTTGTCCCAGCCATTCACCATATTGGACTAACATCGGGCGATCGAACCCGTAGAGCACACGCAGCGCTTCAACATCTTCGCCGCTGGCAGTCTCGCCCGCCAAAGCCGCCGCAGGGTCACCCGACAGAAAGAGCAAGGAAAAGCTGATGAAGCTCACCGTGAAGGCCACCAAGGCCGCAAGGCCCAGCCGTTTGAGAATGAATGGCAGCATGGGCTGCAGTCTCCTTACCCGCTGACGCGGGCGCAATAATTCAAAAAAAGTGCCCGAAACGCCATTAGACGCCTCGGGCAGTTCAGGGGAGTGTTACTTCCAGCTCATGTTTGTGAAGCGCAGAACCTCATCGGCTGTGGGTGTGTATTCCACAGTGGGGTTGGTCACATAGTTGGTGTTGTAGCTGAACATCGGCGCCCAATAGGCTTCGTCTGCGATGCGTGTGAGTGCCTTGGTGTAGAACTCTTTGCGCTTTTCAGGATCGTTGGACTGATCCGCCACGTTTAGCCATTCAAGCACCTCGTCATCGCGGGTGGTATCAAGGCTGCCGTGCTTAAAAAACTGGCTGACCATCGCTGAGGCATCATTAATCGAATAGCTGCCCCACGTTTGGAAAGACAACGGCACTTCGCCTTTCATGTTCAACTCACGCAGCGCAGAATATTGCAGCATTTTGAAATCCGTCTTGATACCGACCGCGTTCAAATAGCTTGAGATCGCTTCAGCATAATCACGGTCACGGTAGGCGTAGAATTCTGTCTCGAACCCATCTGGATAGCCTGCTTCGGCCAACAGTTCCTTGGCCTTTTCAGGATTATAGCCATATTCCGTAACGTTCTGATCACAGCCGAACTGGCTGGGGAAACACGGTGTCCAGACAACTTTGGATTTACCCTTGAGCAGGTTGTCGACCAGCGCGTCACGGTCAATTGCATGGTTTACAGCCTGACGCACTTTGACGTCCTGAAACGGGTTTGGATCCATGCTGGAACGGCCCGCCGCATCCATCGACAGATACCCTACACGCATGGTCGATTCGTTAGAGACCACAAACTGGTCACCCATCTGCGCCAGCTTTTCGGCCTGATCTGCGGGCACTTGCCAGATCAGGTCCAGCGAGCCTGAAAACAACTCGGCAATCTGGGTATTCACATCTGGGATAGTGCGAATATCAACCTTGCCGATGCTTGGCTGGCCCTTGGGGCTGTCGTGATAGTTTTCGAATTTTTCCAGCACAAAACGCTGACCTGGAACAACCTCGACCACTTTGTAAGGGCCGGTGCCGACGGGTTTCAAACCCATGCCCGATGGGCCAACTTCGGCGTAATACTCCGCAGGGTACATGGACACAGGACCAGACAGGAATTCAATCGCAGCCGGGAAAATTTCTTTTGTGATGATCTGTACGGTGAAGTCATCGACCTTCTCGGCCTTCTCCATCCAGTTGACATTGCGCTGTGTCTTTACGCCGTTTTCCTCATTGGCGACAAAGTTGACTGTCGCCACCACATCATCCGCATCAAACGCATCGCCGTTGTGAAAAGTGACACCCTCGCGCAACTTCAGCTCTAGTGTCTTGTCGTCGATCCATTCCCACGAGGTTGCAAGGTTGCCCTTATACTCGTTCGTGATCGGATCGCGGTAGATCAGGCCATCCCAAACCGCACGCTGCAATACCACGCCTTCGCGCGATGAATTGAAGTAGCTGTCAACGTTTTCCAGCTCTTTTGTGTAGGCAACACGCAGCGTGTCATTGGCCTTGTCAGCCAAAGCGACACTGGTGGTCGATACAGACAAAGCCAACGCAATAGCCGTCGTTCTCAGAAATGAGACTTTCATATATTTCCCCCTGCACTTCACGGCAATAATAATTTGTTGTTTACGAAGTTCAAAATATCATATAATAATACTTAACATCGTTATTTAATGAGTTGAACTGGTTGGGTAAAAAAGATCAAGCCACAATTGGTCATTTTTTTACAATCAGACGTAAAGCGGGCAAATTTCATGGCACCAACGAAGCAGAATACCCTTTTCGTGGGCACTTTGGCGAAGGGCTTGCGGATTTTACGAGCATTCGATGAGACCCACACTGAAATGTCATTGACTGAACTCGCCAAAGTCACCGGCCTCGAAAAAAGCGCGACTCAACGATTGGCCAACACGCTGCACCTAGAGGGAATGCTGGACAAAGACGCGGTTACACGACGCTTCCGCCCGTCACATGCGTGGCTGCAGTTGGCTTATGCCTACTATTGGTCTGATCCACTGATCTCTAGCGTGATGCCAAAACTGATCAGCCTGTCACAACGTCTGGGCGAGACGATAAATTTGGCCGAACTATCAGGCGACCAAATCATTTATCCCGTCCGCCTGCCCTGCACCCGCACAATATTCGCCGCCTCCGTGCCCGGCCGTAAAGTGCCTGCGCTATTTAACTCGGCAGGTCAGGTCATCCTTGCAACCCTACCTGAGGAAGAGCGCG
>JBALTK010000018.1:0-28596 GCA_036964385.1 Sulfitobacter sp. | reverse complement strand
CGGCATTCGCCAGTTCAACGTTGAGAGCGAACCTGAAATGGAAGTGCTCAACGCAGTGGCGCTGGAACTGGGCAAGGTTGCGCCAATTACGGTACGCGTTAACCCCGATGTTGATGCCAAGACCCACGCCAAAATCGCCACGGGCAAGTCCGAGAACAAGTTTGGTATCCCGATTTCGCGCGCGCGTGAGGTCTATGCCATGGCCGCAGCGATGCCGGGTCTGAGCGTAATCGGTATTGATGTGCACATCGGCTCGCAGCTCACCGATCTTACTCCGTTTGAACAGGCGTATGTAAAAGTTGCCGAGTTGACCGAGCAGCTGCGCGCTGATGGTCATACGATTACCCGTCTCGATCTGGGTGGCGGCCTTGGCATTCCCTACGAGACCAGCAACGAAGCTCCGCCTTTGCCAAGCGACTATGGCGCGATGGTGCAACGCACTTTGGGGCATCTGGGCTGCGAGATCGAAATTGAGCCGGGTCGTCTAATTGCGGGCAATGCTGGCCTGATGGTGAGTAAGGTCATCTATGTCAAATCTGGTGAAGGCCGTGATTTTCTGATCCTTGATGGGGCGATGAATGATCTGATCCGCCCTGCGATGTACGATGCTTATCATGATATCATTCCTGTGGTTGAGGCTCCTGTGGGAACCGAAAAACAACCCTATGATGTTGTAGGCCCAGTCTGCGAATCCGGTGATACCTTCGCCAAACAGCGCGCGATGGCGCCGTTGGTGGCGGGTGATCTGGTGGCTTTCCGCAGTGCGGGTGCTTACGGTGCTGTGATGGCGAGCGAATACAACTCGCGTGCGCTGATCCCCGAGGTTCTGGTACACGGTGATCAATTTGCGGTTATCCGCCCACGTCCAACGTTTGACGAAATGATTAATCGCGATACCATACCAGAATGGCTTGAGGCGCATCCCGCGACCTGAGAGTCGCCTTTGAGAGGTCCCCATGGTTCAATTCACAGCTGATGATTTGAAACGGACACTGGATGGTTTGCGCCGTCCGTTGTGGCTGACGCGTACGGGTATGCGGGCCGAAGGGGTGGTGCGCAGCCTTTGGCCTTTGCTGGCGATTGTGTTGTTGGCGTTGGCGGCTGCGATGATGGGGCTGCATGAGATATTGCCGATTGAGGCGATCTGGATCTGTGTTGGCCTGACCGTAGGCGGCGCACTTTGGGCGCTTGTTTATGCTGTGCGCCATTGGTCATGGCCCAGTACCACAGATGCAATGATGCGCCTTGATGCAAGCATGGCGGGACGCCCTCTTACTGCTCTGTTTGATGATCAGGCGATTGGTAGCGGCGATGACGCATCTGCCGCCGTTTGGTGCGCGCACAAGCGACGCATGGCAGAGCGCGCTTCACATGCTCAGGCAGTACCGGCCGACCTACGTGTTTCGTCACGCGACCCTTACGCACTTCGGTATGTCGCGGCTTTGGCCTTTGGCATTGCTGTGGTCTTCGGGTCGATCTGGCGTGTGGGTACTGTTGCCGAGATGGCAACAGGTGGCGCTGGTACGCTCGCGGCAGGCCCCATTTGGGAAGGTTGGGCTGAGCCGCCACGCTATACAGGAAAGCCGACGCTATATTTAAACGATTTGGCGGAAGGTGCGCTCGAGCTGCCTGTTGGTACGATTGTCACTATGCGGCTTTATGGCGAGGTCGGCGGACTTACCGTGTCAGAGACCGTATCGGGCAGCGCAGCTGAGGTTGACCCCCAAGCGCCACCACAGATGGCGTTCGATTTTAAGGTGACCCAAGATGGCGCGCTGTCGATTGACGGACCAGATGCGCGGGCATGGGATGTCACTGTTCGTGCGGATGAGGCACCCGAAATCGTTATCCTTGGAGTGCCCGAAGTGGCTGCCTTGGGTGAGATGCGTCTGCCGTTTGCGGCAAAGGATGACTACGGCGTTGAAGCGGGCGAGGCGCGGATCATGCTTGATCTCGCTTCGATTGACCGCCGCTACGGCCTTGCGCCCGAGCCTGATGAACGTGCGGAGGTTATCGTGCCGCTACCGATGCCGATTGCGGGGGACCGTGCGGCGTTCGAGGAAAACCTGATCGATGACTTCTCTGAACATCCTTGGGCAAACATGCCTGTCACCGTTGCAATGACTGCACTGGACGCAGCGGAGCAGCAGGCGCAAACGGCCCCCATGCAAATGACATTGCCGGGCCGCCGGTTCTTTGACCCGACAGCAGCGGCAGTGATCGAGATGCGCCGCGATATTTTGTGGAGCCGTTCAAACGCGAAACGCACGGCACAAGTCCTGCGCGCTGTAAGTTATCTTCCTCAGGACGCATTCCGCTCCGAGACAACGGCGTTGCGCTTGCGGAAAATTATCGGGCGGATCGAGACATATGCACGCTTTGGTCTCGATACCGAAAACCAAGAGCAGTTGGCACAGGAGATGTGGGACTTTGCGCTGGAGCTCGAAGAGGGTGACCTAGAGGATGCGCGTGAGCGGATGAAGCGCGCGCAAGAGCGGCTCAATGAGGCGATGAAAAACGGGGCCACGGACGAAGAGATCGCAGAACTGATGCAAGAGTTACGCCGTGCCACTGATGATTTCATGCAGCAGCTACAGCGTGAGCAGGCTCAAAAGCAGGATGGCGAGCAGCAGCAAGGTCAGCAGCAGCAAGATGGCGAAACCATGCAGATGACGCAAGATGACCTGCAACGCATGATGGACCGCATTCAAGAGCTGATGGAAGAGGGCCGTATGGCCGAAGCGGAGCAGGCGCTGCGCGAGCTGCAAGAGCTGATGGAAAACATGCAGATGGCTGAGGGCCAGCAAGGCGAAGGCAGCCAGTCTCCCGGTCAAGAAGCGATGGAAGGTCTGGCTGATACGCTGCGTGAGCAGCAGGGCTTGAGCGATCAGGCGTTCCGCGATCTGCAAGAGCAGTTCAACCCAAATGCCCAAGCAGGCGAGAGCCAGCAAAACGAAGGCCGCAATGGCGGCCAAGGCAGCGGTGAAAGCCATGAGGGCCAGCAAGGGCAAGGTGAAGGGGAACAAGATCAACAAAGTGGTGAGCAAGGCGGCGGCGAACAGCGTGAAGGCGAAGGCCAAGCGCAAGGTCAAGAACAGGGGTTAGCCGAGCGCCAACAACAGCTTCGCGATGAGTTGAACCGTCAGGAAGGTAACATGCCCGGTCAAGGGACGCCTGAGGGAGATGCCGCCCGAGAGGCGCTTGACCGTGCTAGAGATGCGATGGATCAGGCTGAACAAAACCTGCGCGAAGGGGATTTGGCAGGGGCGATCGACAACCAATCTCAAGCGATGGAGGCCCTGCGTGACACCATGCGCTCGCTCGGCGAAGCGATGGCCGAGGAAGAGCGAAACCAGCAACCGGGGCAAGGCCAACAAGACGGCGACCGCCGTGCGGACAATCGCGATCCGTTGGGCCGTAGCCAAGGGAGCAATGGGGCGAGCGGAAGCGACGATCAGGCAGATCTGAACGATGATGCCTATGGTCGAGCGCGTGAGCTGCTGGATGAAATTCGCCGCCGCTCAGGTGAGGCTGCACGTCCAGAAGTCGAGCGGGATTATCTTAACCGATTGCTGGATCGCTTCTGATTTGAATAGTTGGACTCAGCTGCTGCCTGCAGCAGCTGAGTCCAGTGATTTCAGCATGCTTTGCACTTTGGCATCAAGCCAACTGCGTCCTTTGTCCACCGTAGTGACATAGCTTTGCAAAGGTGCGGCAAGCGCTGGTACAGCGGCAGACAGGCGCGGGGCGAAAACATAAACAATCGCTAGCACCGCAAAAATCAACAGCATGGTAATAAATCCAGTGCGGAAACCGCGGCGTTTGCGTTGATGTGTGGGGGCTTCAATCTCTGGGTCAAGGTCCGCGGCACCTACGCCAGTTCGGGCAGAGCCCGAGCGCAGGGTTGAATTGATCTCTTCAATATCTGGCAGTAAATCACGGCGAGATCCAAGTGCGGTCGTTGCTACGGCACTCTCGCCTGCGGGAGCGCTGCCACCTGCGGCTTGTACTTCGGGCGTATCGTTGCCGCGCAAACGTGCCATACGATCACGAGCTTCACGCGAACGCCGATCTGCTGAATCTTCATAAGAGCTGTCTTCGAGGTCCATACCCAAATCAGGTTGGCTCTCCAATGCATCAGGCTGGCTGCTACGCCGCGCGGCTTGCTCTGCTTCGGCCTCTTGCCGCAGAATATCTGCAACGGCTGGATCAAGCTGCTTGCGCTCTGGCGCTGCTGCGGGGGGAGGAGGTGGCGGTGGCGGTGCAGTTTCTTCATCAGGCGCAGGTGCGTCGATCAGCTCTGACTGCTCGGACGGGGTATGATCAGGATGGTGCTGAAACCATGTTTGACCGCAATTTGAACACTGCACGTCACGGCCCGCAACGGGCATAACATCGTCAGGCACTTCATACTGTGCATCGCAATTTGGACAGATTAGTCTCATTTTACGCCCCGAAACATCGGTCTTTGACCCATTTACCACTCATTAAACCTACCCTAGAGCGAATAGGACGTCGCGAAAAGTGCAATCTGTTACGATTGGCCCTTGGGTACGGATTGAAACCCAAGCGATGCTAAGGCACAACAGGCTAACCGAAGGGAACCTGCTAGTGATTGAGCTGGAAAATGTAGCGTATAGTTATAGCGGCGCGGAATTGTTGTCCGACATATCGCTCAAACTTGCGCCGGGATCGTTCCACTTTCTGACGGGTCCGTCGGGATCGGGAAAAACCACATTGATGAAACTGTGTTACGGCGCGCTTTTGCCCACATCGGGTCATGTGCGGTTGTTCGATACAGACGTGCGAACGCTGACACGCGATGATGTCGCGCTGGTTCGACGCCGCGTCGGTGTGGTGCATCAGGATTGCAAGTTTCTGGACCATCTCTCGGTTGCTGAGAACGTAGCACTTCCTTTGCACGTGTCTGGGCGCAGTGCAGAAGCTGGTGGTGAGGACCTTGATGATTTGATGCACTGGGTTGGTCTCACGGAGCGGGCAGGTGCGCTGCCCCCAGAGTTGTCGGGCGGAGAGCGCCAGCGCGCCGCACTGGCCCGCGCTGTGATCATGTCACCTGATGTCGTCTTGGCGGATGAGCCTACGGGCAATGTTGATTGGGACATGTCCCAGCGCCTTTTGCGTTTGCTGATCGAGCTGAACCGCATGGGTAAAACAGTGCTAATCGCGACTCATGACCTAAGCCTGATCCGTGCCACCAAGGCCCATGTACAAGCGCGCGTGCTGCGGATCGCCAACCGTCGCATCCAGCTTGCAGGAGCTGATCTGTGAACGCGATTATCGGTTTTTTCAAACGGGCGCTGCATTCTGACGCGCAAGCGGATCGTGTTGTTCCACCTTCTGGGTTTACGGCGCAGCTAACCCTGTTCGCATCGGGTGCCATGGCGTTTTTGGCTGTTTTCGCGCTCGCGCTGTCACTTGCGGCGGGACGTTTGGCTGTGGAATGGGGCGAAGAGTTGGCCCGCTCTGCAACCATCCGTATTGCGGCGCCAGACGACCAGCGACAGGCGCAAACCGATGCAGCGCTTCGCATTCTGGAAACAACACGCGGTGTTGCCCAAGCGCGTGCGCTGAGCAATGAAGAGCAAGCCGCGCTGCTCGCGCCTTGGTTTGGAACGGAATTGGAACTGGACACGCTCCCTGTGCCGCGCCTGATCGAAGTGATCGAAACGCCTGAGGGTATGGACGCGGCTGGCCTGCGCCTGCGCCTTGCAGCTGAAGTGCCAGCCGCAGTGTTGGATGACCACAGCAGATGGCGCGCGCCATTGGTCAAAGCCGCCTCACGGCTCAAAACGCTGGGCTGGCTCTCGATCCTTTTGATTGCTGCGGTGACGGCGGCGATGGTTACCCTTGCTGCCAATGCAGCCCTTGCCGCAAACGCGCAAGTGATCGGGGTTTTGCGGCTGGTTGGTGCAGTAGATGATTACATTGCACAGGCGTTTATCCGTCGGTTTACGCTGCGTGCTCTTATTGGTGCTGCTGTCGGCATGGCGCTCGGAATGGTGGCTGTGCTGCTTATGCCAAGCGGGGATGATGAGACGGCGAGTTTCCTCACGGGGCTAGGCTTTCAGGGTGTGCATTGGCTTGTCCCGCTGTTGATTCCGCCATTGGCGGCTGGCGTTGCTTATGTCGCGACCCGAATGGCGGCGCGGCGGACATTGGAAGGACTGACATGAATATCTTGCAGTGGATCCGCTCGATCCTGTTTTCGGCCCAAGCGACTGTGGCTTTGCCAATCATCGGCTTGGCCTATGCGCCTTGGGCGATGGTGTCCAAGCGCGGTGCCTATGCGGGCTGTCGCGCCTATGCCCGTTGGGTGATCTGGACCGCCGGATGGATGATCAACCTCCGGTGTGAAGTGCGTGGGACCCCGCCCACAGAGGGCGCGTTAGTAGCGGCCAAACATCAGTCCTTTCTCGATATTTTGATGATCTATAACGCCCTGCCTGCGTCCAAATTCATTATGAAAAGCCAGCTTAAGTACGCGCCATTTCTGGGCCAGTACGTGACCAAGATGGAATTCATCTTTGTCGATAGGGGTAAGCGTGGCGCGGCGATTACTAAGATGGTTGCGGAAGTTGAGGCAGGGCGGCGGGAAGCGGGGCAGTTGGTGATCTACCCACAAGGTACGCGGTCTGCACCGGGAACAAAAATGCCTTATAAAGTTGGTGCTGCGATCCTGTACGAGCAACTTAAACAGCCATGTTATCCTGTCGCGACGAATGCTGGTGTCTTTTGGCCCCGCCGTGGATTGTATCGCCGTCCCGGTGTGGCAGTTGTCGATTTCCTGCCGCCGATTGCACCAGGTTTGGCGCGTGACGAATTCGTAGCGGAGTTGGAAAAACGGATCGAAACAACGTCGGACGCACTGTTGAAAGAAACGGGTGTGGCACATCTATATGGAAAAGATTGAAACGATTTCAGCGCTTGAAGCGCTTTACGGCACGCCAGGCGTTGCTGCCCTGCGAAAAGTTTCGGATCACCTGACACCTCTGTACCGCAAATGGATCATGGCGTCGCGCCTGTGTATGGTCAGTACCGTAGGGCCAGAGGGGACAGACGGAAGCCCGCGCGGAGACGAAGGTCCTGTGGTGCTTGAGCTCGACCCTAAACGGCTGGCGCTGCCCGATTGGCGCGGCAATCAGCGGCTGGATACTTTGCGCAATATCGTGGCGGACGGACGGATTTCTTGCATGTTTATGGTTGCAGGATCAAACAATGTGGTGCGGGTGAATGGCACGGCATGGATTACAGCCGATGCTGATTTACGGGCCCGTTTCGAGACGAACGGGCAGCAGCCTGCGACAGTCATCATTATTGATATAGCCGAAGTTTACAGCCAATGTGCGCGTGCGCTCATGCGGGCGCAGACTTGGTTGGGGGATGACCTGAGTGAAGGTTTGCCAACTATCGGAGAGATATTAGCCGAGGTGAGTGACGGGGCTGAGGGCGGCACAGCCTACGATGCCGCTTGGGGACCGCGCGCTGCGAAAACCATGTGGTAACAAGTCATCGTTGGTGATTTGGGGTCAGGCTTTGCATTAAGTCTGACCCCATAGCATTCAAGGCTATTACATATGGATTGCGCCGTCGCCGCAAGCGAGAGCAGCTTCGCGCACAGCCTCTGAATAGGTCGGGTGCGCGTGGCATGTCATGGCTAGATCTTGGGCGGATGCACCAAATTCCATTGCGACACAAACCTCATGGATCAGATCACCAGCGGCAGGGCCGATAATATGACAGCCGAGGATGCGGTCAGTGTCCTTGTCAGCCAAAAGCTTTACAAAACCGTCACCGGAGAAATTCGCCTTTGCGCGCGCGTTGCCCATAAAGCTGAATTTGCCGACCTTGTAAGCGCGGCCAGCAGCCTTGAGCGTCTCTTCCGTCTCGCCCACGTTCGCCACTTCTGGGTGGGTGTATATCACACCAGGGATTACAGAGTAGTTAACGTGACCATGCTTGCCTGCGATTTGTTCTGCGGCAGCCATGCCTTCGTCTTCCGCTTTGTGCGCGAGCATTGGGCCCTCGATGACGTCACCGATGGCATAGATGCCTTTGACGGATGTTTCCCAATGATCGTTTACTTGGATTTGTCCACGGTCCGTCATTGTGATGTTCAACGCCTCTAGGCCGAGGCCATCGACGAAGGGACGGCGGCCTGTTGCGAGCAGAACAACGTCTGCATCAAGGACATGCTCAGTGTCGTCTTTCCGCAGCTTGTAGGTGACTTTTGCCTTGGACTTGCTGGCTTCGGTCCCCTGCACGGCAGCGCCCATGATGAACTCAAGGCCCTGTTTTTTAAGCATTCTCTGGAATTGCTTGCTGACCTCGGCATCCATGCCAGGGGTGATGTGATCGAGGTATTCGACAACGGTCACTTCCGAGCCGAGACGCGCATAGACCGAACCCAGCTCAAGCCCGATGACACCTGCGCCGATCACGACCATTTTCTTAGGCACTTTGCCCAGTGCCAGCGCGCCGGTTGATGATACGACGACTTTCTCGTCGACCTCTACGCCTTTCAGTGGAGACGGCTCCGAGCCTGAGGCAACGATGATATTTTTGGCCTCGTGGATGTCATCACCGACTTTGACCTTGCCCGCTTCGGGGATCGTGGCCCAGCCTTTGATCCAGTCTACCTTGTTCTTTTTGAACAGAAATTCGATGCCTTTGGTGTTGGTATCGACGGTGGACTGTTTGTACTTTTGCATCTGCGGCCAATCGACAGAGGGGCTTTTGCCCTTCAATCCCATTTCGGCAAAATTATGTTCGGCTTCGTGGAGCATGTGGGAGGCATGCAGAAGTGCCTTGGACGGGATGCACCCTGTGTTCAGGCAGGTGCCGCCAAGGGTTTCACGCCCTTCGACACAGGCCGTTTTCAGGCCGAGTTGCGCACAGCGAATTGCGGCGACATAGCCGCCGGGGCCAGCTCCGATAATGATGACATCATAGCTCGACATAGGAGTCTCCTTGGTCAGAAAATGGGGGGTGCGGGGCGTACACGATTGGTACACCCCTTGTGCACCGGTGTGGCGGAAAAGGGCATTAGAGCAGCGCTGCGATCAGCATGGCGACGGTGGCCAGCAGACCGACCAGCCAAATCGCCGAACGCCAAGGCGCGAGGCCAAACACATATGCCGGAACATAGAGAACGCGGGCGCCAAGATAGACGTAGGCGCAGGCGGCGGTGTAGGGCGTGTTCTGGCCTGATAGCTGGGTGACGAGCACCGCGATTGTGAAAAGGATCAGCGCCTCAAAATGGTTGTTCATGGCGCGCTGAAGGCGGCCTGCCGTTCCAGTGAGCACGATTGCGTTGTCACGGGGGCCAGCGGCCTTCTTCGGGCCGACCTGCTGGATGGAGGTGGCGGAATAGGCGCTGAACTGGAGCACTTGCAAGAGGGCCGCGAGGGTGAGGACGGTGAGTTCGGGTGTCATTATGCGGTCTCGATGAAAAAATGGCTGGCGTGGGTGACAGTGTTCGCGTCATCGGAGTGCAGCGCGTTTGAACGAGTGATCCACGCGTCGGCACGGGGCCGGTCGTTGACGGAGAGCAGGGCAAAGGCATGGGTCGTACTGTCGGCATCACGCCAGATTTGCAGCACGCCAAGACCCGCGTCGCGGCGTGCTTCGTCATCGGCGGTGAAGGCAGTTTGCCATGCGGCGAAGTCGGTGACTTCATAGTGGGCGATCAGTTGCATGATTGTTCCTTTCGCTGTTCAGGACGTGGGCGCGCCCGTCCGAACGGTTTGCCAAGAAATATGTATCCCATTACATAGAGCATTGTCGCGCAAACCACGACAGGAAGTAAAAGCACCAGCCAATCACCGAAAGTGACCGTTATCGTTTCGTTGGTCAGAAGATTCGTCTTTGAAATAAAAACCAACGAAAAAACACCGTGGCCTGCGACGATCAAGAGTGCGATCATGCTGGCCCACCGACCTGCGCCAAGACCAAAATCAAACCGGCTGATGGGCAGAATTGTACGCAGTAGTATTAGCATCAGAGCAATGAAAAGCGGTCCAAAGGGGAACAGTCCAAGTAGGAGATTAGCGTGATAGGGTAGGAAACCCAGCATAATCGCGGTCGGAGCGCCAGCCAGACAAATGAGATAGGCAAGAGTGATCCAGTCAAGTGCTGCCGGTCTCATAAAGGGGTCCTTTGGGTAGAGGAAGGCGACACGCGCCTTCCCCGGTTGATGTTTACAGATCCATCAGAAGGCGACGCGGATCTTCAAGCGCTTCTTTGACGCGAACGAGGAATGTAACCGCCCCTTTGCCGTCAACGATACGGTGATCGTAGCTCAGCGCGAGGTACATCATCGGGCGGATCACAACTTGGCCGTTGATCGCCATGGGGCGATCCTGAATTTTGTGCATGCCGAGGATACCCGACTGTGGTGGGTTCAGGATGGGCGAGGACATGAGCGAGCCGTAGACGCCGCCGTTGGAGATGGTGAACGTGCCACCCTGCATTTCGGCCATGGACAGCTTGCCGTCACGGGCGCGGGCACCTTTTTCAGCAATGGCTTTTTCGATGTCGGCAAAGGACATCGCATCGGCGTCACGAATGACGGGAACGACGAGGCCCGTTGGCGTACCAGCGGCGATGCCCATGTGGACGAAGTTTTTGTAGACCACATCGGTGCCATCGATTTCGGCGTTCACCTCGGGCACTTCACGCAGGGCATGCACGCAGGCCTTTGTGAAGAAGGACATGAAGCCAAGTTTGACGCCGTGCTTTTTGAGGAAGAGGTCTTTGTACTCGTTGCGCAGGTCCATCACCTCGGTCATGTCGACCTCGTTGTAGGTGGTGAGCATCGCGGCGGTGTTCTGGCTCTCTTTCAGGCGGCGCGCGATGGTCTGGCGCAGACGTGTCATCTTCACGCGCTCTTCGCGGCTCGCGTCATCGGCACTGGAGGGTGCGCGCGGTGCTGCGGCGGCAGGAGCGGGGGTCGAAGTGCCTGTCTGGAGTGCTTTTGCGACGTCTTCTTTCATCACGCGGCCATCGCGGCCCGAGCCTGTGACTTGGTCGCGGTTGAGGCCTGCTTCGGCCATCGCTTTCTTGGCGGAGGGGGCGTCTTCGACGTCCTTGCTGCCACTTGCTGCTTTTTGCGCGGCGGGGGCTGGTGCGGCCTCTGAGGCTGGGGCTGCTGTTGCGGCTCCTGCGCCTGAGGAAATCACGGCCAGCTTTGCTTTTGCGTCGACAGTATCGCCTTCGGCGGCGATGATCTCGGTCAGGGTGCCTGCGGCGGGGCTTGGCACTTCGACGGATACCTTGTCAGTTTCCAGCTCGCAGAGCATTTCGTCCTGAGCGACTGTATCGCCGACTTTTTTGAACCAAGTGCTCACGGTGGCCTCGGTGACGCTTTCCCCCAAAGTGGGGACCATCACGTCCACGGCTTCGCCTGACGCAGCGGCGGGCGCACCTTCGGTTTCGGCGGCTTCTTGGGCTTTGGGCGCGGCGGTGGAGCCTGCGTCGCCTTCGGAGACCATGGCGAGCAGGGCATCAACGCCTACTGTCTCACCTTCGGCGGCGACGATCTCGGAGAGCGTGCCAGCAACGGGGCTGGGCACTTCGACGGTGACTTTGTCTGTCTCCAGCTCACAGAGCATTTCGTCGACGGCGACAGTATCGCCTGCCTTCTTGAACCATGTGGCCACGGTGGCTTCGGTAACGGATTCACCCAAGGTGGGGACGCGGACTTCGCTAGACATGATCAGGATCCTTTAACGGTGAGCGCGTCATTCACGAGCGCTGTTTGTTGTGCTTTGTGTTGTGAGGCGAGGCCGGTTGCAGGCGATGCTGCGGTTGCGCGACCTGCGTAATCGGGACGGCCATGCTTTGCCTTGATGCGGCCCAAGACCCATTCGAGGTTTGGCTCAATGAAGCTCCATGCACCTTGGTTTTTGGGTTCTTCCTGACACCAGACCATTTCGGCGTTTTTGAAGCGTTCCAGTTCCTTGACCGCCGATTGGGCAGGGAAGGGGTAGAACTGTTCGAAGCGCAGGATGTAGACGTCGTCAATGCCGCGCGCGTCACGCTCTTCGAGGAGGTCATAGTAGACTTTGCCCGAACACATGACGACGCGTTTGATCTTGTCGTCTGCCTTCAGCTTGGTGTCGGAGTTGCCTTGTTGGGCGTCATCCCAAAGCACGCGGTGGAAGCTGCTGCCTGTGGTGAATTCCTCGGCCTTGCTCACGGCCATTTTGTGGCGCAGCAGGGATTTGGGGGTCATCAGCATCAGCGGCTTGCGGTAGCTGCGGTGCAGCTGACGGCGCAGGATGTGGAAGTAGTTGGCGGGGGTTGTGCAGTTCGCCACGATCCAGTTGTCGCCGCCACACATGGTCAGGAAACGTTCCAGACGTGCGGAGGAGTGCTCGGGGCCTTGACCCTCATAGCCGTGGGGCATGAGGCAGACGAGACCGGACATGCGCAACCATTTGCTTTCACCAGAGCTGATGAATTGGTCAAACATGATTTGTGCGCCGTTGGCGAAATCGCCGAATTGCGCTTCCCAAAGGGTCAGCGCGTTTGGCTCGGCCAGCGAGTAGCCGTATTCGAAGCCCAGTACCGCATATTCGGAAAGCATGGAGTCGATGACTTCATACTCCGCCTGTCCCGAGCGGATGTGGTTAAGCGGGTAATAGCGGTCTTCTGTGTCTTGGTTGATCAAGGCGGAGTGGCGTTGGCTGAATGTGCCGCGTGCGGAATCCTGACCTGAAAGCCTTACTTTGTAGCCTTCGGTGAGCAGGGAGCCAAAGGCGAGTGCCTCAGCCGTGGCCCAGTCAAAACCTTCGCCGTTGTCGAGCATTGCGGCTTTTGCCTCCAGAAGGCGCGCCACTGTTTTGTGCAGCGGATAACCTTCGGGTGCGGTGCTGATCGCGGTGCCCACTTCGGCCAGTGTTTCAGGCGCGATGGCCGTCTTGCCGCGTTGGTATTTCTTCTCGGTGGGGCGGCTCAGATTGGACCACTTCCCGTCGAGCCAGTCCGCCTTGTTGGGACGGTACTCTTTTCCGGCCTCGAACTCTTCGTTCATCTTGGCTTGGAACTGCGCCTTGAGATCTTCGATCTCGCCTTCAGGGATCAAGCCATCCTTGACCAACCGGTCGGTATAGAGCGTGAGCGTAGTCTTCTGTTTCTTGATCTTTTTATACATGACGGGGTTTGTGAACATCGGTTCATCCCCTTCATTGTGACCAAAGCGGCGGTAACAGATCAGATCGATCACCACGTCTTTGTGGAACTTCTGGCGGAATTCGGTGGCTACGCGAGCTGCGTGCACGACTGCCTCCGGATCGTCACCGTTGACGTGGAAAATCGGGGCCTCAACCACCAGCGCGTTGTCGGTGGGATAGGGTGAGGAGCGCGAGAAATGCGGCGCAGTGGTAAAACCGATCTGGTTGTTGACCACGATGTGCATGGTGCCGCCGGTGCGGTGACCGCGCAGACCTGAAAGCGCGAAGCATTCGGCCACAACACCCTGACCCGCGAAGGCCGCATCACCGTGCAAAAGGATGGGCATGACGGCAGTGCGGTCTTTGTCGTTCAACTGGTCCTGTTTGGCACGAACCTTGCCGATAACGACGGGGTTCACAGCCTCAAGGTGGGAGGGGTTGGCAGTCAAGCTGAGGTGCACAGTGTTGCCATCGAATTCACGGTCGGATGAGGCACCAAGGTGGTATTTCACATCGCCAGAGCCATCGACGTCTTCGGGCTTGAACGAGCCACCCTGAAATTCGTTAAAGATGGCGCGGTAAGGTTTTTGCATCACGTTGGCCAGCACCGAGAGGCGGCCACGGTGCGGCATGCCGATTACGATGTCTTTGACACCGAGGTTGCCGCCGCGTTTGATGATCTGTTCCATCGCGGGGATCAAGCTTTCGCCGCCATCAAGGCCGAAACGTTTGGTACCCATGTATTTGACGTGGAGGAATTTCTCGAAACCCTCGGCTTCAACCAGCTTGTTCAGGATCGCTTTACGGCCCTGTTTGGTGAACTGGATTTCCTTGCCGTAGCCCTCGATCCGCTCCTTGAGCCATGCGGCCTCTTCGGGATTGGAGATGTGCATGTATTGCAGCGCGAAGGTGCCGCAATAGGTGGCTTTGAGGATGTCGGTAATCTGGCGCATGGTTGCGATTTGCAGGCCAAGCACGTTGTCGATGAAGATCGGGCGGTCCATGTCGGCATCGGTAAAGCCGTAGGATTTCGGGTTCATCTCGGGGTGGCTGTTGATTTCGCGCATGCCGAGCGGGTCGAGATCAGCGGCAAGGTGGCCACGGATGCGGAAGGCGCGGATGATCATCAGGGCGCGGATACTGTCGAGCACGGCGCGCTGGATTTGATCATCGGAGAGTTCGATGTTCTGTGATTTGGCTTTATCGGCGATCTTGCCACCTGCGGCTTTCGCCTCGGCGGGCCATTCACCTGTGAGGGCGTTGGTCAGATCGTCTGTAGGCATTGGCGGCCAATCGGTGCGCGCCCATGAAGGACCAGCAGCTTCGGCTTGTGCCGCACCGTTGTCGTCGCCCAACGCATTAAAGAATTCGCGCCAGCTCTCGTCGACCGCATTCGGATCGTTGGCATAGCGCGCGTACATCTGCTCCAGATACTCGGCATTGTGGCCTTGCATAAAGGAGGAAGCGTGGAATTGGTCGTTGGCGGGATGATCAGTCATTGGGATACCTCAAGCAGAAGAGATGGGCGCGCT
Source organism: Sulfitobacter sp. (assembly GCA_036964385.1). Lineage (GTDB taxonomy): Bacteria > Pseudomonadota > Alphaproteobacteria > Rhodobacterales > Rhodobacteraceae > Sulfitobacter. The sequence goes on along the minus strand of JBALTK010000018.1, from coordinate 13,871 downwards.
CACGTTTCTTGAGGCGCTGCAATAGACGGGGTTTAACTGGCTCGATGCCAGCATCGGAGTTGCAACAGACGTCTTTGACGAATTGGCTTAGCATTCGTGGGGACACCGCATCGGGATCGTATGTAATAACGCTTGGGTCTTCATGAGGCGTCCACAAAACTATTTTCAGTGATGAGGGTGGGTTCGAGAACGCTGAGTGGGCAAGATCTGTATCTTGGCAAGCAAGGGCCGCTAAAGGGGCGGTCATGAAAAGAGATATGATAATCGCCCGGACGGAGGCTGGGCATCGCCCAACCGCCCCCACGGGCGGGGAATTCTTCCCCACCCTCGGTCGGGCAATGCCCTTAGCTGCAATATCCGAGCTTTGCAGCATCATTTAGCCTTTGTTGATCGCTTCTTGGACGGCTTCGCCCAAGGTTGCTGGGCTGTCGGCAACAACAATACCTGCTTCGCGCATGGCGTTGATTTTGCTTTCAGCATCGCCTTTGCCGCCAGCGACAATTGCGCCTGCGTGGCCCATGCGGCGGCCTGGAGGTGCTGTGCGGCCTGCGATGAAGCCAGCGGTTGGCTTCCAGCGGCCTGCGCGGCGTTCGTCCGCGAGGAACTGTGCTGCTTCTTCTTCGGCGGAGCCGCCGATTTCACCGATCATGATGATGGAGTGTGTCTCTGGGTCGGCGAGGAACATTTCCAGCACGTCAATATGCTCGGTCCCTTTGATGGGGTCGCCGCCGATGCCTACGGCTGTGGACTGGCCGAGGCCGAGGTCTGTGGTTTGCTTAACCGCTTCGTAGGTCAATGTGCCGGAGCGTGAGACGACGCCACAAGAGCCGCGCATGTGGATGTGACCGGGCATGATGCCGATTTTGCATGCATCAGGTGTGATAACGCCGGGGCAGTTGGGGCCGATCAGGCGGGACTTGGAGCCGTCCAGCGCACGCTTTACACGCATCATGTCGAGAACTGGAATACCTTCGGTGATGCAGACGATCAGTTCGATTTCTGCGTCGATGGCTTCGAGGATCGAGTCTGCAGCGAAGGGGGGCGGCACGTAGATCACTGTGGCGTTGGCCTCGGTGACGTGGCGCGCCTCGTGAACGGAGTTGAACACGGGCAGGTCAAGGTGCGTTTGGCCGCCTTTGCCGGGGGTGACGCCGCCGACCATTTTGGTGCCATAAGCAATCGCCTGCTCGGTGTGGAACGTTCCCTGTGAGCCGGTGAGGCCCTGACAGATTACTTTTGTGTTCTCGTCGATAAGTACGGCCATGGTAGTCCTTCTTTCATTAAAGTGTGCGTCACGTGACGCGGCACAGTTGTTCGATTTATGTCTGTTGTATCAGGGGCGCGTTATTCTGCCGTTTTCGTACAGATTGGGGCCAATGTTCTGGATGCCGACGCTGCAGCGCAGTCCGCCGACGCTGTTGTAGGTAACGGTCACGCCACCGCGTGTGCCGTCGGCCAATGGATAGATTACATAGCGTGCATTGCCTGGTGTGATGGTTCTGGGTGTTTTGAATTTGCCTGAGCGGCGCAGGGCTGTCTCGCTTGCGCGGGCGCTGGATTTGTTCAGGCAGTAGCGGTCAAAAAGCGTATTGGACAATTTGGTCGCTTGGGCCACAGACAGGCGGTTGCCACGGTATGCGGTACGTGAAGGTGCACGTTTTACGGTGTCGGCAGGATGGACCGCTTGTGCGGATGAACGCACACCCGTGAGATCGGTCGATCCGGTGCTACAGGCTGCGAGGAGCCCTGCGCAAAGTGCGACGGAAACAGCTGTCCGTACCCGTTTGATAGATGAGGATGTTATTGTCATTATTGGGCTCCTGTCGGTTCGGACGGACGGCTGTGAGGTCGTTTGCATCAGACCGTCTCCACTTTGCGAGTAGCGGAAAGGTAGATTGCGATGGCAAACATGAGCGGTATGCCGAACTCACCGACTTCTTCGATGACGGCTAAAGACTGGTTCAGGCCTTCACTCAACTCGATTCCATAGGGGGCCAATTTGCGCCCCAAACCATCGATCATCTTGGTGCCGACGATGAGTAAAAGCCCTGCCAGAGTGGCAACGGCGGCGGGGTGGCGGCGCATTAGTGTGGCAATGAATTTGCCAGTTTCACGCCACAACAATGTGATAACGGTGGCGATTATGGCCAGCAGCAGGATGGCCGAGACAATGCGTTCCCCTGCGGGGACGGTGTCGCCGATGTACTGGCGTGATTTCAGCAACCCTTCTGTAAAGGGCCGTTTGTCCATATCAAGTTCGCGCGCGGCGAAGAGCGCCAGCATAGCGACGACGTACCAGCGCGTGAGCGTGGCGCGAAGACCCCAGAACGCAAGCATTAGGCCGATGCAGATGGCGTACCCGACTGCGGATAACGTCTCGATTAGGCCGCCTTCGACCAGCAGGGCCTTTTGGGTCCCGAGGGGGATCTGGGCGACCGCCACAATTGCTGCAAACACAGCACCAGCAGCGAGCAGGACCATCAGGCCGTCACGTGGAGAGGTTTGGGTGCTCATTGCTTGGCCTCGTCCAGCAGGGTCAGGCGTTCCACGTTGATAAATGTCTCGGGCATGTCCGAGGGTCCGCGCACGCCAACCTGCACCACCGCAATGCGGTTCGGGTTCAGTTGGGCGGCTGCGATGAAGGTCATGCCGTCCTGGTGTGTGAAATCGTCAGGCACTTCGGCTTTTTTGTGGATCAGACCCTCCTGCTTCAATCCGGTGCTGAGCCAGTTGAATGCAGTTGTCGGGTCGATACCGTCAAACGCCACTTCGCAACGGCGGTCAGTGCCTGTTGTGGCAGCGCGCCCTGTCACGGGGGAAGTGGTGGCGGCGGAGAAGGGGCGCAGGTCGTAGAAGTCGATCCGTGCGCCAGAGGGGCCCATTTGGGTTTGGGCTGTTTCAGCCGTGAGATGGGGGCTGAAACAATGGTCGGCAAAAGCTTTGCCAACAGATGCCGCGTCTTGTGCCGCCACAGCACTGCCCGCCGCCAAAGAGACGGTCAGACAGAGTGTTGCAGGGGCACAAGCGGCATACATTCCGATTAGCCTTTGACGGCTTTCACGATTTTCTGTGCGCCGTCTTTGAGGTCATCGGCGGCGATTACGTCAAGACCGGAGTTGTTGATGATGGCTTTGCCCTCTGCAACATTGGTCCCTTCGAGGCGTACGACGAGTGGCACTTTCAGGCCGACCTCTTTCACAGCTGCAACAACACCCTCTGCAATCACATCACAGCGCATGATGCCGCCGAAGATGTTTACGAGGATACCTTTGACCTGTGGGTCGGAGGTGATGATTTTGAACGCTTCGGTTACTTTTTCTTTGGTAGCGCCGCCACCAACGTCGAGGAAGTTTGCAGGCTCGGCACCGTAGAGTTTGATGATGTCCATGGTGGCCATCGCAAGGCCCGCACCGTTCACCATACAACCGATTTCGCCGTCTAGGGCGATGTAGTTCAGGTCATACTTGGATGCTTCGAGTTCTTTGCTGTCTTCTTCTGTCTCGTCGCGCAGTTCGGCCACTTCGGGCTGACGGTACATTGCGTTGCCGTCAAAGGAGACTTTTGCGTCGAGCACTTTGAGATCACCGGAGTCAGTAACGATCAGCGGGTTGATTTCCAGCATTTCCATGTCGCGCTCAAGGAACGCTTTGTAGAGCAGACCCATCAGGGACACGCACTGCTTGACGGCTTTTCCAGTCAGGCCCAGTTCGAATGCGATGCGGCGGCCGTGGAACGCTTGGAAACCTGTGGCGGGATCTACGGAGAAATTGATGATCTTCTCGGGTGTGGAGGCTGCAACTTCTTCGATGTCCATGCCGCCTTCGGTGGAGCAGACGAAACCGACGCGTGATGTTTCGCGGTCAACCAGCAGGGCGAGGTACAATTCAGTCTCGATGCCGGAGCCGTCTTCGATGTAGACGCGGTTGACTTGCTTGCCTGCGGGGCCTGTCTGGTGTGTGACCAGTGTGCGGCCCAGCATCTTCTTGGCTTCTTCAGCGGCCTCGGCCACGGATTTGGTCAGGCGTACGCCGCCAGCTTCGCCAGCACCTTCTTCTTTGAACTTACCTTTGCCGCGGCCACCTGCGTGGATCTGGGCCTTTACCACCCAGAGAGGTCCACCCAATTCGGCGGCGGCGGATTTAGCGTCTTCGGCTTTGAGCACAACGCGCCCATCGGAGACTGGTGCGCCGTAGCTGCGCAGGAGGGCTTTTGCCTGGTATTCATGGATGTTCATAAGAGACGGTCCCGTCTTTGGTTCAGTTTATGCGTGGTATACGCCGATTGCGTAATTTTTCCTGAACAGCATTGAGCAGCTAGATCAAGAAATCCAGACAAAAATGACATTTGTGATCACACGGTCTAATCGTGTGATCACAAATGTGAAATTGTTTAGGGGAAATTCATGAAGGAGGCGGGTTTCAGCGAGAAAAACGCGCATTTCTTTCGAAAATTAGGGTCAAATTGCATGCGGGTTTTTGCCCGCATGCATCAGATCAGAGTGGAATCAGTGCCCAGTAGTCGAGGTCGAGCAGGACGGTCGGCAGGTATTTGCCATCGTCACCGCGCAGATCGAAAGCTTCGCCACCTTTTGTCGCCACAAGACGCAAGCGGATTGCGCCGACGCCGGGGGCGGATGTTTCCGCTTTGTCGAGAACTTCGGACCATGCGCGCACAGTGTCGCCTGCAAGGCAGGGGTTCGCATGAGCGCCGCCATTGAGGCCAACGACCATTTGCGCATTGGCGAGACCGTTGAACGACAGGGCGCGGGCCATTGAAATGACGTGACCGCCATAGATCAGGCGGGAGCCATCGGGGCGGGCAGAGGTATCAAAATGGACCTTTGCCGTGTTTTGCCACAGGCGAGTCGCCATCATATGCTCGGCTTCTTCGATCGTCACACCGTCGATGTGGTCAATTTTCTCGCCAATTTCATAGTCGGCAAAGCGGTGCGGCTCTCCCGCGAGATCGAAATTGTAGTTAGTGAAATCGAGGCCCTTGGGGATCACCAGATCGGCAGCTTTGATCGCGTCTGGCAGATCGGGGATGACAGCCTTGGGGGCGGGTGCATCAACGTCGCGTTTGCGGACCATGACCCAACGGACATATTCCATCACCGTCTCGTCGTGCTGGTTCAGGCCGCGGGTGCGCACATAGAGCACACCAGTTTTGCCGTTCGAGTTCTGCTTGAGGCCGATAACTTCGGATTCGGATCGCAGCGTATCTCCGGGCCAGACGGGCAGGAGCCAGCGCCCCTGGGCATATCCAAGGTTCGCCACGGCGTTGAGCGAAACATCAGGGACGGATTTGCCGAAGACTACGTGGAAAGCGATCATATCGTCGAACGGGCTGAACGGCAGACCGCAGTCCTGAGCGAATTGATCGGAGGAATAGAGCGCGTGGCGTGCAGGGTAGAGCGCGTGATAAAGTGCGCGCTCACCCATTTTTACCGTGCGCGGTACCGCGTGGGTGAGGATTTGACCGATGGAGTAGTCTTCAAAGAAGTTACCCGCGTTGGTTTTGGTGGCCATGGTTAGTGTGCTCCCAATTTTGTTTCGGGGGTGTAGGTGCCCTCGACTTCTTTCACGACAGACTGACCGCAGCGCATGATTCCTGCGGCGTGGTCCCACGTCTGGGTGGGAGAGCCGTAGAGCTCCCACCCTTTGTTGAGCGCATCGGTGACTTTGTGACAGAAGGCGGACGTGTCTTCTTCGGACAGGAAACGGTAGAGCTTCATGGGATTTCGACCTTTCAGGAGAAGGGATTTACGCCGAGCAGGATGTGAATGCTGGCAATGACAACGAACATTACGAGGCTGATCACAGCGAGGCGGATATAGGTTGGACGGCCTGCGGGTGCGGGGGCTGTCCACTCAGGCTCTGCGCGGTTGATGAGGATCACGGACCCTACGGCCCATGCCAGAATGCCGCCGAACAGCAGGATTGAGGCGAGGTCGCCGTTGACGAGCAAGTGCGCCAGCGCCCAGATTTTCACTGCGAGCAGTTGCGGGTGGCGGGTTTTATAGGCGGGCCATGCTTTGGCACCCTTGGCCGCTGAGGAGCCGTAGACCCAGAGGGCCAAGACCATCAGCAGGTTGTTGATGCCGGTAAAGAAGGACGGCGGATTCCAGACGGGAATGAATGCTGCCATGCGGTAGCCGACAATCATCAGGATCAATGAGGCGACGATTGCAACCGCGATAATCCCTTTGCCGGGTTTGCCGAGTGCAACCCGCTGATCAGGCATCAGGCGTTTGAAATAGTGGGCGGCGGTCCACAGGATGAGGCCGAGGATAAGAAGGATCATGAAGCTACTCCGAGCTGAGGGCGTTGATTGCATCCAGCTTTGCCAGTGTTTCACGTGCGGTGGCAACATGTAGATTCTCGACGATCTTACCGTCTACGACCGCTACGCCCTGTCCGGTGGCTTCGCATTCCTCGAACGCGGCGATCTGGCGTTGGGCCAATTCGACCTCGGCTTCGGAGGGGGAGAAGGCCTCGTTTGCGACATCAAGTTGTGCGGGGTGGATCACGGTTTTGCCGTCAAAGCCCATGTCGCGGCCTTGGTCACACTCAACGCGGTGGCCTTCGTCATCTTTGAATGCGTTATAGACGCCGTCGATCAGCGCGATGCCGTAAGCTTTGCCCGCGAGCACGCAGAGGCCGAGACCTGTAATCATCGGTAGACGATCTGCGCGAGGGCGTGTTTGCAGCTCTTTCGCGAGATCATTGGTGCCCATAACCATCCCTTGGAGTTTCGGATGGGCGGCGATTGCTGCGGCGTTGAGCATGCCAAGTGGTGATTCCATCATGGCCCAGAGGGGAATGTCGCCCGTCATGGCCGCGAGCGCATCGAGGTCGGCGGGACTGCTGACCTTTGGCAGCAGGATCGCGTCCGCGCCCATGCTGGCAGCCGCTTTTGCATCGTCTGCGCCCCATTCGGTGTCGAGGCCATTGATGCGGACGATTTTCATGCGGTTGCCATAGCCGCCTGTTTCCAACGCTTCGGCCAATGTGGCGCGTGCGGCAACTTTTTCCTCGGGTATTACGGCGTCTTCGAGGTCAAAAATGATGGCATCTGCGGGCAGGCCGCGGGCCTTGTCGAGAGCGCGTGGTTTGGAACCAGGGATATAGAGGACGGACCGAAGGGGGCGGGAGATCGAGGGCATGGAGTGGCTCCTTGGAGTGTTGGTGGCGCAATAATGTTGCGCGCAGAGGGGCATTTTGACGCGAAAAGTTCAAGTAAAATCCTGCCGCAGTGCGGCGAAACTTGGCGCGCAACGGGGGGCGGACGCTGCGTTAACCTCGTTTTGAGGGCTGGAGGAGCAGGATCAGGGTGTTGAATGCGCTGGGCTTGGGATGCGGATGCAACGGATTGAAACACTTGGGCGGCGTTGGGATCTAGCGCTCGGACACACTGGAAGGGCATGGATATGACACGGACAGCGAAAATTCTTCATCTTGCGGCACTCACGGCTGCGGCGGCACTGTATCTGGCGGGCACATCACAAGCGGAGGCGCAGTCGCAGCGCAATTGTGGGCCGCGCGCTGCCGTGGTTGAGCGGTTGGCCAGCGGGTATGGTGAGACGCGGCAATCGGTGGGCATCGGTTCTAACAACGCGATGGTCGAGGTGTTTGCGAGTGATGAGACAGGAAGCTGGACGATACTGGTGACGATGCCAACGGGGGTGAGCTGCCTTGTAGCATCAGGGCAGTCGTTTGAAGAAGTGGCCGAGGCGTTACCTGCAAAGGGGAATGACGCCTAGGGCAATCCGTTATCAGGTAAGACCGTCCCAAATGAGTTTGACCCCTGTAATGGTTAGCACGACATAAGTGAGGGCGAAGAATACACGCTCGGGCACAATCCGGTGCGCGCGCACGCCGAGCCATGCACCGATAAGCGCGAAGGGGGCGAGGACGAGGTTCGCCTGCGCTGTTTCTAAGGTAAACATGCCGAGGAACGCGTAGGGAATGAATTTCGCGATATTGACGGCCCAGAAGATCAGGACAGAGGTCGCTTGATACCCTGTTTTGCTCAGGCCGCGCGACAGGAGGAAGACGGCGGCGGCTGGGCCGCCTGCATGGCTAACGAAGCTGGTGAAGCCTACGGCGACACCCGCGACAAGGCCTGCGCCATCTGGCATATGCTTTGTTCCCATCTTGAGCCAGCCGCGTTTGACGCTGATCTGCCATGCGACAAAGCCGATGGAGACGAGGCCGATGAGCAGGCGCAAGAGATCGGGGGAGGCGATGCGGTAGAGCGCGGCTCCAATGGCCACACCGGGAAGTGCGCCTGCGATGACCAACAACGCTTCGCGCAAGTGCCAGCGTCCCCAGTAGGGTTTGAGCGATGCCGCGTCGATCAGCATCAGCAGGGGCAGCATGACGCCGAGGGCAAGGCCGGGATCGACAACAAGGGCGAGCACGGAGGCAGAGGCGAAGGCCGCGCCAGAGCCGAATCCCCCCTTTGATATTCCCGCGAAGAGGACGGCAGGTCCGGCGATGGCAAAGAACCAAAGGTCGAGAATGAGCATGGGTGCCTCTTGAGTTCGCATGGATGCCGTTATCAATGACAGGTAGAGTGCAGGGGACCAACCACTGATTTGGATCGCCGACCTTGGCTTTACCCTGTGGGAGGGCCTGAATGCAGTCTTGGGCTAACTCAGTTTTGAAGCAGGGATGCGGTAGTTCTGTGATGTGGATGTGTTGGTAATTAATTTTGTGCTTTGGGCTGTGACGGTCTGCATCGAGGATGGGTTTTCGCTACATAAAACTTGCGCATAGTAACTTCTGTCGATGGCAATGGTTCCCTCGAAACGGGAATATATAATTCAGGAAAAACGAGGAACAATTTTCGAATTTTAGGAGTTTGTTTTGCAGAAGTTACCAAGTGGTAGCAGAAACTTAACGGAGTACACAAAATGAAAAAGTTCCTTACAACAACCGCCATCATCATGTCTCTTTCCGCGCCAGCCTTTGCTGAATCCCATTCCGCCACGACCGAAACCGAAACTACAACAATGACGGATACGGCAGCGACAACCGAGGCCGTCGCGAACATGGAAATTGGTTCTGTTCAGGCTGCACCGACCGACCTGTTCGCCTCCGAATTGATCGGTATGCGTATCTACAACGTCGAGAGCGACATGGATGCAAGCATGGCTGTGGCTGATGGCGCAGAAACCGAATGGGATGACATCGGCGAGATCAACGACATCATCGTGACCGCAGACGGTAAAGTATCTGCCGTGATCCTCGGAGTAGGCGGTTTTATCGGAATTGGCGAACGTGACGTGTCCGTTCCGATGAGCGCGATCAGCATCGTTAGCGAAGAAGGTGACAGCGATGATTTCTTCTTGGTCGTGAAATCTTCCAAGGAAGAGCTTGAAGCAGCGCCAGCGTTTGAACGCGGCGACATGTAATCTTGGATAAAATCGGGGCTGGTATCTCGCGATTGCAGTCCTGATCTTTGACGAGAGGAAGCCATCCCTTCGGGGGTGGCTTTTTCGTATGTCCGCTCCTTTGGCATCAGTCATCTTGCGTGTAGGGGCCGATGGGTTTATCCCCCCTCCCAACGCAAACCTCATGGAGTACTGCACAATGGCAAGAGCCAAAATTGCACTGATCGGCGCGGGTAACATCGGTGGCACCCTTGCCCACCTCGCAGCTGTAAAAGAACTGGGCGACGTAGTGATGTTCGACATCGCTGATGGTCTGCCACAGGGTAAAGCCCTCGACATCGCCGAATCCGGCCCGTCTGCTGGCTTCGACGCAGCTATGTCCGGCACGTCCGATTATGCTGATATTGCTGGCGCAGACGTCTGTATCGTGACTGCTGGTGTGGCACGTAAGCCCGGCATGAGCCGTGATGACCTGCTCGGCATCAACCTCAAAGTTATGAAGTCCGTGGGCGAAGGTATTGCCAAGCACGCACCGAACGCATTTGTGATCTGCATCACCAACCCGCTTGATGCGATGGTTTGGGCGCTGCGCGAATTTTCTGGTCTGCCACACGAAAAAGTCTGCGGCATGGCAGGTGTACTTGATTCGGCACGCTTCCGTCATTTCCTTGCGGAGGAGTTCAATGTCTCCATGCGCGATGTGACTGCATTCGTTCTGGGCGGCCATGGTGACACGATGGTGCCATTGACGCGCTACTCCACCGTTGCGGGCATTCCTTTGCCTGACATGGTGAAGATGGGCTGGACCACACAAGAGAAGCTGGACGCGATTGTTCAGCGTACCCGTGATGGCGGTGCCGAGATTGTTGGCCTGTTGAAAACAGGTTCCGCGTTCTATGCGCCTGCGACCTCCGCGATCGAGATGGCCGAAGCATACCTCAAAGACCAAAAGCGTGTGCTGCCATGTGCTGCCTATGTTGACGGCGCTTATGGATTGAACGGCTTTTACGTTGGCGTTCCAACAGTGATCGGTGCCGGTGGCGTTGAGAAAGTTGTGGAAATCCAGATGAACAAAGACGAGCAAGCAATGTTCGACAGTTCAGTGACCGCCGTAAAAGGTCTCGTCGACGCGTGCAAAGGCATCGACAGCTCGCTGACCTAAGCGATACCAGATTGAAGTTTGAAAGGCGTGCCTGCGAGGGTGCGCCTTTTTTTGTGGCGTTCGCGTAGGTGAGTCGCCGCGCTGTGATCACAGGCATAATTCTGTGATCACAAATATGCTGCACTGCGATAATTTTCGATAGAAATAGCGCAAACACCCGAGCATCTGCCTGCTTGTCCCCGTGACAGCGCCGAAAAATACGCTAGTACTAGTGGCAAGTAGCCACAAAGGAGCCTGATATGGCCGATGTGAACCGGGGCAATCGTCCCCTTTCGCCACACTTGTCGATTTACCGCCCACAGTTGACCTCAATGACATCCATTCTGACGCGGATCACGGGCAATGCCATGCTGATCTCGGCGTTGCTGATTGTCTGGTGGTTTCTCGCTGCGGCGAGCGGACCCGCCTATTTCGATTTCGTAAACGGATTTCTGACCAGCTGGTTCGGTGATCTGATCATGTTCTTCTCTGTGCTGGGCCTGTGGTATCACACGCTGGCCGGCGTTCGGCATCTGATCTGGGACAACGCAGTGATGATGGACATCGAGACAGCAGAGAAGCTGGGCTGGGCCTGTATCGGTGGTTCGGTTCTGTTGACGCTGATCACTGTTATTGTGGTTTGAGGAGAATAGAATGGCTTTTTTGACAGACCGCAAACGCGCGATGGGTCTTGGCTCCGCCAAGTCGGGTACGGCGCATCACTGGTCCATGACCATCAGTTCGGTCGCATTGCTGATCCTGCTGCCGTTTTTTGTATTTACGTTCGGCTCGGCGCTGGGCGGTACTTATGAAGAGATCGTCGCATACTACAGTCGTCCATTCCCTGCGATCATTGCAGCGCTAACCATTCTGGTTACGTTCAAGCACTTCAACGACGGTGTTCAAACGCTGCTTGAGGATTATGTGCACGGGCTGGCGCAAAAGGTTTCGATCGTTTTGATGACCTGCATCAGCTATGGCGCTGCGGCGGTTGGCATTTTTGCGATTGCACGTTTGGCCCTGTAATCAGGGTGCGACATATGGCGTGGCGGATGCCCCTGTGCGTTTCCGCCGCCCATGCTAAATCATACCAGACTGGCGGCTCGCTCCGCTGATAGGACTACCGGATTTCAGATGCCTGAGGGCATTGGTGACATAGATAGGGTCGTGACCGTTCTTCGGTTGGGTCCCAAACATTGAAGAGGGCGCGAAATGGCTGCTTATGAATATGAGACCCATGAATACGACGTTGTTGTTGTAGGGGCAGGGGGCGCGGGTTTGCGCGCGACACTTGGCATGGCGGAGCAGGGGCTCAAGACAGCATGTGTTTCCAAAGTGTTCCCGACACGCTCGCACACGGTTGCGGCGCAGGGTGGTATCGCGGCGTCTTTGTCGAACATGGGTCCGGATAACTGGCAGTGGCACATGTACGATACCGTAAAAGGGTCTGACTGGCTGGGCGATACCGACGCGATGGAATACCTCGCCCGTGAAGCACCCAAAGCGGTTTACGAGCTTGAGCACTACGGCGTTCCGTTCTCGCGCACCGAAGAAGGCAAGATCTACCAGCGCCCCTTTGGTGGTCACACAACGGAATTTGGTGAAGGCCCGCCAGTACAGCGTACCTGTGCTGCGGCTGACCGGACCGGTCACGCGATCCTGCACACGCTTTATGGCCAATCGCTCAAGCATAACGCAGAATTCTATATCGAGTATTTCGCCATTGATCTGGTGATGTCCGAGGACGGCGTCTGTCAGGGCGTGCTTTGCTGGAAGCTTGATGACGGCACGATGCACCTTTTCAGCGCCAAGATGGTTGTGCTGGCGACAGGCGGCTATGGCCGTGCCTATTTCAGCGCCACATCTGCCCACACCTGTACAGGTGACGGCGGCGGCATGGTGGCCCGTCAGGGTCTGCCGTTGCAGGATATGGAATTCGTTCAATTTCACCCGACAGGTATCTACGGCGCAGGCTGTTTGATCACTGAGGGTGCGCGCGGGGAAGGTGGTTACCTCACCAACTCCGAAGGCGAACGTTTCATGGAGCGCTATGCGCCAACCTATAAAGACCTTGCGAGCCGTGATGTTGTCTCGCGCTGCATGACGATGGAGATCCGCGAAGGGCGCGGCGTTGGCGAGAAGGGGGATCACATCCACCTGCACCTCAACCACCTGCCGCCCGAAACTCTGGACCTGCGTCTGCCGGGTATCTCGGAATCTGCGCGCATCTTTGCGGGCGTTGACCTCACGAAAGAGCCGATCCCAGTATTGCCGACAGTCCATTACAACATGGGCGGTATCCCGACCAACTATTGGGGTGAGGTTCTGAACCCGACTGCGGAAAACCCTGATGCGATTTCACCTGGTCTGATGGCTGTTGGTGAGGCGGGTTGCGCGTCTGTTCACGGTGCGAACCGTCTGGGTTCCAACTCCCTGATCGACCTCGTGGTATTTGGTCGCGCGGCAGCAATTCGCGCAGCCGAAATCGTGGACCCGAAATCTGCTATTCCTACGCCAAACAAGGCCTCGATCGAGGCGGCATTCGCCCGCTTTGACGCGCTGCGTTACACCAAGGGTGGTTTGCCCACTGCCGAGCTGCGCCTTGAGATGCAGCAGACCATGCAGGCCGATGCGGCCGTGTTCCGTACGGACAAAACGCTGGCCGAAGGTGAAGAGAAGATGAAGGGCGTTTCAGCCAAAATGGCGGACCTCAAAGTCACCGACACCTCGCTGGTGTGGAACTCTGATCTGATGGAAACGCTTGAGCTGACTAACCTGATGCCAAACGCTGTTGCAACGATCACTGCCGCAGCTGCGCGTAAGGAAAGCCGTGGCGCACATGCGCATGAGGATTATCCTGATCGTGATGACAAAAACTGGCGCAAGCACAGCCTGATCCGTTTCGACGGTGACGCAGCGGCGCTTGATTTCCGTCCCGTTCACCTTGAGCCGCTGAGCAAGCATGCAGACGGCGGGATTGACCTCAAGAAAATCGCACCGAAAGCGCGGGTATACTAAAAGTGACAGTTGCGGCGCAGACCAGCACAGCATGGCAGCAGTCGGGGTTTTCCCCCGTTTGCGCCTTGCAGGTGTTTGGCATGCGCCGCTCTGGCAACCACGCAATCATTGACTGGCTGATGCGCAATGCGCCTGAGGCAGCAAGTGGCGGCGTGTTTTTCAACAATTGCAAGTTTGGCAAGAACCCGCAGGGACACTATGGCTCGCTCGACGTCTATGACGTGCAGCGGCAGGTGATGCCGCATGTGGATATCGCTGATCCCAAGCGGATTGCGGCGGCGGGCGATGCGCCGATGGTTGTTGCCTCATACGAAG